>CAZIUM010000119.1:0-8588 GCA_964542285.1 uncultured Lentisphaerales bacterium
GCATAGTCATGCCGGTTGCGCGCCCGGATCATGTCCAGAAAGATCTCGAGGCGCCGGAAGCCCTGCCGGGCCGCCCAGACCCGTTCCCCATAAAGACGTTCGCCCTTGCGCGGCGCCTGTTTTGCAGCCTTCTCGAGGGCCCCGCGCAAGACGTCACGGCGTTCCGCGTCGAAAATCGGAAAATAGATATAACTGGACCCCGTAAAATAAGGCGTGTCGCGAAATGCCGCTTCGAGGCCTTCCAGGTACGTCCGCATCGGTTTTTCCGCGGGACCGTAGAACTTGGCATAGAATTCGTCGAGCAAGGCGTCGACATCCGTGTTCACATCCCACATCAGCCGGCAGGCAACGTAGGGGGTTATGACCGAAGAAGCCCAGGACTGGCGAATCACCTCCACGACGAACGCATCGATTCCCAGGGCATGCAGGGCGGGAATCTCATGGCGAACCCGGTCGATCTGGCTCCAGGGAAACTGGGGACAGGCCAGGTTGTTGTAGTAGCCGCGGTAATTCATGGCATCCGGCTCGAATTCCGCCCACCCGTCAATCACGCTCCGAAAGATATGACGATCGGGACTCATCGGGTTGTCCATGCCGCGGTTGCGGTCGACGTCAATCGGCGCGAAGGTGTGGACGATGCGAGGATTCGGCCTAACATGCCGGGGCGGGAAGAAATGCGCCGCATAGACGTACCAGCCGATGTGAATGTCCGGATACTCGTCCTCCAGTTCCTCGAGCACGCGGTTGAAGAACCAGACATAGCGGTCGGACATCGAGGGCGCATCGCGCATGGGATCGTAAGCATCGCCATCCAGGGCGCGACATCCTTCACACTGGCAGTAGCCCCCGCCATCCAGCGGTCCCATGTCGAAATTTTTTCGATCGGGGTTTTCCTCCAGCGATTTGCGCAAGGCTCCGACCACCGCCTCCAGGGCGCCGGGGGCATGATGGCCCGAGAGACAGACATACCTGCCGGCTCGTACCGGAGGGCGGGTTCCCCGGCATGCCGTGGCGCCCCTTCGCCCGTTCGATGTCCGTCCCCTGGCGCTGACGGATCCACCACCCGGTATTCGACGACATCCAGCCTCCGAGTCTGCGAATCTTGCAGGAGGGAGCCTGCACCGTTTCCTGCAAGGCCAGGCGCACCGTGCGCGCTTCCGGAACGACCCGGCCCCACTCCCCGGGGGCGTACCAGCGTACGCCGAGCTGTTCGAGCAGCGCGTAAACCCCGAACAGCGTCCCGGTATCGCCGAAACCGCGAATATCCACCCCGTCCGGCCGCACCCGCAGCGCAAAGGCCGAGGGGACCTCCCCCCGGGGTCGGATGACTTCCTCCAGCGCCGCATCGGCCATCGTTCCCAGCCGGATCGGCACCCGACCGGCGGGCAAGTCCGCCGCGTTCGTCACCACCGGCAAGGTCGCGCCGCTGATCAGGCGCAGATGTTCGACGAGTTCCTCCACGGCATCGACACCGTTCATCCGCAACGAAGCCCTGTCGGCGGGCGCCAGGATTACGGCGCGGGGCTGTCCGTCCTTGATGAGCGCGAGGGACGGGGCCTGGGAAGGAGCAGAGTTCGCATTTCCCCCGTCCCGGAGTCCGTCGCAACCGGTCCAGAGCAGGGCCGCCGGCAACAGCATCAACGCCGTCAACATCCATTTCGGGAGTATTCTCATGGGATTTCCTTTCGCAGGTTCATTTTCCGGACGCGTCGGCCAGTTCCACCAGGAACAAGGCGGGATGCCCGCCAAAGGCACGCCCAAATCCGCCGTTATCGAGGATGACCAGGAAGGATCCGTCGCGGGAAATGTTGACGCCATACGCGCCAAGACCGCAGGTATAGCCAAACTCGCGTACCAGCGGCGCCTTGAAGAACCCCAGGGCGGTCTTGCGGCCCGTGGCGATGTCGTACCGCATCACGACCAGGGTGTCCTTGCGCCGCGGTACCCAGTACACCCGGTCTCGCTCGGGGCTCATGGCCAATTGGATGGTATCGCCGAAGGTCGTGCCGATCGCCTCGACTTCGGGGCCCTTTTCCCAATCGGGGCGCCAGCGGAAAAAGGTCGAGCCGAGCACGTTGTAATACCAGCCGTCCACGGCCCGGGGGGTGCAATGCAGCCGCCCGGCTGTTTGCTTGCCCGTTTCCGGATGGGTGGGTACCGGCACATCGTGGCGCTTGAAACGCGCCAGTTCCGGATCGAAACTCATGAACCGATAGGGCTCCTCGCTGAAGTCGACCCCCCAGAAATACCCGGTGTCGGGGTCCAGAAAGAGGGACCGGGCATGCCAGCGCCAGCCATTCGGCGGCGCGCCGGCATAGCGGGCGCGTCCGGTGTTGACATCCCAGCACAAAAAACTGGCGGTCAGGTGCCCGGTGCCCACGAAAATGCCCCGCTTCGCATCCAGCACATGGGTGGGAAGCTCCTGTCCGATCATGGGAACGCCCCAGTTGGTGGCCACGCGGGTATGAATGTTGTAGCTGAAAAGCCACGATCCGCGGTAGCCGGCGGCATACCATTCATCGGTGGGCTCGGGGCCTCGGTGCGTGGCCGCCCAGAGGTTCCCGTCGGGCATGATTCCCATGGATCCGTGGATTTTCCCGTCGGTGTACATCTCGTCGTGCCAGCCCAGGGCGGCGCTGACATCCAGGACGCGTTCCAGCGTGCCGTGCGGGCCATCGTCGGGACGGTATTCGTACAAGTTGAGTTTGGCACCGCGACCGCGATGGTCGCTGGCGGCCATGTAAAAACGGTTGTCCTCGCTGCGGGCGATCTTGGCCCAGTTGGCCCAGCCGGCCTGATAGGCCTCGCCCTCCGGGAAAAACTCCGGCTCCAGGTGAGGCAACAGACGCCACTTGATGGCCGGCGCCCGCCCGGCGATGGCATGCCCGCCCTTTTCCAGCGCTTCGGCCAGCGCCGGGGGCGGCGTCAGAAACTCTTCGGAGCGCACCACGGCAAACTCGTCGCGCAACCGGAATCCGGACACGTCCCACAGGGCGGTCAGTTCGGCGCGCTGCTTCTCGCGCGACGACAGCCCGTCATAGGTGTCCGCCAGGTCGGTCACACGTCCCTGGTGGCGCGGCAGCCGGTCGCTGCGACCGCGCACCGGCCAGACCGGACGTGTTTGCGTTTTCTCCACCAGCGCCAGGCGCCCGCCGCGTATCGCCACCTGCCAGGCGGAAGCGGAATCGTAAAATCCCGCGGCAGCGGTCCAATATTGCGCCTTGGATTGGACGTCTTCGAAGGGATGCCCTTCCTCCAGGGCGCCCCCCACCGTCGCGGCGGCGGTCAGGGACTGAAGTTCGAAGGGATCGGGCAGACGCCAGTCACCCGGATTCGATCCGTCGTTCAAGCCCTCGTGAGTGTCCGCGGAGAGCGCCCGACAGGCGGCGATGGCGGCGTTCCAGTCGACCGCGCCGGCGGCATCGGCCTGCCGCAGCCAGGTCAAACCCGTGGCCCGGTCCGTCACGGTCCCGTCGCCGCGATCCTCGAAACGCGGTTCCGCCGTGGCGGTCAGACACCCCAACAGCCCGGCGGCCAGGGCCGCCTCCCACCCCAAGCGCGAAGCGCGTGTGATTTTTCTCGTGCAGGTTTTCATGAGACCGTCCTTTCCGGTTGCATGCATTTTTTCAAAGCCGATTGATCATGGCGGCGGCCACGCCGGCGCCAAACCCATTGTCGATATTGACCACCGTAACCCCCGATGCACAACTGGTCAGCATCCCCAGCAGGGCGGCCATACCGCCCGTGCCGACCCCGTACCCCACGCTCGTGGGCACGGCGATGACCGGGCGGTCCACCAGTCCGGCCACCACCGATGGCAGCGCACCCTCCATTCCCGCCACGACGACCAGGACGCGCGCGGTCTTCAAGCGCCGTTCCTGTCCCAGCAGACGATGCAGACCCGCCACCCCGACATCATGGATACGGGTCACCCTCGCGCCCAGGCGTTCCGCCGTCAGTGCGGCCTCCTCGGCGACCGGGAGATCCGAAGTTCCGGCGCAAACCACCGCCACCCGTCCGCCGCGCGGCGGCAGCGGGACGACATCCAGCGTCAGCATGCGCGGCGTGGCGTGGTAGCGAGCTCCCGGCAACTGCCGGCAAAGTGCCTCCCCGTCTTCCGGCGCCACCCGCGTCACGCAGGCATTCTGCCCGGCCGCGTTGAGCGCTTTGACAATCGCGACCATCTGCGCGACCGTCTTGCCTGCGCCATACACGACTTCCGGCATTCCGCGGCGTCGTGGACGGTCCAGGTCCAGCCTGGCGAAACCCAAGTCGGCTTCGGCGTTTTTTTTCGTGGTTTGCCTGGCGCGCATTCCCGGTCTCCATCCGTCAATCGATTTGTTCCGACAGTCGCTCACGCAAGGCGGACAGCGTCAAACGCTCCTGGGTCATGCTGTCGCGGTCCCGCAGCGTCATGGTGCCGTCCTCCAGCGTCTGGAAATCCACCGTGACACAGAAGGGCGTGCCGACTTCGTCCTGTCTCCGGTAGCGGCGCCCGATGGCGCCGCTCTCATCCCAGAAACAATACCAGTCGCGTTGCAGGGATGCAAAGATTTCGCGGGCCTTGGCATAGAGAGGCGGCTTATTCTTGACCAACGGAAAAACGGCCACCTTGATCGGCGCGACCGTCGGGTGAAAACGCAGCACCGTGCGGGTCTCCTCCTTGCCCTTGTCGCCGGATACGGTTTCCTCGTCGTAGGCGTTGCACAATAGCGCCAACGCGAGGCGATCCACACCGGCGGAAGGCTCGATCACATGCGGAATGTACTTGCCTTGCAGCAATTTGCCGGCAAAGTCGCGAGCTTCATCGGCATTCTTGCCGGCGGCGGACCAGGAAGCCGCCACTCGCTCCACAAACTCGCCACGCGCTTCGGCGCTCAATTTGGCGGCGGCCAGTTTCAGCGGTTCATCGAAAATCTCCATGCTGCGGCCGCTGTGGCGCTGATGCTGCGAGAGATCGAAGTTGCCGCGGGCGGCAATCCCTTCCAATTCCTGCACGCCAAAGGGGAAGGCGTACTCGATGTCCACGCAGGCGCGGGCATAGTGGGCCAGTTCGTCGCCCGACTGCCAGTATTCCACCAGGGAGTCGGACGGCAGACCGATCGCACGGTACCAGGCCAGGCGCTGCTCGACCCAGTACTTGTGCCAGACTTCCCAGCCCCAATCCGCGCCGGGCCGCGACAGGTCGGGCCGATCCGCCAGGGAAACCACGTGGCCGTGAATTAATGCGACCGCCTCGTCGGGCCGGATGAAGAATTCCAGTTCCATCTGCTCGAACTCGCGCGACCGGAAGGTAAAGTTACGCGGCGTGATCTCGTTACGAAACGATTTGCCCACCTGGGCGATGCCGAACGGCACAGACTGCCGGCTGGTATCCATGATGTTGTGAAACTGCGCAAAGATCGCCTGCGCGGTTTCCGGCCGCAGGTAGGCAGTGGCCCCGCCATCCTCCACCGGTCCGACATAGGTTTTGAACATCAGGTTAAACGCGCGGGGAACGGTCAGGTCGGACTCCCCGCAGGCGGCGCAAACCACCCCGGGCGGAAGAGCCAGTCCTTCTTCGGTCCTCAGCAACGTTTTCCCCTGTTCCTCGCACAATTGGTCGGCGCGAAAACGCTTGTGGCAGGACTTGCAGTCCACCATGGGGTCGACAAAGCCATCGATATGCCCCGAGGCCTTCCAGATCGCGGGATGCATGATGATGGTGGCGTCCAGTCCCACCACATTCTCGCGCAGGCGCACGACATTCTTCCACCATGCCTGCCGGATGTTGTTCTTGAGTTCGCACCCCATCGGGCCATAGTCCCAGAAGCCGTTGATGCCGCCGTAGAGCTCCGAACTTTGAAAAATAAAACCGCGGCGTTTGCTCAAAGCCACGATCGTGTCCATGGAATTTACGGGTTTGTCTTTTTCGCTCATATTGTCTCCATCAGGCTGGCGCATCCAGAATGGCCCCCTGGCGTCGTAATTCATCTTGAAGGGTTTCGATCGGCAATCGCCGGGGGGGCACGCCCCGGAGCGCGGCCAAGGCCGCGGCCACCCCGGCGGCATGCCCGGTGGTCATGCAGATGGCCATCACACGCAAGGCCCCCAGGGCGTCATGCGTGGCGGCAAGGCACCGTCCCGACGCCAGCAGGCCATCGAGACGTTGCGGCAACAGGCAGCGGAAAGGAATGGTGTAACTGCGTCCCGGCGGCGGCCAGGTCATTTCGGCCCCCTGCCCCCGGTAGTGGATATCGATGGCATAGGCGCCGCGCGCAATGCGATCGGCATATTCACGGCATTCCAACACGTCCTCGCGGGTCATGACATGGAGTCCCCGCAGGCGCCGGCTTTCGCGCAGCCCGATCTGCGGCGCGGTGGTCTCCAGGTAGATTCTACCGAATCCCGGCAGGTTTTGCCGCAGCCACGCCACCAGGGCCATGACCTGACGGCGACCCTCGATTTCGGAGGCGGTCAGTTCCCGCGCATCGGTACAGTTCCCGGGAATGCGGGTGCCGTTGATGTAAAAACGTCCCGGTTGCGGCATGGCAAACATGGAAGGCAGTTTCGCGCAGGGAAACCGCCCCTCCTCCAGCGCCGAGCGCATGCGTTCGTAGCCGGCCGATCCGGGGCCCCGCGGCCAGCATTCCGCGCCCCCGACGACACAAGTCAGCGTCATCGGCTGCAACGCCTGCGTCTCGCACTCGAATCCGGCCTCCGCGCGGGCCATCACGTCCCCGTCACCCGTGGCATCGACCACGTTGGCGGCCAACATCGCGCCGCGTCCGGATTTGGTTTCCACCACCAGGCCCGTGACTTGGTTGCCATCGCACAGGGCATCCGCCACCCAGCTGTGCAGGTACGGAATCACCCCGGCCTCCAGCACCATTTCCTGGACCAGGGACTTGGTGATTTCCGTGTCCTGCATCACCCGCAGCCCCCGCTCCGGACAATCGTTCGTGCCGCCGGCCTCCCGCAAACGCCGGGCCAATTCGAGCGCCGGACCGCCCACCACGAGGTGTTCGCGATCGGTGAACTGGCGAATGTTACGGACGGCGCCGGCGGTCATCATGCCGCCCAGAAATCCATGACGTTCGACCAGGGCGACCCGGGCGCCGGCGCGCGCCGCGCCCAGCGCCGCGCCCAACCCGGCGGGGCCACCGCCGGCGACGAGCACATCGAACCGCCCCACCACGGGGAGGGTACGTGCCGGTTCCCGTACCGTCGGGCAATCCGCGATGGAGGCCGGACAATGTTCGATGGGGATCATGGAACCGTTCCGCCGGCGGGCTACAGCGCCGCGGCCGCCTTGCGCAACGCCTCCCGTTTTTCCAGGGCTTCCGCTTCGGTCCAGTCGGGATTGACCCCGATGAAAACCGACCGCCGCAGGATGGACAGCGTTCCAGCGCAAACCTCATCGCTGTAATCCATTCGCAAGTCCCGATTTTCGGCAAAATGGAAGGGATTCATGGCCGGGTGGTGCCCAATCCTTTGGTTTCGCAACGGTTCCCATTGGGTGTACACGTGCTTTCCGTGGTCGATCAGCACCAGTCCCCCGACGCCCGGCGAGGCTACGAAACGTCGTGCGCGCGCTTCGTCCGGGAATTGGAAGGCGGCCATGACCCCACAGTCGCCCTCAGGATCGTTGCTGGGCGCTTCGCGAACCTTGTCGCCGTCGGCCACCCCGTCGGCAATCACCGCGCGCCAGCGCCGCAAGTCGCCGATAATGCCATCCATGCGTTGCATCTGCACCCTGGCAATCGCCCCCATGACCTCGTCGGCACGGTATTGCTGCGACACGAAAATGGGCGTGCGCAATTCCCCGGCCTTGGGCCGGAAGGCCGCGCCCGAATCGTGATAGATAAAGGCCCGTTCGAACAAATCGCGATCGGAGGTGACGAGACAGCCTCCCTCCCCGCCGGCGGAGATGATTTTGTAATAATTGAAGCTGTAGGCGCCCGCATCGCCCCAGGTGCCCGTGCGCTTGCCCCGGTAGGTGCCTCCGACCATCTGACAGGAGTCCTCGATCACCTTGATGCCGCTTTCCCGCGCCACGGTCAGGATGGGCTCCAGTGCGGCCGGACGGCCGGCCATGTGCACGGGAATGACCGCGCGGGTACGGGGGCCGATCCGACGTTTCAGGGCTTCGGGGTCGAGGCCCAGCGTTTCGTCCACATCGGCCAGCACGGGAATGGCGCCCACGGTTAAAACTGAGGTCGCCGAAGCCATCCAGGTGTAGGCGGGGACGATCACCTCGTCGCCGGGTCCGATGCCGGCCCCGGCCAGGGCGCAGACCAGCGCCGCCGTGCCGCCGCCACACATCAGCACGGCGTAATCGGCCCCCATCTTGGCGGCCCATTCCTCTTCGAACCGCACGACCTGCTGCAAGTGTCCCTTGGCGGGGTCTCCCACCCGGAACCACTGACGCGAGCGAATCACCTCGGCGACGGCATCGATTTCTTCCTGTCCTGCACGATACATAACGTATCTCCTTATCTTATTCTTATGTTTGTTCTTGGAATCCTGGCAACGGCTTGTTGAGACGAACGGACGGCGCAAAGGGTCATTCGTATCCGATCCAGATAATCCAGCGTTGTTCGTCGGTG
>CAZIUM010000120.1:0-8498 GCA_964542285.1 uncultured Lentisphaerales bacterium
TCCCGCGGCGGGCGTTTGCCGAAGGACCGTTGCCAGTAGTGGCTGCGTTCCGGGTCGCCACGCAGCGCCAGGAGGGCGCTTTTGGTGGGGCTGCCGTCGCAATTCATGTAGCCGGTCTCGGGGTTGCCGGCCGGCCAGCGGTCGGGCTCGAAATTGATCAGGTAGAGGAAATCGTGCTTGAAGAGACCCCGGATCGGGTATCCCGCGTCGCCGGGACGTCCCACGTCATGGCGTTCCTTGCCGATCAGCACACGGTCGCGGCGGGCATCCACGATTCCCTCGCGCTCCGTTTCAAAGAGGTCCGTGAAGCTGTGGCCCGCCATGGGGGCCATGCCCGTGGCGTTCGGGTCCACTTTGGCGACTTCCAGGAAAGTCGGAGCAAAATCGATAAAGCCGATCTTATCGTCGATGATCCGTCCGGGGGCGCGGATTCCACGACCCCAGCGGATGGCCAAGGGCAGGTGGTTGGAAAGATAATACTCCTGTCCCTTGACGCGGGGGAAAGGCATGCCGTTGTCGGACGTCGCGACAATCAAGGTGTTGTCCAGTTCCCCCAACGCCTCGAGGTGTTCGAGCATGCGGCCCAAGTGGCGGTCGTAATGCTCGATTTCCATGCCGTAGTCGAGCAGATCGGTGCGTACGATTTCGTTGTCGGGCCAAATGCCGGGAACGTGGTCGATCTCGTCCAGGTGGCGTCCATTAAGTTCGATCCCCGAACGATACCGGTAGGGCCGATGGGGCTCGGTGCAGCCGTACCAGAAGCAGAAGGGTTGCTCCGGGGGTTTGTCCCGGAGGAACGCGGCAAAATTGGCGGCATAGTCGCACCCGTTGATCTGTTCCGTCGGCGGTGGGGACTCCAGATCGCTGTAGGCCGGCCCGGTCAGCAGGCGGGGCCGGCCGTCGATCTCGCCGGGGTTTCCGGGCGCCCAACCCTTGGCGGTATGGCCGACATGGTAATCCTGCAGAGCCAGGGCTTCGAAAACGGTGCGGAACTCCGGCGGAAAATAACACTGGTGGTTGGCGGCATCCTTCAGTTGCCAGGAATTGCGACCGGTCAGAATGGCCGCTCGCGAAGGGGCACATTTGGCATTGCAGGTGTAGGCCTGTTGAAAAAGCAGTCCCTCGCGGGCTACACGATCAAATGCGGGGGTCCGCACCCAGGGGCAGCCATAGGCGCCAAAATGCATGCCGGCGTCGTCCGCCAGGCAGAAAAGAATGTTGGGGCGGGGTTGCATGCTCTCGTCCTTTTTTGGAACTTCAGACCCTCATATCTCGACCCAGCAGCCCAGGGCCAGGGTGCATTCCCGGTACATGGACAATTCGCCGACCTGTGCGCGCCCGCGGTAGTATTCCAGCCCCAGCCGGTAGGCCCGGGTGCAATGCTCCAGAGGCAGGCGCAGGCCAGCTTGCAGGGTCAGGTTGGGAGTCCAGTCATTTTCCTGGAAAGCCGAAAGGTCCAGGGCGGCGTACCATCCCGCCAGTCCCTGCCAGAGCGTGGGACGCCCCACAAATTGCAAGCCTCCCTGGGCGCTCCAGGGGCGCAGGTAGTGGTGGGTAGAATGCGCGAAGGAGTGCCCCCCCTCCAGGTACACCATGCAGCGGTCAACCGGTTGCCACAGTGTGCCCACCCGCGCTTCTTCCCGGGTGCAGTTGATACGCCGACAGCCCGTAGTTTGGATGTATTCGTCGCCCAAGTGGCTCGAATTGTGATAATAGCGCAGCCGCATCATCCAATCGGATTGTGGCTTCCAGGAAAGACTGCCGCCGTAAATGCCGTCATAGCCCAGGCTGTCGGTCTTGCTCTCGATGTCGAAGGGGCCGGTAATCCCGCCTTCCAGGTCGAGCTGCCATCCCACGTCCGGCGCTTCCGTCGGCATCCAGCGCAACACCCCCAGGCGACCGCCCAGTTTGAGGCCGAAGCGTTTTTTGCCGGCCTCGGGGATGCCGACCCGCGGAAAGTAGGCGTACTGCGCACCGATGGTGCCGCTGCGGGGGTCGGCCAGGTAATGCGGATAGAGCAGGCTTTCAGGAAAGAGTTGCAGCGCCCCGTCCGCCTGAGGAGGATGAAGCCGCCGGGTGGTTGCATCCAATGTCCAGCGCTCATGCGCGGGGGCCGCGGCGACAGACAACACCCAACCCATCGCGGCCAGCCCCCAGGGAATCATCCGGCGTTTCGACATGGTCACCCTGGCCTTCTTCAGGGGTTTGTCGCTAGCCGGACTTTCGTGTTCATTGTCAACGAGTTGCATCATACGTACCGCGTACGGCGCATTAAACGCTCGAGGTCAGGCTCCTCCCATCCGATGGACGGATCAGGAGGTGCGCAGAGCGCGTCCGCGCTTGGTGGCCGCCGTGATGGTGCGCTCGACAATTCCCGGCAGGCTGGACTTTTCCAGCACTTCGAGTCCGGCGGCGGTGGTTCCCTTGGGAGACGCCACGGCCTGGATGAATTCGGAAGGTTCCATGCCGGCGATCTCCAGGTAGCGCGCCGTGCCCAACATGGTACGCATGGCCAGCCGATGCGCCGCCTCCGGCGGAAGGTCCAGTCGGACGGCGGCCTCCGCCATGGAACGCATATAAAACGCGAAAAAAGCCGGGCCGGAGCCGCTCAAGGCGGTCACGACGTCGAAATGCCGCTCCTCCAGCTCCAGCACCTCTCCGCACACCGCCAGCAACCGCGCGACGGTACGCCGGTCGCGTTGAGTCGTGTTGGCTCCGAGACAATACACCAGCATTCCCGCGCCCACCGAGACGGGCAGATTGGGCATCACGCGCACCAGCCGGGCCTTCGGGCCGGCGCAGCTTGCCAGATGTTCCAGGGTCTTTCCCGCCGCAATCGAAATCAGCAGGTGACGCCGCCGCAGGGTTGGCTGCATCCGTTGCAACAGAGTATCCAGGTCCTGGGGCTTGACCGCCAGGAAAATAATATCGCAGGCGTCGACGAGATCCGTCGCCTCCGCCGTCACCCGCACACGATAACGGCGACGCACTTCGTCGCGCCGCGCCGACAGGGCGTCGCAAGCCACAACACCTCCCGGCTGGGCCAAGCCGCCCTTGATGATCGAAACCATCAGGGCTTCGCCCATTTTGCCGGCGCCCAGGAATCCAATGGTTGGCATCGAAATGCCCCTTCGTATGCGGCTCAAAGGCCTTGGGTTTGCACCAGGTTTTGAAGTTCCACCTGGAAGGCCTGAACATCCTCCGGAGAGGGGCGATATCCCGGTTGGCTGGTGGACGAAAGTCCCAGGCGTCCCATCTGGTCAAGCATCCACTTGGCGGTGACCCCATCCGAAAAGGTCACATCCCCGCTGGCCAGGGCGCCGGCCTGCACCACCCGGTCGAGGGAGACGCGCACCGATCCGGGCGATCCCGCCGCGTCGGGTAACGGTTCGCCGGCATCCTCCGACATCTCTTCCGGCGTCTCCGACTTGGGTTCTTCGGGTTCGGGCTTGTCCTGAACCTCGGCGCCCAGTTCCAGCACCAACAGGCGGGTTTCCATGTAGGTCAGGGGCAGGTCGAATTCACTGTTGAGGCGTTTCTGCACCTCGGAAAGCCCGGCGCCTTCGGCCAGCCAGGTTCGTACCGCTTGTTGCTGTTGTTCGTTCAAATTCATCATGTGCTCCATGTTCGATGGAATTCTTGGTTCCGGCCTCCACACGGAGGCGTCCCGGAAGCGTTATTTGCCGCGGGCAAATCCGAAAAGCGGCTCCAGGTGCCTGTTCAGCAGGTTGCCCGTCACGTGCCTGCCGATGATGGCGGCATTGGCTTCGAGCGCCGCGGTGTATTCCGCGCCGATTTCCGCCGCGATGCGGAAGGCGACATGCATGAACTGGCGGAAGACATCGTTGAACAGGGGATGCGCCTGCTCGTGCTGCAGGGCGCCGACAAACTGGTCCGCCGTCCAACCGTCCACCGTGTCCGGCGTGGGCAGTCGGGCCTCGTCGATGGAGACTACCGTGGCATACGGGGCGCAAAGCTCTTCCAGTCGCGGACGCGCTTCCCGGTAAATGCGCCTGGCCATGGCCAGGCCTTCGCCGCCGGAGGCGGCCAGGCCGATGATTTCCTCCAGCCAGGTGGTGCCCGCGGTCTTGAGATGCACTCCGGCATCGTGCCGTTGCAGGGCCTCGGCAATGTGTGGATACAGCGAAAACTTGTCGCTGCCCGAATGCACACTCAGTTTGAGGTTCGCGGGCAGGTTAAAATGTTCCACCGCATACTTGAGCACCAGGATGTCCTGGTTGAATTCCCGCGCGAAAATCGCGGGGTCCCCGATGTAGTCGACGCCCTTGTGAAACTCGCCGGTAAACTTGGGCGCGATCGTCTGGGCGGGGATTCCTTCGTCGGACAGCCCGGCCAGAATCACCAGCAGGTCCAGCGGCGTCTGGGGTTCGGTGGTTTCGTCCATCGAGACTTCGGTTACGAACCCATCGCCGGCCTTGTGCTCCGCGATATGACGATACACCTTGCCGGCCGCGCGAATGGCGGTCAGGTAACGTGAGGCAATCCCGCGCAGGGTTTCCGCCGTCAGGCGCAGGGGCTGTTCGAACCCCGAAACCGCAAGGTCTCCCACCAGATCGTCATGCCGTTTCACGAAGGCATCGATCTCCGCGGTTTCCGCCGGTTGCCCGATGAAATCGGCGACATCCAAGGTAAAGAAATCGCTGGCGCGAAGGAAGCCGTCGACATTCTTGAGCCCGATGTGGTCGGCATCCACATGGTACTCGGCATCCCAGCCCTCGGCCTTTACGGCGGCGTCGGCCGCGCGCCGTGTGTCATCGGGAGTGGACCCGACGATGCCATGTTCGCGGAAAGACTTGTTCCAGACCGGAATCACGGTCACGCCTTTCTCGCGCATGGCCTTGACCGCGCGCACCTGTGCCTGTCCCTGGTGACCGAAACGGTCGCCCACGCCGATTGAATACTTTGCCAGTTTGCCCATATCCGTATGATTTCCTGTCCGGGGTCCAAAAATGCCGCCTCGTCCCCGCGAGACGGCCGCAATTCCAAATTCCCTTTATTGAACATCGAACGCGGGTTTTTTGCAATCCCAAAAGCCCCGCGTGGAAACCCCCGAAACCCCGCGCCGCCTTTTATAATTTCGGCGCTTTGCGCCGAAAGGGTAGGCCGGAGGCTGGAGGGGGGCCATGCGCAAGGGTTTATTGTTTCCGCGTATGCGCGGAAAGGTAGGGCTCAGAACCGCGGGATTTGGGGATATCGTATTGCTCTTGAACGTTACGGGTATTTTCGAGGACGCGACCGGTGTCGATTGCGAGGCGGTTCCCGATGCCGAGTTCGGTTTGTTCCAGCATGTCCATCTGCGTGGTGAAACTCACCTCGAACTGGCTCTGGTTCGAGGGCTGCCCCTCGAACACGCCGACGGCGGATTGAATCGCTTCCTGCTGGTAAGGAAGGTTGGCATCGAATTTCAATTTCATGGGCAAATCCTTTTTTCGAACCGCGAAAAACAGAACCGCGAATGGACGCGAATGAACGCTAATGGGAATGTTTTTGATTCGCGTTTATTGGCGTCCATTAGCGGTTCCTTTCCAAGACAATGCGTTTCCATTCCAGTTTGGCTCGTTTGAAGTTGAGAATCAGGCCAACCTTCAGGCCTGTAATCTTGAGATAGTTCATCATCTGGCCGATTTCATGATCGGTGATGCGTTCAATGACCTTCGTGTCGACCACGAGTTGGTCGTGGGTAATCAGGTCAGGTATGTACTCCCCGACAGAAACGCCCTTGTAGAGCACATCGAACCGCGGCTGCTGCTTGCATGGGATGCCCTTCAATCCGAACTCGACGACCAGAGCATTCTCGTAGGGCTTCTCCAGCAACCCATGCCCCAGTTCGTTCAACACCGCCATGGCACACCCCACCACCTGAAAGACCTCATCCTTCAGAACCAATTCGCGTTCATTCGTGTCCATTCGCGGTTCCTTCTTCCTTCTCTTCCAGAAGCTTCTTCACATCCTTGTCGAAATCGCTCTCAAAAAGTCTATCCTGCACGATGCGGTACTTCTCAAACTCGCTCTCCGCATGGGCTCTGGCGATCTCCGCCGAGACCTTTCCGGCGTCCTGGAGTATCTCGCGCTCATCGAATTCGAGAAACGCATCGAGGCGCTTTGCCCAATCTTCCATGGTCATGGGAATCCTGCGCCGGGCACGCTCTTCCGCCAGGTCCAGGTAGGCATTCACGATACGGCCCAACGACTGCAATTCGTCCTTCGTAAGGTAATTCTTGGCGATGGAGACATCGGTCTTGAGGATCTTGCCATCCGGCGCTTTCTCCCAGGTCGTCAGGCCCATGTGCTTCTGTGTGCTGTCGGCCCGCTCCGCGATGAGCTCCGCGGCAGTACGTCCATGCACGGCAAAATGCAGCTTGTTCTGTACCTTGGCGAAGAAAATCTTTGTCGTTGGCGCGTCCCGGTTGTAGTCCACGCTCGTGGCGTAGATATCGGTGATCTTCTGGTAGAATCTGCGCTCGCTGAGCCGGATCTCCCGGATTTCTTCCAGCAGGCGCTCGAAATAGTCCTCGCCCAGGAACGCGCCGTTTTCCATGCGCTTTCGGTCCAGCACGTAGCCCTTGATGGCGAATTCCCGCAACACCTGCGTGGCCCACTGCCGGAACTGGGTGGCCCGGACGGAGTTGACGCGGTAACCGACGGAGATGATGGCGTCCAGATTGTAGAAATCGACCTGCCGGGCAACTTCGCGCTTGCCCTCGGTCTGAACTATTCGAAATTTTCGAATAGTTGCCTCCGGGGCGACCTCTCCGCTCTCGTAAACCTCTTTCAGGTGGTAGTTTATGGTGTTGACGCCCACCTCGAATAGGGCCGCCATCAGCTTCTGAGACAGCCAGATCGTCTCGTCCTCGTACCGGGCCTCGATGCTCTGCTCGCCGGCCTGTCCGGTGAAGATCAAGAATTCAGCCGTACTATTCCGTATCAGCTTCGTTTGGGGCTTTTCTGATTCGCGTCCATTTGCGTTCATTCGCGGTTCCTCCCCTCTACACCGTGCGGAACACGATTGCGGATTCCTTGTCCTTGCCGCGGTTGCGCGCCTTGAAGGTCTGCACAGCATTCGCTTTGAGCTGGTCGTTGTTCTTGAACCCGGAATCCAGACAGATCACCTGAAGCGGATCGGCATCGGCCATCGCCTTGACGAGTTCCTTCGTGATCTCGTCTTGCAAGCAAATCAAGAGCGCGCCCTCCGCGATCGAGAAGACGGATGGAGAATTTGAACCGCGAATGGACGCGAATGGACGCGAATTATTTTGGGAGTGTTTTGATTGGCGTTCATTGGCGTTGATTAGCGGTTCCCCTTTCTGGAGTTTGCCGTCGACCAGATAGAGCGGTTCGACCTTGGTTGTCAGGGGGAATCCGGCCTTGAGCAGGAGTTCGTACAGAATGTCCTCCTGCGTTGCATTCGGGTCGATGTGCTGCTCGTGAAGCTCAAGCTGCTTGGCGATCTTTTCAGCCTGCGCATCGCCAGATGCAGGCAGGTCCGGGTCTTCGCCGGGCTGCGAGCCGTCCCAAAGGCGGAAGTTGGAACGATCGAGTTTGAAGACCTTGAAACCGGGGGGAGATTGAACCACGAATGGACACGAATGGACACGAATATCGGTATCTGAAAAGAGTTGCTCCTGCTTTGATTCGCGTTTATTGGCGTCTATTTGCGGTTCCTGTTCTTCCAGCTTGATGACGCGCCGAATGCGCTCCTTGCCGATGTCGGCAATCGTCTTGTAGCCCGCCTTATACGCCTCCGATTGCTCGTCACACGGCTCCGGCAACTGCACCATGATGAACTTCCGGTTGCCGCCATCCTGCTTGTTCAATTCGAGTACCGCATGGGCGGTCGCTGCAGATCCCGAAAAAAAATCCACAATAATGCTGTCAGCATCGCAACCAATTGTCAGCATGCGGGTAATCAGTCGAATAGGCTTAGGTGTGCTGAAAATCTTCTTACCCAGCAAGGACCCGGTTTCCTTTTGGCCCTCATCGTTGTGTCCGACCTCAGAGAATGGCCACCACGTTGAGGGAACAACGCCGTCCTGTATCTCAGAGAGAAAGCGCTTCAGTCGAGGTTTTTCATATGAAAAATCCGGTCCCCAGTATAGGCGATTCTCTTGAACCATGATTTCGTGCTTATCTTTGGAGTAACGCCAGACAGCATCTTCGGCCGGCCATACATCTCTCCCATCCTTGGGGTGACGAATGGGATACCAGAGCGTTGGTCGTTCATATCGGGACTTGTTGCTTACGTAATTATCTGAACTCCAGTCCCCTCGCGGATCATTGTCGGGGTTCTGATAACGAGTTAATTGCTTCTCTGTTCTCGGCAAGAGATTGCGACTGAATTCCTGAGATTTCTGATACACGAGGATATGATCGTGCATAGGGGCGATTCCAGGATCATCGTTAGAAACGGCATATTTCTTCTGCCACAGCACATTCGCCACAAAGTTTTTCTCCCCGAAGACCTCATCGCATAGTTCCCG
>CAZIUM010000121.1:0-8483 GCA_964542285.1 uncultured Lentisphaerales bacterium
TGGTACGCCTCGCCCTCGGGAAAATACTGCGGCTCCATGTCGGGCAGAATCTGGAAGGAGAGGGTCGATGCCTGTCGGGCCACGGTAAAATTCTCCAGCGGATAGTCGGGAAACCCCTCGGGGCGTTCGAGAAAGGCCTTGGTCTTGAGGGTTACGAACTCCCGCTTGAGTCTCAAGCCGGCCACATCGTAGAGCGAATTGATCTCCGCGCGGCGTTGCTCCGACGCGGTCAGGCGCTCGAAGGGGACGGACAGATCGGGAATCCGGCCTTCGTGCCGGGGCAGGCGTTTGCAGCTTCCCCTGACGGGCCAGGCCAGGCCCTGGCGCGTTTTTTCGACGGGTTCGGCAGCGCCCGCTCCCCGCGAATGCACCTGGAACGCCTTGGAGGTGTCGTGGAAGCCTTCGGTCTGCGTCCAGAAAAAGCGCTTCTGCCGCGGGACCGGCAGGCCGGAAAAAGGATGGTTGGCGGGAAGACTCCCGCCGAGGAGACCCGCTTCGGTCAGCGTCAGCAGCTCGTGCGCCGTCGGCAGTCGCCACTCGCCCGGCCTGGAGCGGTCCGAAAGCTCTTCCACGCGTCCGGCCGCGAGCGCTGCACAGGCCGCCACGGCCTTTTCCCAGGTGTTGGTTCCCAGTGCGTCGGCTCGTTGCAGCCAGACCAGCCCCGTCGCCCGGTCGACAACGGTCCCGTTGCCCCGGTCGCGAAAGCGTGTTTCGGTTTCGGCTCGCGCTGGCGGGAGCGCGACTCCGCCGAGCAGCACCAGCAACAACAAGACGATCCTGTGCCGGGGGCGCCGGGGGTGCGCGGGGTTTGGAATCGCGTCGTGTGGTGGCTGTCGGGTTGTCATGTCTAGACCTCCATATCGTCCGGTTAGTTGTCGCGATAGAGTACCACCGGGCCGAGGAGCCCCCCGACGCCCAGTTCATCCAAGCCCTGCCGTTCGCACAGAAAGCCCAGCGTGTTCTTCTTGCCGGATCGAATGGTCTCCGTGATGTCAAACGAGGTTGGCGTCGCATACCGGCTGTATGACTCCCGCGGGTCGCCTTCCGGCGTGCGCCAGGGGACCGTCTTGCCATTGACGAAAAGCTGCATCTCACCCGCCGAGCGCGAGAGCCAGAGATAAACGCGTTTTCCGTCCGGCACCTTGGGAATCGCTACCGATGTACGATAGACCATCTTGCCGAAGTAATTGTGGTAGCCGAGGTACGACCACGTATCCAGGGTCGTGTCGGTGGTTTTCCAGGCGGAGTCATCGTAGTCGGGCTTCAGCCACCCTTCCGTCTCCGAGACGCTGTTGCTGTCGGCCAGGATTCGCCATTCGCGGATGGGCTTTTTCGTAAGCAGTGTGAAGTTTGACTCAATGCGCGCGGCATCGCGAGCTACATCCCCATGCGGCCACGTGATCCAGTCGAAACGGTACCCGAACCGCTCGTAAAAGGCGCTGTGGTTCCGGTAACGTTGTCCCAGGGACTTCGCAACACCCCACCAGGTGTCGAAGATTCGGTCGAGCCCGCGAAATTGTCCCGCGGCCAGCTTCTCTTCCATTCCCATGAACCGTTCGAACTGCCGCAGCGATTCGTCGGCCAAGGCGACGCGACGATACTCCATCGCCGTTTCGCAGGCTTGCAGCGCCGCGTCCATGAACGCCCGCGCCTGGCGCAGGACTTCCGGTGTGAATCGACGCCGGTATCCCCAGGCCGCTCCGGCGTAGTCCGGCGCTTCCACCCAGGCGCGGTCGATATGATGCCAGTACGCTTGCATGGGCTCCGCCGCCGCGCCGTAGAAGGTGTCGATCAGTTCGGCCACGAGCGCGTCCGGGTCTTGCGATGCATCCCAAGACAGCCGCATGCCCAGGTTCAGCCCGATCCAACTGGTTTCAAAGTTGGCCATGGTCTCCGGAAACCAGTAGGGATACTGGATATTCTTGCCGAACAGGATCGGCAGATCACGCCCCCACATGGTGATCATGGGATGGGGGGCCCAGGTTTCGGAAAGATTGTAGCCATACCAGTAATAGGCGAGATTTTCGCTGACGTTCTGCCATCCCTTGACGAGCCTGAGCTGCTCTGCGCCGGTAGGATGGTTGGGCCAATCCATGGGGTGCATTCGGTTGTACGTGATCGGCGCGAGGTAGGGGATCAATGCCGGGTGAACCTTTTCGCGCAGGGGAGGGCGGGTGTAGTCCACGTAGATCAGGATGGGGAACTTGACGTCCGGATATTGCTTCGTGACGCCATCGGCCACGCGGTTGCATAGCATCAGAAAGCGATCGCTCTTGGAAACCTTGCCGGCAATGGGGTCCCAGTCGCCCGTGTCGAAGGCGGGGTCCTCCGATTCGTCCCACCCCATGCCGTCACTTGGCGCCAGACAGATGGTTGGCTGGTACTGCCGCTCGAGATTCGCAACGATCCCGCGCACCATGGCTTCGGCGACCTCTGGTTTGGACCAGATCAGTTTGTGGGGATGGCGCTTGCCGTTGATGACGGCGTGCCACTCCGGATGCGCCTCGAGTTCGTCTTTCGCGATGTAGCGGGAGAGTCCATGGGTGGCCCACAGGGGCAAGCCGCCTTGCCGGTTGCGGCGCGTAAAAGGTTCGCTGGTGTTCAAGCGGACCTTGAATCCCTTGTCGAGCACGGCGAAGGAAGGTGGCTTCCAGAGTCCGCGGTAGACGGTCGAGGGCGTGGACGAGTCGTCGCAGGTCTCGAGTTGCACGGTCGGGTTTCGTGGAATGCATTCACCCAGATCGCCGGGCATATACCAGCGACATCCCAGCCGGTAGAGCAGCTCGAAGAGGGCATAACTGGCGGCCAGGTCGGACTCGCCGATCAACCCGACGCCCTTGCCGGAGGCGATCAGCCGCCAGCCCTGTTCGTAGGGATAGGACCTGGCCGGCGGGCCGAACACGTCGCGGGCGAGTTCTCCCACGTAGATCGGCAGTCGCCAGTCGTTCGCAGGGTTTCGCCCCGTTTCAATATTCAGTTCCGCGCCGGACATGACCTGGAGATAGTGTGCCAGGTCTCGCACCGATTCGCGCAACCGCCGTCGTTCGGCCTCCGCGCGCTGCTCGGCATAGGTCGCCTCGGTCGACAGTTGGGCATCGTCGCCCATCAGACCCGCCGGCACCCGGATCACGGCCAAGGGACGTCCGTTGTCGACCAGTTTCACGCTGGGGGCCGCGGCCCGGGTCGGCGAGAGGGCTCCGGCGGTGAGCAGCGCCACGGCGGAGAGGCAAAATTTCGTAACAATTCCAGATTTCATGGCATTTTTCTCCGTTGCTTGTGCTTACCGATCATGACGCATATCCTTCGTGATGTGACATTTGTGTATTGCGATCCGGGACCAAAAGCCCCCAAGTCCTTCCGTTCATTCCAGGTACAGGTAATCGAACTTGTCAATCGGTAAAGTGACGACGATCCGGCCATTCTCGACGTGCTGAGTGACCGCGCCGTATTCGGCGCGGACCGTCCGCGCGGCGCCGAGGGCGGCCGGGTCGATTTCCAGGCGCAGGGAATCGAGCGGCGCGTCGGAGAAGTTGACCAGGGCGATCGCGTAGGCGCCGGTATCGCGGTCGCGGTGAAGGGTCGCCCGACCTCGGGATGGTTGCTGCGCACGGGAGGCGGGGCAGATACGGAGCCAACCGCGCCGCGTCCACCTGTTCGCTCCAGTTGTCGCGGCCCTGGGCCTGGCGATATTTGACGAATTCGGTCTCGCCGTAGCCGACGATGGCGCACTGCCCCCGCAGGTTCATTCCGCTCCCGTAGGGTTGTCGCCTGGCACATAGAACATGGTGGGGCCGACAAGCCCCCCCATGCCCAGTTCGCCGGCCGTATCCCGGAAGGTGCGCACGACGACCACGTTTTCCTCGCCGGGGCGGATGGCCCGGGTGACGTCGAACTCGAAAGGCTTGAAGGCGGCGCCGTGTGCGCCCAGGTCGAAAGCCGTGCCGTCGTGGTTCGCGCCGACAAAGTGGCCATTGACCCAGACATCGGCGGTGCGGTTGACTCCGGCAAACCATAGGCGCACCTCGCGGCCCTCGACGGCGCGGGGCAGGGGGAGCCTCTGCCGGTACCAGCTCTGTCCGAAATAATGGTGCAGCCCCTGTTCCGACCAGGTCTTGTCGGTGCGAATTGTTTGCCAGTAGCCCCCGCGGCTTTCCGGACGCTGCAGTTGCATGTAGCGGCCCCAGGCTTCGGTGTCGAGGTAGAAGTCCCATTCCGGCCGCAGCGCCGCGACGATTTTCGCGCCCGACGTCGCGATCGCATACCCGCTTTCGGTCACACCGGCGATGAATCGTTCGAGAAACCGGGCTTGGTAGGGATCGAGCAGGGTGGCGTCAAAGTCCTCGAGCAGGCTGTCGCGCAGGGCGCGCATGCGTTCCAGGGCCTTCATTTCGGCCACAAAGTCCAGGCGGTTGCGGTCATCGCGGAGCTCGCAATAGGCTTCGAGGTAGTCGAAGCCGGTGCGGGTGATCCGCACCCGTATGGCGTCATCCGGATCGTCGGCCACGGCCATCGCGGCCTGTTCGAGCAGCTCGCGCAAGCGGTTCCGCAGTTCCGGCGGATAAAAGTCTGGAATCGCCCAGGAGGCACCGGCATGGAAATTGCCGTCGCGGTGCGCCTGGTCGATCAGGCTGTGGTATTGCTCCATGGGCGTCGCGGCGGCGCCGTAGAACTTGGCATAAAATTCGGACAGCAGGGCGTCGACATCGGCCTCGTGATTCCAGGCCAGGCGGTTGCGGATATAGGGTCCCGGGTTGTAGGTGGCGAAGGTTCCCGCATAGCTGGGGGCCGTGCCGATCACGCCCTGTTCGTAAAACCGCGGGAGTTCCTCGCGCAGGCGATGCACCATCGAAATCGGCAGTCCCGGACAGGCCAGGTTGTAGATGTAACCGCGGTCCCAGATCTCGACCGCATGCGGCTTCCATTGTTCCAGGAGCCAGAGCACGTAATTCGATTCGGGACACACGGGATTGTTGGGGCCGTGGTGGCGACATTGGCGGATCGGCGCCAGCGAGATCGCCAGGCGGCCGCTGGGGTTGACGTTGACCGGCGGCAGCTCGTAATCGGCATAAGCATAGAATCCCAGGCGCAGATTGGGATAATTCGGTTCGAGTTCTTCCAAAATGCGATTGATGAACCAGACGTAACGATCGGTGGTCGAGGGGGTCGGCGGTCCCGAAAAGGGCGTGGTGCGGTGGGCGGGGGCGTCGAGCGCCCGGCAGGCTTCGCAGAGGCAGTGCCCGCCGCCGTCATGCGGACCTACGCTGACGATGCGACGGGTGTCGGTCGGGGCGTCCGCGGCTTCGAGTTGTTGGCGGATGGCCTTGACCACCAATGCCAGCACGTCGGGATTCGAAACGCACAACTGACGGCCACCGCGGGTGCCATCGGGCTTCAACGCATAGTATTCGGGATGTTCCCGGCGCAGCTCCCGGTGGGTCTTTCCGTCGGGTTTGGGAAATCCGTGACGCCCGGGCTGGCTGCCAAGGCCGCCGCCGCGCGCGCGATGCGCGAAATCGGGATCGCCGCGGACACGTTGCGGCGCGCGTCGAAAGACGAACGAAGGGATCTGGATGGTTTGCTGTTCGGCCAGCGTCAGGGTGGTGGCTTCGGGCAGGTACAGACCGTACTTGCCCGGCATGAACCAGCGCACGCCCAACTGCTCGAGCAGTTCGCAAGCCGCGGTGAGCGTGCCCGCAGCGCCCATGCCGCCGCGCAATTGAATCGCTCGATCGTCCACCCACAACGCGAAGGCTCCGGTGTCGCCGCCCGCCGCGATGCGGTCCTCGATATGCCAGTGCGGGCGCAGCTCCTTTTGACGCGCCATGACGAGGTCCACCAGGTCGTCGTTGGCGGCGCGTCCCACGAGAATCGGCAAGCGGCCTCCGGTGTCGGCACCGACGGCCACGACGTCAAGCTGGGCACCACTGAGCAGTTCGACATGTTCGACCAATTCTTCGGCCGCCCGCCGCTCCCCCGGCTCCGGTTCCGGCGGCAACACGATCACCGCGCGTGCGCGGCCCTCTTCCACCAGCGTAACTCCGCCAGACGCGATCGTGACCGTCGCCAGCCAGCACCCCAGAATTCCCAGGCAACCCCTTTGCATGTTCGCCATCCCTTCGGTTTTACACGTTTCAATTTATAACAACATTCCCGCCGTGCGACAACCCAGGGTGATTCAACCGTGTTGTGTTGTATCGGGTGTATCGCAAACAAGATCGCAGGGTATGCAAAGATCGCGCGGATTCCCGTGGAGTATTATGGGGCTTAGCGCCGGAACAGATTGTGATTGCCAGCATTCACGTTCTGATGTTCAATGTTCGGTGTTGGTCGTTTGGCGATTCCGCAAGTGCGGGGTCCCGACGGATGTTTGCACCCTTCACCCCTGAAACAGGAGACGACATGCACACAGCCACCCCCCGACAGATTCGTTGCACTACTTCCTTCCCGGGCGCGATGACCGCCTTGCTGCTCATTGCCCCCCTCATGGTTTCAGCCCAGCCGTTTGCCCTGCCTCCGTTGCCATATGCCCAGGATGCCCTGGAGCCGCATATTTCGGCCCGTACGCTTTCGTTCCATTACGGCAAGCATCACCAGGGCTACGTGAATAACCTGAACCGCCTGGTTACGGAAACCCCCATGGCGTCCCTGTCCCTGGAGGAAATCGTCAAGACTACGGCGGGCAAAGAAGACCAGGCGGCCATTTTTAACAACGCCGCCCAGGTGTGGAACCACAGTTTCTTCTGGAAATGCATGCAGCCGGCGGGCGGCGGCAAGCCCACCGGCAAGCTGCTGGGGCAGATCGAGCAGGCCTTCGGCAGCTATGATAAATTTCGCGCCGAATTTATCCATGCGGCCCTGTCACAGTTTGGCAGCGGCTGGGCCTGGCTCGTGCGGGACGGCGAAACGTTGCGCATCGTCAAAACCGCCAATGCCGACACTCCCCTGGCGCACGGCCAGATTCCGTTGCTGACCTGCGATGTCTGGGA
Organism: uncultured Lentisphaerales bacterium; assembly: GCA_964542285.1. GTDB lineage: Bacteria > Verrucomicrobiota > Kiritimatiellia > RFP12 > JAAYLN01 > CAZIUM01. Next base: position 6,987 of record CAZIUM010000121.1, read on the forward strand.
GCACGCCTATTATCTGGACTACCAGAACGCCCGGGCGGCCTTCGTGGAAACCTTTCTGGAGCATCTGGTCAACTGGGATTTCGTGGCCGCGCAATAGCGCAACATCGCGAACCCTGCATGACGTCCTGGTATTCCTTTGTATCCGGGCGACGCGAAGAGGACGGAACGATATGATACGTATGGGCATGGTGGGGTGCGGCCGCATGGCGGGGTCGTACCTGGCACAGATGGAACCCCTCGCCGATCGCTTGGTGTTCACCGGGCTGGTGGATATCGACTCCGAGCGGGCGCGCGCCGCGGCGGCCGCCACGCCGATTGCCGCTCAGGCCCGGATCGGCACGCGGCTCGAGGACATCCTGGACCGGGTCGATGCCCTCGTTCTGGCGGTGCCGCACGATCTGCACCGCGACATGGCTCTGGCTTGCCTGGCGGCCGGCAAGCATGTTCTGGTCGAAAAACCGCTGGCCAACACCGAACGCGAATGCCTGGACATCATCGCGGCGGCCGACCGTTCGGAGTGCGTGGCCATGCATGGCTACGTCATGCGCCACGTGCCGCTGGTGCGCGAATTCTGCCGCCTGATTCGCGAACGAGTCTATGGCGACTGTTTTCAATTGTCGATCTGGACCGAGCAATACACGGATCTGAGTCGTGGCCCCTGGTTGGGAAAGAAGGCGCGGGTCGGCGGCGGCCAGCTTTTCAGCCACGGCTGCCACTACATCGATCTGCTGCTGCATTGCCTGGGCGAACCCCTGCTGGGAACGCATGTCGGCACCAACCTCGGAACCCCCTGGATGGAAATGGAAGGCACCAGCAATGTGTCGATGAAATTCGAAGGGGGCGCCACCGCCTATCACTTCGGAACCTGGGGCGCAAGAGGCTCCAAGTTACGTTACAACATGCAGGCGCACTGCACGCAAGGCATGCTGGAACTGGCCTATGGCAAGGGCGATATCGTGTTGTGGCTCGATCCGTCGCGTGGCGACATCGGAGGCATGAGCCGCGAGGAACTGGCCGATCCCGCCAACCGCCCCAAGAGTCGCGTGCTGACGCATCATGAGGTCGGCGGCAAGAATACTCATGCCGAAATGGAGCACTTCCTGACCTGCATCCGGGAAGGACGAACCCCGGAAACCGACCTGCGCTCCGGCCTGCAAAGCCTGCGCGTCATCTGGCGGCTCTACGAAGCCGAGCGGCGAGGACAGGTGGCCGACTTGAGCGGTCTGTCGCAGCGGGAATGCCGCCTCGAACCGGATCCCTACCTGGCCGAAACCGAATACTTCGGCTACGCCAAAGCCCTGCAATAGGAAAAGACATGCCTTTTTCCACCTACCAGCGCGATCGCATCGGGTCCGCGGTCCTCACCCCGTCCACTCCCGTGGTGGCCGGTTCCTGGGCGGAGTTCGAACTGGAATATACCGCCGGGTTTTTCGGCATTGACGATTCGGGCCGCGTGAAGATCGTGTGGCGTTTTGCCGGCGACATGGCGCCGCCGCA
>CAZIUM010000122.1:0-8480 GCA_964542285.1 uncultured Lentisphaerales bacterium
GACTCAACACGGGCTATGCGCTCCATAGAGGATTGAACTACCTGGTCTATCAGCGCGGCGCGCAACTGGGCTTCACCGGCAGCCACATTTCCTGGCTGGGCGAGGCTAAGGAACACGACGAAACGTTTTATCCGCTGGTGGACGGAGAACGCAGCATCAGCCGATGGCGCCAACCCTGCTATACGCACCCCGAACTGGTGGACACGATCGTGAAAAACATTCTTGCGAAACGTGCCACCCTGCCGGACATGCCGATGGAGTACCTCGCGTCGATCATTGCCGACAACTGGACGGTTTGCGGCTGCGATCGTTGCATGCAGCCGATTCCCCTGGCGGACGGCACCCTGCTGCACCCCAAGTCGCCGTACAGCAACAAGGATCCCCTCTTTTTTTCCACCCGCAACTTCATCATGCTGAATGCCGTCGCGGAGAAACTCACCGCCGAATGGCCGGAAGCCCGCATCGTCACTCATGCGTATATCTTCACCGCCGAACCGCCAAGGGTTAAACCGCACCCGGCCCTGATCCCGCAGTTCGCCGCCTACCCCACCCAAAACTCGCGCTATCCCATCCTGGCGGAAAAGGGATCGAACGTCGGGTCCTACACCAAGGACATCTGGGCCCGGCGCTTCCGGGAATGGGCCGGGCTCTTTCCCAAAGGCCTGGGCTATTTCGGCTATTACTACACCCCGGGCTTCAATGCCCTGGCGGATACGGCCGCGGCGGATTACCGCGCCCTGGAGAAATTCGGCGCGGTGCAAACCCATACCGAAGGCTATCCGGTCGATGGCGACGACCTCTCCTCCTGGGACTACGACGGAATCGAAAAATGGGTCATCACGCGCCTGATGTGGGACCCGAAGCAAGACCCCGCCGAACTGCGCGACCGCTACATCCGCGGCGTCTATCGCGAAGCCGCCCCCGCCATGCGCTCCTTCTACCGCCTGATCAACGAGCTCTGGCACGCCCCCGACGAAAGCTTCTTCGTCAACTGCCATTCCCAGGCCAAGGATTTGTTCGAAACCATGTTTGTCCAGAGCGGCAAGGAAGAGGAAGCGCGACACCTGCTGGTGGAGGCCACGCAAGCCGCCCGGCACCCCCTCTCGCGCCGCATGATCGAACGTACCCTGAAACAATTCGACGCCCTGCGGGAAAGCCTCGGACGCCGCCGGATTCCCTATGTAGACGAAGCCCCGCACGAGTGGACCGACCCCGTTTCGCCCCACTGGGAGAAAGCCCTGCGGCTTTCGGATTTCAAAAAAGTGGACGATTGGCGGTCGTTCGATCGCAAGCCGGCCGAGCACCAGACCGCGGTTTTCCTGATGCACGACGGCGAGAATCTTTATGTCAAGGCCCAGGCTTTCGACGACGATCTCGAGGCCCTGGTCACCCCTTCCTCGGATGACCCCACGCTCTTCCCACGGGGCGACCGCGTGGAACTGCTCGTCCAGAATCAAAAGGGACACCAATTCCTGCTGGCGTTCGGTCCGGGCAGTCATTTCTATTCCCGTCCCGACATCGGCACGGACCGGGACCTGCGCATCGCGCGCGATGCCGATTCCTGGATTGCCCTGGCCCGCATGCCCTTGAACGCATTCGATCTGGACCCGGATGCCCCCCGCGCCAACGCCCGGCTGGCACGCCTGTATCGACACGACGGAGAGGACCGCGAAGAAAGCAGTCTCAGCGGCGCCAGCATCTACAATCAGCACGATTCCTTCTGGATTGATCTGCACATTGAAACGAAAGAATAACCCATCATGCGTACCTCCTGGCACATTGCAATCCTCGCAACCGCCGTCTCCGTACTTCAGGCCGAACCGGTGCTCTTTCGTTGCGATTTTAATAAGCCGGCGGACCTCTCCCGCCTGGCGAATCCCGAAGCCCTTGAACTGCGCGAAACGCCGGAGGGCGTCCAGCGCCTCTTTCTTCCGGGAGACCGCAAGTCGGTGGAACTGGCGCCGATCCCGGTCCGGGCCGGCGTCAAGTACAAGCTGTCGTTGCTGGCACAGGTCGACGACGACTTCGTGGTGGAACTGAATGACCGTGCGCATCACGAAACGCTGCGCACCCATGCCCGCCATGCCAGCCGCTATGCGGTCCGTTTTCTGAACTCCCGGGGAGAGCCGATCCGGCATCCGTGCCACGGCGCGGGGGGCTTTGTGCTGACGGCCAATCCGTATCGATATGTTGCCGTTTTTTACACCCCGCCGGAAACGGAGGCCCTGCAGGTCGTTTTCACCCCCAACCGGTTCGACACCTTCGTAGGCGAGGTCCGTATCGAACACGCCTCCGAGGAACCGGGGATCGCACCCAATCCCGATTTCCGGTACGGAGACCTCAATTATTGCGGTTGGCGCCCCTATCGCGACGGACGGCTGGTCACACGCCCCGACGGCAAAACCATTTTGAAGCCGGGCTATGGCGGCTCGTCGCCGGCCTTTCCTCTGTCGCCCGACAAGACCTACCAAATCACAGCAACCGGCATCGGCGGCGGCACGGTCAACATCAATTACTTCAACGCCGAGGGCAAGTCCATCCACCGCCGCTTCCTGCTGCGCCCCACAGCCAAAGGGGTTCGGACGGAACTGACCCCTCCCGAAAATACCGCCTACGGAAGCGTATACATGTACGGCATCGTAGCCCTCGAGTCTCTAAGAGTCGAGCCCGTTCCTTAAGCAAAGGTTTCTCGATGAAAATAACCCGATATTCAGCAGTATTGCCCTTTCTCGTCTTTTCATGCTGCGCCCAATTCCTCTTTGGCGACACGGCGGCGAAAATCAAGGCAGATATTGAAAAGCATGCTCTTTGGCAGGACAAACCGTTCGCCTGCTACTCCGTGCCTGCCATAAGCAATCAGAAAAGACTCCCGAATCGAATTCCTTCGGACGCACAACTGGCCGATGAAGTCAGGGTGGTCGGAGCCCAGGGCGAATTCGTACCTGTATCGTTCATGGTTTTCCCTATGAACGATATCGGGCAGGCACAACTGAAAATATCCGAGCTGAGAAAAGAGGATGCGACGATTCCAAGCGAGAACGTTGATGCGCGAATTGTGAAGTGCTGGTATCAGGGTGGCACCGCTTGGCACAGCTATTTCGCCGATCCAGACCGCAGAACGTTGATCCCGGAACTGCTGCTGCACGACGAGACATTGATCAACGTCGATCATGAGAAAGAAGAGAACTACCTGAGAGTCGATTATCCGGAAGGCAGTGAATACCTTTGGATCAGTTATCCCGGAGCCATCAAAGGCGAAATTAATGTCTTTAATCATGCCGTAGAACCCGTTGCCGATGCAGCGACACTACAGCCTTTCGAACTTGTCCAACATGAAGGCAAGCAATTCTGGCTTACGATCGAAATACCGCAAACCGCGGCACCGGGGTGTTACTCGGGAACCGTTGCAATCTCCACCTCCGGTCAGGAATTGGGAACGATCCGACTGTCTCTGGCGGTACTGCCGTTTCCCTTGCCGGAGCCGAAAACGTATTACGATCTTGAAGAAGATTTCTTCACGCTCCTCTACAATCACAGCCAGATTAAAATTCATCTCGAACTGCTTGGAGAAGATATTGCCGCCGCCGAGCGCAAGGTTCTGTCCGAATTGCACAACATGCGTGACCACAACGTCACAAGTTTGCTGCTGCACAGGGCTGGCTTAAAGGGCCCGTACGACCTGTTTGCTCGGCAATTCGAGCTGATGCAACAGGCGGGAATGCGGACGGACCCCATTTTTGGCTTTCTTACAGTCTATAATTGGGAACTTCTGTATCGTTATCTTGTACAAGGGGATTCCATCCCGCCCGCGAAATGGCAACAATTCGAGAAAGCCACGGACGCGCAGATTGCACTGGTCAGAAAAATACTGAATCACGAAAATATCTATGGTGTCGGCTGGGATGAGCCGGGACGTTCCGTTCTGGAGGCCCAGTACGAACTGTTTAGACTTCTGCACGATAAAGGCATCAAAATTTACAGCACCGGCAAGGATACGCATTTTAACTATTCCGGCTTCAATGAGGATATCGTGAATTATCCGGGACATCCTTTTAAAGCGGAAGCCGCAAGGAAGTGGCATGCCATGGGCACGAAGATTTTCAGCTACGCCGGACCGCATACCGGTCCTGAAAATCCGGATTTCATCCGGCGCAAGCATGGGTTGCAGCTTTACAAAGCCGATTACGACGGTTCGGGCAATTACCGCTACTACGGTTATCGCCACAATCCCTGGAACGATTTCGAGAACGACAACTATCGGATCTGTTTCGTTTACCCCACCCGGGACGGGATTGTCGATACACTGCACTGGGAAGGGTTTCGGGAAGCGATCGACGATATCCGGTACGCGACAAAACTACAACAGGTGGCAAATCAAGCCATTGCTGCAGGCGGCGCCGAAAGACGGTATGCCGGAAAAAAAGCGCTGCAGTATTTGGCTACGCTTAATGAAAACACCACCGATCTGAACGCCGCACGTCTGGAAATGATCCACCACATCCTGAAAATACAGAAACTGCTCTGAGACACGCGAAAAACGAATAGCAGAATTCAGTGAAGATAGAAACGATCGAACGACCGCAATCATTGGGATATTCATATGAGAATTTCGGTAAAAAAGCTCCTTTTCCAGACGGCATATGTTCTCGCGGCCGGATGGTTGACTTTCAATGTCCGGGCGGATGTGTCGCTGTGGCAGCAGTTTGACGAACTAAAAAAACAGGTACGGAAGCATCAAAAAGATAAAAACCTCGATGACCTGCGCAATGCGCACTTCAAAATGGCCACGGTTGTCGATGATATGCTCTCGAAGCCGGAGATTGCATCAGCCCGGAAAATCGATGCCGGACTTGAAGTCGTCATAGTGCATATTGCTGATGGCGAATACAATGCCGCACGCGCGATCTGCAAAAAACTTCGGGATCTGCCGGACCTGTCGCCTTCGGATTCGATGAAAATCCAATGCGCGGTCGGCGACATTGCCAAGAGCGGCAGCACCTTGGACGAAGCTCGCCGGGAGTATGAAAAAGCGCTCAATATCCCGGGAATCAATGAGAATGATAAGTTTTTTGCGTTGGACAAGCTGGCAACTTTCTGTTGGCGCAACCTCCGTAATCAAGAAGAGTTGAAAAAGGTGGTTGAGCGCATGGTAGCCCTCGAAAACCCGCCGCCCCGAGTCACAAACTGGCTGCGCATACTGGCAGGTTTAAAACCTCCCAATACCAACTATCGTCGTCCGGAGACACTGGATTTCGCCTGGAGCAACTTGTTGAAACAGCCCAATTCCAGCATCAAGGACAGGGCCTGGGCTTACATTGGTCTGCTTGAAGCCAAGGTGGCTCTCCGGCAGACGGAGGAAGCACGCCAAATTGCTCAGGCCGCGGAAACAGAAGATGAACTGCCGGTTGCAACGCGGCTTGCCGCCGCCTTTGTCCGGATCGCGCTTGATGCCGTGGCTGAAAACAGTCCTCTGCAGCAGGCAACGATAGACTCAACCGCCAAATCACTCGAGCCGCAACAGATTGATATCTACAACGCCCTGACGAATGCTGGAGCAGTCCTGAAAACGCTGAACGAGGGCTATGTTGCACGCCAATTCTCCGAAATGGCACGGCAGTTGGTCCAGCAACCGAAAAACACCTACCTTTGTACTTATCTGGAAAAAACACCGCTTGGTGCTGGCGGCTGGTTTGCTTCAGAGCAGCTCCATCACCCTGAGTTGCGCGCCGGAAATTTCCGCGAGTACAGGCGCAAAGATGCCGATGCTTTGGTTACGGATGTCAATGCGGAACGGTCCGTCACCGGTGAAAATAGCCCTAAAGCGGAATATTTCGAAAACACCGCCTTTTACATGGCGTACGATTTACAAGGCTGGCATGTTTTCGTGCTCTGTGGCGAACCAAATCTCACGAAATTCAAAAATGAAGGCAAATCTCTGGGTGCACTGGAAATGTATTTCGCGCCGACACCTGAAAGCCCCTACTACCAGTGGATCATTAATTTGAACGACGGGAAGACGGATACTTACGACTGGAGTTCGCCCAACCGCTCTTTCCGCACAGCGGAGGATTACATTAAAACGGAAACAGTGGTTAAAGATAACAATATTGGGGTTTATGTTTTTTTTCCATGGGAATTGATTTATAACAGGCTTCCGTTCGACAATGACTCCCCATGGATATTCGATCTCATCCGCTGGTCGCCCGCGGGCGGTCTTTCCTGGAGTGGCGGCAGGGTACACAATAGTGGCAAATGGGGCCACATCAATTGGCAGACGCCGACAGATACCGCGCTTTCTGATATCAGAATGAATCTGCTCCGTAAAGCCTGGCTCAAGTACAAAACAAAGCGGAAAGAACTTGTTGATAATTACTGGCAGCACCGTGACTTTGGCGATCCCGACTTCCTGCGCAACAGCCTCATGCCCGAAGTCGAGCGTTTGAACGCTTTGGGCGAGCCGTTGGAAAAGAGCACGACGTTGACGACCGCCAAAATTAATCGCCTATTCACCGATGCCGTTGGCGACTGGATGGAGTTCGATTATTTCGTTGCCGAACTGCGACGAGAATATCTGCTGCGAAAGCTGACTGAATGACTGCGCTGCGAAAGTAGACCCGGCCATCGGAAAATGCACCACCCTGAGGCAGAGCCCTCCGAAAATTGCCGCGAATGGAAGCGTTGAAATGGAGTTCGTGGCGACAGACTTTTAAAACGGATAGCTTGATTACCAACGACTTGTGAATTCGGAAAGCCTCGAATAGCGAAAGTCCGGCCAAGAGTCGAGCCCGTTCCTTAAGCAAGCGTTTCGTTCAGGCTGCCCATGCGGTAACCTTCCAGGTCCAGGGTCACATACGCGAAGCCACAATCCTTCAGCGCCGCCACGATACGCTCGCGGACCGGTTTTTTAAGGGCGCGCGGAAGGTCTTCGGGCGACAGTTCGATGCGCGCAACCTCGCCATGATGTCGTACGCGACCGGCGGCAAACCCCAGGTTCTCCAGCGCCCGCTCGGCGCGATCGACCGTCGCCAGCACGTCGGGTCGAAGCCGGGTTCCATACGGAAAGCGCGAAGCCAGGCAGGCCGAAGCCGCCTTGTCGGCGGTCGCCAGCCCAAGCACCCTGGCGGCCCTGCGCACGTCCTGCTTGTGAAAGCCGATTTCCTGCAGGGGGCTGCGCACCCGCAGTTCGTTTTTGGCGCGTGCGCCGGGGCGATAATCGTCAAGATCGTCAAGATTGGAGCCGTCCACCACACCCTGCAATCCCCGTTGCTTCGCCAGTTCAAGCAGCTTGAGGAGCAACACCCGCTTGCAATGGTAGCAGCGGTCGGGGGGATTGGAAGCGACTCCCTCGACATCCAGCACCTCCGTCTCCATGAACTCGTGGTTCCAGCCGTGGTCGTGGGCCTGCCGTTGCGCATCCTCGCGGTCGCGGTGCGACAGCAGCGGCGAAAGACCGGTGACGGCCAGGGCGCGAACCCCCAGGGCCCTGTGGGCCGCCGCCGCCAGCAACGAACTGTCGCAGCCGCCGCTATAGGCTACCACCACCGACGGAAATTCCTTCAACAGTTCAACCAAACGCCGCGTTTTTTCGTCGGCCCGTTCCCAATGCAGTCCCACCTGTTTCATGTCTCGAATTCCATCTTGCCCAACCGGTCGCGTCCCCCGAGTTCGCCGCGCCGCGCCTATATGTCTGGAAAAAGTTTTTCGCGACAGCCCGGACACAACCCGTGGCTGAATTCAGCTTCCGGATGCGTCATCAGGTAATGCTCAATCGGAGCCCATTTTCCGTCAATATTTTTGATGGCCTTGCAATTCGAACAGATATGCACGCATCCTCGCAGGGCCTGCAGTTCCATCAGGTAGTCCGTCAGCCGTTTGTTCTTGTCGCCCAAGACCTGGTTGGCGTAAGCCAGTTCGAGCTGGGATTCGATCGTTTCCTTGAATTTCCACATGATCTGCTCCAGCACCGGTGAGAATTCGTTGCGCTTGCCGTCCAAGACACAGATCGTGCCGAACGGTTTGCCCGACGGCAGAAAAATCGGATACCCCAGATAGGCAATCATGTTCCGTTTCACATCCGGGTTGGCTTTCCAATCCGCGTCTGCCAAGGCATTGGGAACCAACAGCCTATCCCGGGTTTTAATGACTCTTTCGCAGTACAGGCCGCTGCCTTCAAACGCTTCCCGGTCTCCCCGCCGGTAGGGATTCCCGGGACTCCGGCTGGAAGCGAAAACTTCAATGTCCCGCCCCGTGAGTCTCATGATCAACCCGGCCGGGACCTGGAACAGTTTTGCCAGAATATCGACGATCTCCTGCCAATTCTTTTGAGTTTTCTCAGGAATGAATAGTTCTGCATCTTGGCTGGTCATGGATCGTTTCCCGGCACGGCAAAGGCCGCCTTCCTCCGTGATACGCGTACACAAAAAAGAGCTTTCTTTTTGTCAAAAAATCTCGTGTATGACAATCAAAATAAAAGCGCCCCC
>CAZIUM010000123.1:0-8381 GCA_964542285.1 uncultured Lentisphaerales bacterium
CATCTTGCTGCGGACGGTCAGGCGAAGGTTTCCGTGCTGGTTGCCGCCAACGCTTCGCCACGGGTGGTTGCCCACGCCAACGAACTGGCGGAGATGCTGGGGCGCATGACCGGAGGTTCGTTTCCGGTTGTGTCCGGAGAGGGGACGAATGGCTTGGCGGTGGGGGTGGTCGGTGATTTTCCCCTGATTGCGAGCGGGATCGATCCCGTTCCCGACGATCCCTTGATGCGTGAACGGTACCGACTGTACACCCATGCGTCGGGGGCCTGGTTGATTGGCGCCACCGAGAGTGCCGTGGAGCATGCCGTCTGGGATTTTTTGTCCAGGCTTGGGTACCGTTTGTATTTTCTTACGGATGCCTGGGAGATCGTGCCCACGCTTCCGAATGCCGTGATTGCGTTGGACCTGCTGGAACAGCCGGATTACCACACGCGACAGGCGCCACGGGGAGCCCCCTGGTCGAATCCCGCTTTATGGGACCGCTGGCGCAGGCGGAATCGAATCGCACCGGCGTTCAGCCTGAATACCGGACATGCCTATGGAGGCATTATCACGGCCAATGCCGCCGAATTCGATGCCCACCCCGAATACCTGGCTCTCGTCGATGGGGAACGGCAGGGCACCAAATTCTGCATTTCCAATCCGGGGCTGCGCGCCCTGGTTGTCGATTACGCCGTGCGCGTGATGCAGGCCAATCCCACGCGTGACAGTATTTCGATGGAACCGTCCGATGGGGGGGGGTGGTGTCAATGCGAGGACTGCGCCGCGATGGGAAGCATCAGCGATCGCGTGTTATGGCTGGCTAACGACGTGGCCGAAGCCATCAACGACCTGGGATTGGGACCACGTTTTGTTGGGTTTTACGCCTACAACGAGCATAGTCCGCCCCCCTCCATCGCCGGCCACTCCAACGTGATTGTCAGCATCGCCACCAGCTTCATCCGGGGGGGGTATACGATCGAGGATCTGGTCGAGGGCTGGCAGGCGAGTGGCGTAACCATCGGCATCCGCGAATATCATGATGTGTTCGCATGGAGCCACGATCTGCCGCGACGCGCGCGGGGCGCCAACCTGGCCTATCTCCAGCGCACGATCCCCTATTTCTTTCAATGCGATGCCCGGTTCATGAATTCGGAGAACAGCGACGGATGGGGCGCGAACGGGCTGGGGTACTGGCTGACGCCGCAAATGCTCTGGGAGGTCGACAATGCGGACAACCTGGATGCGCTGCTTCAGGATTTCGTGGACAAGTGCTTTGGCGCGGCCGCCTCGGTCATGGGGGAATTCTACAGGTTTCTGAGTTGGGATCGTACGCTGCAAACCGACGAAAACGTGATCGCGCGCCTTTATGGCATGTTGCACGAGGCGTACTCTTTGACGTCCGATGCCGCGGCGCGCGCGCGGCTGGACGATCTTGTGCTCTATACCCGTTATGTGGAATTGTACTATCACTACCGCCGGGCGACGGGAGATGCGCGCCAGGCCGGATTCGAAGCCCTGTTGCGTCACGTGTATCGCATGCGCGAGCGCTACATGTTGTCCACCGTCGCCATCTACGATCGCGATCGATTCCGTGACAACAGTGTCGTCGTGCCGCCCGAGGCGGATTGGAATGTTCCGGAACCCCAGAATCCCTGGAAGGACAGCACCCCCTATACGGAGACCGAGATCGCCGACTATGTCGATCAGGGTATGGCGGCGTTTCCCGAAGATGTGCCGGATTTCGAACCGGTTTCCTTCAGCCCGCACCTGGTATCATGCGCGCCGCTGAATCCGCCCGCGCTCCCCGCCGGCAGTGCCACCCTGACGGATCGCGGGACCCGGCGCTACCATCTCTGGCTGGAAGAACCGCGTTCCTTCGACTTGCAGGTGCGGGGCGGCATGATCACTCACTACCAGGATCGCGGCAACGTGCGCGTCAGTTTGTCCGTGTGGCGCGACAACCGTTTTGAACGGGTGTGTTATGACGACAGCGTGCCGCCGGACAACACCACGCACACCATTTCGCTGACTTCGCCGTACGCCGGATTGCATTGCCTGGAGATTTCCGACGGCAGCGACCAAACCAGCATCGTGCAACCTGCCGGAATCCCCCTGACCTATTACACGCCCCTGGACGATCCCGAGGAGGTGCCCGGCACCTGGACGTTGTATGTCTATGTTCCGCCGCGAACCACGGTGGTGGGGGGCTTCGCTTCGAGCATCACGGGGCGCCTGAAGGATCAGGCGGGCAACCTGGTGTTCGATTTTACCCAGATGGAACGCCCCGGATATTTTTCCGTGGCGGTGCCGGAAGGAGGGGATGGAACCTTCTGGAAATTTGAAAGCTGCTCCGGGCACCGCATCCTGATGACCATTCCTCCTTGCCTGGCCAGGACTCCGGCCGAGCTGTTACTGCCGCGGGAGGTGGTCTACTGGCAGCCGCCCGAGCCGGTGTTCGATTCGCCCGATACCTTTTACGCTACCGGTGTTACCCAGACGTCCGCCTGGCTGACGGGGACCCTCGCCGCCACCGGGGCCGCGCCCGCGCAGGTCATTCTCCATTGGGGAGACCTGCAACAGGAACGCGGACAGGTGGACCTGGGAACCGTCGATCCGGGAGCCTTTAATGCCAGCCTGACCGGTCTGGAACCGGGAACGGCTTATTATTTTCAAGCGTTTGCCTGGCATGCCTTCGGATCGGCCTGGTCCGAACCCCATTGGTTCGTGACCCCCGGCATGTTGCCGTTCCGGGAGGATTTCGAGTCCCTGCCGCCGGGTCCGCTTCACTTGCGCAACGGCTGGCAAAGCGCTCCTTCGGACGCGGCCCAAGTGCTGGCCGCGAGCGCGCCGGGGGCGGACGGTCTCCGCACGGCGGCGTTGAATGCCGGACGCGTGCGGCAGTATTTCGGGGAATCATCCCCTGCCACCAATATTGTCTGGACCGACATGCTGCTTTGTCCTTCCCGCAGTGTCGCGTCTTCGCCGGAAGACGTGCCGGTGTTGAGAACATTGTCCGAAGACGAAACCGGGACGGCGATCTTTTATGTCGACTACGTTACCGGAATCGTCGTGGTGTACGATGGCCGTGAACCCCTCCCGCTGCAGCACCTTCCGAGGTTGACGTCCGGGGCTTGGTCTCGCTTCAGCGTGCGGAGTGACTACCGTGAGAAAACATGGGGTCTGTGGCTCAATGGACAGAAAGTTGTCGATGGCCTCGATTTTGCCAACTCGAACCAGACCCGGTTTGTCGAACTGGCCTTCGACGAGACGGCGTTGGTGTCCACGCCGACCCTGGTTGACGACCTAGTTGTCGATCTGGAATGGTCCGGACGACCGCCGGGCGTCACGGTTGTCGATGCGGATGGCGACGGCATCTGCGACGATTGGGAACGGGCCTTTTTTGGCCATCTGGGGGTAGCCACGGGCGATGATAGTGACGCCGATGGCGACGGGTTCTCCGATCGGGCCGAATTTCTGGCCGGCTCCGATCCGCTCGATCCGGAGTCCCATCTCCGGATTTCAGGCTTCGGGCGGGACCGTGACGGAGGTTTGTGGTTTCGATGGCCCAGCGCCGGGGATCGAAGCTATGTGTTGGAGACCCGGTCCAGCCTGGTGTCGGAGGAATGGACTCCCCGGTTGCTGCTTCCCGCCACTCCGCCGACCAACCACTGTCAAGTGCCGTTGGATCCTGAGACGCCGGCTTTTTTTCGCCTACGACTGGAAGCGTATCCATAGCTTATGGAGAGAAAGCCGCGCCTGAGGACGCGCCCCTTTCGACTTGCCTGCGTTTTGAATTGCCAAAAGCGGATGTTCGCTGTTCAATGGTTCGGCGTTGCCAAGCAAGACTGCGATGGACTAGCTTGGAAAACATTGGAAAATCACTGTGCAAACAGAGGAAATCGGGCATGGGCAAAAGCGAAAAAGGGTTGCGTTGTGGCTGGGCCACGGTCGATATTACACCGAACGAGCCGGTCAACCTTCGGGGGCAGTTTCATGTGCGCATCAGCGAGGGCGTGCGGGATCCCATCACCGCCACGGCCTGGGCGCTTGAATCCGACCACGGGACGGCACCCACGCGCATGGTGCTCGTAAGCTGCGACCTGTGCGGCATCCCGGACGAGTTGCGTGACAAGGTGCGGAGCTTGTCCGTGGAGCGATCGGCGGAGCTCGAAGGCGTGACGATCGTTCTGAATGCCACCCACACGCACACCGGCCCCGAGATGCGCGGCGATATGCGCGAGAAGATGGATACCGGCGGAATGCCGGGCGTCGGCGGCATCGATCTGCCGGTGCAGGATTCGGGGAAAACCCTCGAGGATGCCGCCGCAAAAATTGCCGCTGCCGTGGTCGCTGCCTGGCGCAAAAGGGGCCCCGCGATGCTGGCCTTCGGTTTGGGACATGCCGTGGTCGGATACAACCGGCGCGTGTGCTACCTGGATGGCAGCGCCCGCATGTATGGCCCTGTAGACGACCCCCAGTTCAGCCACATCGAGGGACATGAGGATCATTCCGTGGGGGTGATCGGCTGCTGGGACCCCGACGGCGCACTGCGCGGCGTGCTGGTCAATGTGGCCTGCCCTTCGCAATGCAGCGAGTCGGAATTCATGCTCAGCGCCGATTACTGGCACGAAACCCGTGTGCAGTTGCGTAAACGCCTCGGGAAGGATTTGTTTGTGCTGCCGCAATGCGCCGCGGCCGGGGACCAGGCGCCGCGCCCGATGTTGTGCAAGGCCGCAGAAAAGCGCATGCGTGATCTGGCGGGACGCAACGAACGGGAGGAGATTGCCCTGCGCATTTCCAACGCCGTTTGCGATACGCTTTCCGTGATCGAAAAACAGCGGGATGCGGCGCCCGTCGTGGTCGCCGGCAGTGGCGTTGTGGCGCTGAAACGACGTCTGTTGACGCCCGCGGACCTTGAGGAGGCCCGACGTGACGCCGTGACCTGGCGCGAGACCTATGAAAGGCTGCGCGACGACATCGAGGCACACCCCGAACGGCGCGGGGAGACGCGCTGGTATATCGAGATCACCAAGGCCTTCCGGCGCATGATGTGGAATGAAGCCGTGCGGGTGCGCTTTGAAAACGAACGCAGGCAACCGCGCATCCCGGTGGAGGTACATGTCTTGCGAATCGGCGATCTGGCCCTGGCGACCAATCCGTTCGAACTGTACCTGGATTTTGGGCGGCGCATCCAGGGGAGCAGTCCCGCGGTGCAAACCATGACCGTGCAACTGGCGGGGGCCGGCACCTACCTGCCCACGCAGCGGGCCATTTCCGGGCGCAGTTATGGTGCGGTGCCCGCCAGTTCGCCCGTGGGTCCCGAGGGAGGGCAGGAACTGGTGGAACATACCCTTGCCCGGTTACGGGAACTGTGGCGCAATTAGACGAGGCAGCCAGGAACGAAATGAAGTCGTCGTTTGCCGGATCGGGACGCTTCCAGGTGGGCATGGAGCGTCTGCTGCGACACCATCGGTCGTGGTTGCCGGGCCGCTTGGCATTGGTGAGCCACCAGGGGGCTCTGCTTTCCGATGGTTCTACCGCGGCACAAGCCCTGTTTCGCGCCTATCCACGGCGACTGGTGGCGCTGTTCGGTCCGGAACACGGGTTCCTTGGGCAGGCCGACGCGGGGGCGCAAACGGCAACCCGACGGCATCCCGACTGGAACATTCCGGTGTATTCCCTTTATGGCAGCCATCGCCAACCCACGGCGGAAATGTTGCATGGAATCGATACGCTGGTCTTCGATCTGCAAGACCTGGGAGCGCGTTGCTACACCTACCTGGCCACGTTGCGCCTGGTAATGCAGGCGGCCGCCGCGCAAGGAATCCGCGTAGTTGTGGCAGATCGTCCCGTTCCTCTTCCGGGCGTGTACGACGGCCCCCTCGTGGCGCGCGACCGGCTGGATTTTGTCGCCCCCGTTCCCATGCCGATGTGTACGGGCTTGACCCCCGGCGAAGCCGCCAGGTGGATCGTGCGTGACGAGAAACTGAACCTGGATTTACGGGTGGTGCCGGTCGCGGGCTGGGACCGGCGAGGACCGCGCGGAATGGACTGGCCGGAATGGGTGCCGCCTTCGCCCGGCATTCGCTCCTGGGAAAGCGGCATGACGTACCTGGCCACGGTTTTTTCGGAAGCCTTGCCGGGGATCGATTGCGGCCGCGGCACCAGCCTTGCCTTTCGCGTCGTTGGTGCCCCCTGGTTGCAAGCTGTCGCCATCCGCGAAGACCTGGCGGCGCAATCGTTGCCGGGCGTGCGCTTCCACCCGCATCGCTACCTGGCCGGCAGGCAGCCATACCAGGGACGCGAGCTCGATGGACTTCGCATTAGCGTTACCAACCCCTTGCGTTTCCGACCGGTGCTCACGGCGGTGACCCTGTTGCATGTTCTGGGAAAGCGATATGGGACGACGCGTGTCTGGTGCCACAAGGGAGTGCGTCACGAATGGTTCGACCGGCTTTACGGGGACCCCGGACTACAACAATCGATCCGGGCGGGTGCCCCCCCCCAGGACATTGCCGAAAGGTGGCGTCCGGCGTTGCGGCGGCATGCGTTGGAATGCCGCGACCTGTTATTATATTAAACCCGGAAGGATTAGCCCGTGCGTTCTGTCCCTTCGAAAACGACACCGACGCTCCTTCGCCCGCGCAAGGCGGTCGTGCTGGCGGCAGGCAAGGGGACGCGCTTGCGTCCCTTTACCCTGTTTCAGCCTAAACCGTTGATGGCCCTGGCCGGATGCCCGTTGATTGAATATTCGCTTCGACAGCTCGAATCCTGGGGGGTGCGCGAAATCGCCGTTAACCTCCATTGGCAGGCGAATCTGTTGCGGGATTACCTGAAGGCTCGCCAGGGACTGGCGCGATTCACGATTTCGTATGAACCGCAATTGTTGGGGACCGGCGGCGCGTTGCGGCCTCTCGCGGGGTTTGTGGGGGCGGAACCGTTTTGGCTCGTGAACGCCGATATCTTATGGCAAGTATCGCCGGACGATCTGCAGCATGCCATGATCGCCAACCGGGCGTTGGCGACGCTGTGGCTGGTGCCGGGAAAAGGTCCCTGTTCGGTGGAAACGGATTCCCGGGGGGTGATCACGACGTTTCGGTCCACGTCGCCGGGCCGGGACGGCTCGGCGACGTTCAGCGGCGTTCAGTTGGTGCGCCCGGAAATCTTGCGCTACATGCCGGAGCGGTCCATGTTCACGCTGGTCGATTTGTATGAACGTGCCGCCCGTGCCGGCGAGCGTGTTGCCGGAGTTCGGTTATCGGGGAAGCATACGTATTGGGACGATGCCGGGACCGTGTCGGTCTGCCTGGCCTTGCGCAGCGGAAAAGTGCCGATTCGTCCCGCAAAATCAGGCGGGGATCTGCCGAAGGTACGCGAGCGGTTCCGGGTCGATCGCGGCAACCGGGTTTGGTTTCCGGCGATGGCCTGGCCGGAGCCGGTTCTGGTGCCGTTCCTGGTGGACTGTGGCTGGTCTCCTGCGCGCACGATGGTGGAACCCCTGCCGGCGCGCGGATCCGATCGACGCTTTCTGCGAATCAAGCAGGCGCGACGTTCCGCCATGTTCACGCGTCATGGGGGCCGGCGTGCGGAAAACGATTACTACGGTCCCCATGCCGGCCTGCTGCGTCGGGCGGGCGTGCCCGTGCCGCGGGTCTTGGGATCCTGTCCGTCCATGCGCGCCCTGCTGATGGAGGATGTCGGTCGCGTCTGCCTTCGCGATGTGGTCCTGGCCCGTGATGACCCCGGTCGAATCGAGACCTACGAGCAGGTGATGCAGTCGGTGCTGCGGCTGCATGTCGAGGGAACCCGTGCGATCCGGTGCGAAAACCCGCCGATGGAGGCTCCCTTTGACGAGCGGGTGTTTCGCTGGGAACACGCGTTGTTCTCCAGGCACATGGGGACCGTGGTCCTGGAAAAGTCTCGGCGGCTTGAGGGGTTCGAGCGGGATTGCGACCGCGTGGTTCGGCATCTTCTGACGGACAACGATTGGGTGGCGGTCCATCGTGACCTGCAGTCGACCAACATCCTGTTGCACCGTGAAAAATGGTACTTGATCGATTTTCAAGGCCTGCGCCTGGGTCCCGCCTCGTACGATCTGGCGTCGTTGCTGTGCGATCCCTACGTTTCATTGTCGGCGCCTTTGCGGCGGCACCTGCTGCAAACCTATGCTGCCGCCGGCCCACGACAGGCAAAGGCGGCGGAATGGTTTGCCTGGGCGGCGGTGCAGCGCCTGATGCAGGCGTTGGGAGCCTATGGCCGCCTAAGTGCTCTGGGGCTTTCGGAATGGGGGCAATATATCCAACCGGCCGCGGTTCTTCTGGCGGAAATGGCCGCGGAATGCCGGTTGCGGCATATCGAAGCGGTGGCCCGGGGGCTGCTGGTCGCGGGGTAAGGATTGC
>CAZIUM010000124.1:0-8380 GCA_964542285.1 uncultured Lentisphaerales bacterium
ACCGCCGCGCCGAATGAAAAAACGACATAGGCATTCGGGCGAACTGCTTGACAGAACGCCTACCCGGTGGGGGAGGAGACAACACCGGTTGCAACAAAAATACCCAGGGCACCCCAGGCCTTGTCCGTACCGGAAGCCGCCTTGATCTTTTTCAGATGGCGTAGCAGAAACAGTTTCTGGATCTTGCCGAGCAGTTCCAGCCGGAAAAGAACCGCGATACCCAGGAAGTTACGCACCCCGATATCTTGGGTTGTAACCGGATAAATTCGCGTAGCGACATCCCTAAATCCGGTTTCATTCAGCAAACCGTAAAGCTGCGAACCGATTTCCCGGTTTCCACCCCTGCGCTTCTGACCCGCGCCAGATTTCCGAATGAAGGCACGAAACGCTTCGCTCTGGGGAACAAAACTGGTCCAGGCATCGTCGATGTCCAACACACACAGAATGCCGCCCGGCTTGAGAACCCGCTGGATGTTGACTAATGCGCTTTGAGGGTTGCGCAGGTGCTGGAAAAGAAATCGAGCATAGACAAAGTCGAACGACTCCGGAGGGAAATCCAGGGCATAGGCATTGCCCACGCGAAATGAAACATTTTCGACTTCTTCGGTCGAGCGGATTTGCCCGGCCACATCAATCAGCCCCGGATTGATGTCTACCCCGATTACCTTGCCGGGCGAAACGCTTTTCGCCAGCTCACAACTCGTCGCACCGGGTCCACAGGCCAGGTCGAGAACGTTCATGCCAGCTTGCAGCCCGGCCTGCTTCCAGATTTCCTGTTCGGTCTGCAAGGCGATGCGGGCCTGCATTTTCAGCCGTTCGAGTTCTTCGTTGCGATTCAGAAACCGGTTGTACGTATAGGAGCCTTCACTTTTAACCATGGCGTGTATTCTGGCGCAAAACGTCACCGCGCGGAAGCATAAATCAACGTCGCATAATATATCTTATGTTGCGTTTTAGTGTGATAGGACTTCGATTCCCGAAACCCGGCCTGCTGGTTTACTCCGTTTCGTAAATCTGCTTGACGGTGCCGCCATCGCGTTCGAGCTCGATGATGACGGTGTCGAGATCGTTTTGAGCAAATCGCCGGATCAGCATTTCAGCACGGCGACGGTTGGTCATTTCAAGGCTGTTGACGCTGCGGATCACATCCCCCTGCCGCAAACCGACGGCGGCGAAAAACTCGTCTTCGCCCTCGATATTGACGCGATAGCCTTTAATGGTGCGGGCATCCGTGTAGACCGGGGCGAGCGAATCAAAGACCTTGACGAGCCGTTCGGGACGATCAAGCAGTTCCCGGTAATAGTTTAGGATGGCATCGCGGCGGAAGCGCCAACGATTCTCGGCGATTTGTTCGCCTCCAAAGCGTTGCAGCGTCTTCTCTCCGAGGGGTTGCTCGGCACTCGATTTGGAGGTGGGATCCGGCGTGGCGGCGGCATCCGAACGCGTGAGTCGGACGTCTCCTGCCGGTGTGTGCAACCAGACCTCCTTCCTTTCGATGGTCGCAACCCGCACGTGAGGTTCCAGTTCATCGCCCTCATGCAGACGCTTCTGATGCCCATCGGACCTGATCTCGACGATGGCCATGGGACGCCGGGGACCGGATACGCCGGAGAGCATCACACCGACCAGGCGAAATTTTGCGGCGATGTCGGCTGCCGCCGCATGATCGGCAGCCGGCTGACCATCCGTCGCCGCGAACAAATCGTTCGCGGCGCTTTCGGGCAGCAAGGCCCGGGAAAGCACACGGTTCGTTTCCACGGACCTCCCGGCAGCGGCAGCCAGGCCGTCTGCCTCCGTCGCTACGTCCTTTTCGCGCAGCATCAAAAAGGCTCCTAGAATCGCCATGACCGCGACCAGGAATGCCAGGTTTGCAAGGGAGAAAATGTGTCGCCGAGGATGGATCATAAGCCGGATTCTGTCAGCCCATTTTCATGGGGTCGGATCATTTATCTATGCGATCAACCCGGAAACTCTTTCCCGCGCGAGCGGGCGCGGTGCGGGCCGCACCTTAGTTCCCCTATTTGATCTTGCTCCGGGTGGGGTTTGCCTTGCAACGGCACTTGCGTAACCGTTCGGTGGTCTCTTACACCACCTTTTCACCCTTGCCCGAAATGCCGACGGGCGGCATGCCGGGCGGTTTGTTTCTGTGGTACTTTCCATCGGCGCCGATATGGCAGCGCCTTCCCCGCGTTGACCACGGGGCACCCTGCCCCGCGGAGTCCGGACTTTCCTCCATGCCGGTCGAAACCGGCACAGCGATCCTTCACCATCCACGACGACGAAAGGAATCATAGCCTGAATAAACGAATCGGTCAATTGCATCGGGTTACAAGATCATTCCGGCATGGCCGGCAGGCAGCGTCAGTTCGAGACGTCCCCTCCCCTTTTCGACCGGGACGATTCCACCCAGGCCTTCCGGCTCCCGCTCCTCGGGCCAGGGCATGGCAACCGTTTTACCTTCGGCGCCAAAATTCACCAACACCAGATCGTTTCCACCGTTCCGATTGCCGAGGGTCACGCCGCGAACCTCGTCCGGCAACGTTTCTCGGGGTATCGGGGCCACCTTGGTGGCGAACTCGGCGGATTCCTTCGCCGGACGGAGAGACAACACCACCCCCAGGTCGAACAAAACCTGGTCGTGGACGGAATCCTGTGTGCCGATGCGACAACCGCAGACGATTTCATCGGCATGCAGCGAACCCGGCAGGTGTGGTTTGCCTTTCAACGTGATTTGCCGCTGCGCGGGCCGGCAAATGGCCAGCGGTTCGCCATAGGCTTTCACCAACACCAGCTTGTCCTCGATGGCCAACCAGTTGCCCGGCACCGGAATAATTTCGTCGCGTGGGGAAAGGGCTTCGAGTGTCAATTCATCGTCGCAATGCCGGTAGGTTCGGATGGAAGCGTTGAAAATGTCGTTGGGGATCAGCAGGTGCAAGCCCTTGACTTGACGGAACCAGGCCCGATGGATGGCGCGGGCTCGCTGGAACACCACCATTCCGCGATCGTCCGGCAGTGCCACGGCCGCCAGGTCCACCTCGGCAATGTCTGCGGGCAGTTCGCCTTCGGCCATGTGGTGTTCGCTGCGCACGGTGAATTTCCCACAGGTTGCGAAGCCGCCCTCGAACCGTTGGGACTGGCTGGGACGGCATTTGTTGATGTTGGTCAACCCCAGGCCGACGATCCGACCGGACAGGTTTTGACACCATTCCGCCATGTTCGAGGCCTCGGGGGGCAGGAGCATGCCCTGCGGCGGTTCGGCGGCGCCCCAGGTCCAGGAGGCCAGACGCTTCGCGCTGCGGATCAGCACGGAAGCGTGGTACTCGTCCTGCCAGGAATCGAGAAGGGTATATTTTTCGTGGCCGGATTGGACGGTATCGAGTGGTTTTTGCTCCATCAGGCGACGCCAGGCGGCGCCCATGGAAAGCGACCCCGCGCGGTCGCCTTCCAGTCGGGTGTAATACAATGGAGACACGTCCGCCAAGTCGGCGAGCCGAGCGGAAAGGAAGGACCCGTCGCCATTCGTTTCCTGCTCGTGACGGACGGTGTTGAGCCAACCCTGTTCGAAGGCCTCGGTGTCCCGATCGCCCAGGGCATCGCGAGCCAGCAGCCAGGCGGCGATGGCGTAATCCTGGCAATAGCAGTAGCGCGCGCGGGTATCGCCGCCAATGCGCCACAGGCGCCCATCGGGAAAGGTGCAGGTTTTGACGAATCGCCACACCTCCGCGGCATGATGATACAGGCCGGGAGGGGGATCCCAGCCCCTGGCGCGACAAGAGAAATGCAGCATGGCGATGTTGGATAGCGAGATCACCAGGTATCCGACGTTAAGATAGCCATGATGGTTGCATGCCATGCTGGGAAAGACATTCGCGCCAACGTGCCATTCCGACAGCGGGCGTCCGGCGATCGGTTCCCGGCTGTCGGCATCCGCCGGCACGGACAGTCCGTTGAGCAGGAAGCGCGTGCCCTGTTCACGATAATCCCCCACTCGCGGCGCATCCGGGTAGAGCAGGGCGGTACGGTGCAGTATGGCGCCATTCCAGATGTTGCTTTCAGGAACGTTGTTGGTCACCAGCCCCGCGGTGATCTTGCCGGGGCGATCCGGGTTGCCGCGGTGATAGCAATCCACCATCCAGTCGCTTTCCGAGATCAGCACACGTTGCAGCAGAGACTCGATATCCTTCGGCAGGTCTTCCGCCAGCGCATCCAGGGCATGCATCAGACGCTCCAGGCACAGGGCGCTGATCCAGGAATGACCCCAGGATTCTCCATCGGTCGTCACGTCGCCCCCCGCATGGTGACTCGTGAGAGCAAAACGAATCATGGCCAACGCCAGGGCATGCAGTTCATCGCGGCTCATGCCGGTACGCGCAACATCCGTGGCTTCGTCGGCGGCCAGCACGGCCACGCCCGCGGCGGCCGTGTTGTTGGCCTGGATGGCCCAATGCCCATGGGTGCCGGTTCCGTAGCACAGGCGGGGCACGCCCGGCCTGGGTTCGTGCAGGGAACGACGCATGGCCGCCGGCCAGGGTTCCAGCAAACTCAGGTAGCGTTGGGCATCGATGGGGCCTTTTTCCGGGAAAAGTGTCCTAGAGCAGTTCATGACCATTAGATATCACAATCCAGGAGGTTGGGCAATGCATGGAGCGCTATAATTCCTGAAGCAACAGGATGGCGTAGGCGGTTTCTCGTAGGGTGGCGCCCGGGTCCGTCGGGGGGGGGGACGTCGTTACGGACGGCCAGAATCCGCCGCCAAGAGGGTCGATGCGTTGCCTGCCAATCCAGTGGCGGGCCATTTCGCTGCGCCAATCCAGCGGGGCTTCTTCTCCATTATCCTTGCGGACGATTTGACCTCCCAAACGCAGGTTGATCGCACGGGCCAGGCGCCAGGCGCGCCAGGCTTCGCCGGTGCGCCAGGATCGCAGCCCGGAGCTTGTCCATTGCCCCGCCAGGGTTTCACCCATGCGGGCGGAAGACTCGGTCGAAAGCGGTCCTGGCGCCAGCCAGGCTATTTCCAGGGCCGCCTCTTTCAAAGGAACCAACGAGGGCGGCTGCATTTCACGCCCTTGAGGAAACAGTTGCAGCGCCTCAACCACCGTCAACCAAATGTTCGGTGGCAAACGGTTGGTGGCGGTCATGGCCGCGAGGAACGCCGCGGGGACCGGCTGCGGAGCGCGTGGACCGGCCACCGCCAGGGCTATCGTGCGCCAGGCGAACGCTTCCGGTTCATCCGCCGCATCCTGTGCGACCGTCGCGGTAGCCAGATGCGCAAGCGCCCGATCCACGGCAGGGGTGGGATCAAATCCCTCGGTCAGCAGGCAGGCCAGGGTGGCTAGAGATGTCGTACGCACATCGCCCCAGTCTCCGGTTGAAGCCTGGTGACGCAAAAGCCACTCGCGCGCCCGCATTGCGGCAGCTCGGGATTCGTTGCGCAGCGAAATCGGCAAGGGTCCCCCACCCTGCCGCCAGCGTTCCAGGGGAGACGTCGAGACTCCGGACGCCGCAAACGAAGGATACGCCGTCCAGGTCATCAAAAAAATCACGCAGAGCGCCAGGCTGATCCGTGGATGTTCTTTTCCCGCAAAGTCGAAGGTATCGTGCTTCATGACGAAATTATTGTATCGTTTGGAAGACGAGGGGTAAACCCTTAAAGGAAAGGAATTTTCGTCTCCTCGTTGCGTAATCTTAACGGACTCAGGGGCTCAATTGAGTTCAGAATTCCATCAAATTTGATTGCCAACCCTGCCCTTTCCATGTTCAATGGCCCGCGTTGTACGACCGGACGATTTATTCTCGCGGAATTGTTCCGTAATTGGGCCCCCTTCACGCATAAGGATTTTGCGCATGACGTTTTTCATGGCGGTGCTGTGGCTGGTAATGCTGACTTTTCTGCCGATGCTGGAATTGCGCGCTTCGATTCCCTTCGGTTTTTTCCATGCCGGCATACGGTCGGCCATTTCCTTGCCGGGAATGGTGCTGTTGTGCCTGGTCACCAACATCTGCGTGGGAGTGATTGCCTACCGGCTGATGGGGCCCGTGGAACGCTGGTTGCGCCTCTGGGGATGGTTCGATCGGGTGATCTGGCCGCGCATTGCCCGGGCCCGAGGCAAATTGCATCCCTACGTGGAGAAATACGGCGAATTTGGCGTGGCGCTTTTCATCGGCGTCCCCCTGCCCGGCACCGGGGCCTATACCGGGGCCTTCGGCTCCTATTTGCTGGGGCTCGACCGTCGGCGCTTCTACATCGCCAATGCCCTGGGGGTGCTTCTGGCCTGCTGCGCCGTCACGGCGATCTGCCTGCTGATAGACCAGGGCGTGGTGGCGGAAGACAGCCTGATGCGGCATATCTTCCTCAAGCAAGTTCCCGCCGCCGAATGAGCGGCAATGCGGGGCGTCCTAACCATTTCATCCACCCTTTTGAGTCATATTGAGTCATATTGCGCGTGACTTCGCAGTACCCGGCGGCTATACTGATATGAAATGAGTGCATCCCCCACATCCTTCGATTTCTGGTATGCGGTTCGCAACACCACGGTGGTCATACCGCCCAAGCGACATTTGGAAACTTTTGGCAACACCATGATCAACTATCTCCTGGTGAGCGAGTTGATGGATACCATCGGACAGGTCCGGATTCGCGAAGGACGCATGCAGGCCGCCCGACCCCAGATTGTCACTCCGTCAGCCTACTCCAAGATGATCCTGGAAGGGTTTGGCGAACAGGCCGAAAAGTACCTGGAATGGCTGCGCGAACACGAGGATCACGTTCACATTCTGCAATACGGGTATTCTTTGAAACAGGAAGCCTTCAGCGAGGAAATTGTTAACGATTCCATCGATTCCGTGCTCGAACGCGTCAAAAAGGATGCCGGCCAGCGTGAAGATCCCTTCATCGCCGTCGTCAAGGGCGTCGATACCCCCTGGGATGTTTGCCTCGTGCGGTTGTTCTGGCAGGTAATTCAAAATTCCGTGCAGGTGAATTACCGGGAAATGGCGGAACGCAAACTCTTTGAAATGCGCGGCGGCATCCCCGCCGCGGTGCGTGAGGAGATCGAACTGGCCTTCCAGGCGGCAACGCACAACAGCGATTTGATCAAGCCCCTCGGCAAACTGCTGCAACGACACGGCGTGTTTGACCAGTTCCAGGATCGTTTCTTCGCGTTGTTCAAGAAAGGATGAGAGCATGTCGATGCACCAGAAGGTTCGCACGTGTCTTCTGTCGTGGTTATTGTTGCTGATTGCGCCCTGCCTGCTGGCATTGGAATTTGCCGAGGTCGCCTGGCACGGATTCGTTGACGGCCGTGTCGGTCTGCGTTTGCAGGACGATGCCGTGCAGCCCGACAGTCCACTGGGCGAATTGCGCGCACAGGTGTGGGCGGAGCAAATTGGCAGGCATCACACCGCTACGCTGCGGGCCGACATTCTGTACGACCAGATCCTCCGCTCACGCGACCTGGACCTGGAATCCGGCGCGGGGTGGCTCGACCTGCGCGAGGCCAACCTTTTGCTGGCGCCGACCCCTTCCGCGGACCTCAAGATCGGACGCCAGATTTTGACCTGGGGCGTCGGCGACATGCTGTTCGTCAACGACCTGTTCCCCAAGGATTGGCAATCGTTTTTCAGTGGACGCGACGAAGAATATCTCAAGGCGCCTTCCGATGCCCTGATGTTGTCCCTGTTTCCGGGCCGTGTCGACATCGATCTGGTTTATACTCCGCGATTCGACGCGGATCGTTTCATCTCCGGCGAACGTCATTCTTATTGGAATCCTTTGCTGGGGCGCCGCGCGGGACGGGATGACGTAACCGAGCCCAGGTCGCGCGATCGCTGGTTCAAGGACGATGAAATAGCCTTGCGTCTGCGCGGGATCGCCGGAGGCATGGAATGGGCGCTGTATGGATATCATGGCTTCTGGAAAAGCCCCGAGGGGGTCGATCCCGCTTCGATGCGGACTATGTTCCCGCGCCTTTCCGTATTCGGCGCCAGCTTGCGCGGACCGCTGGCCGGCGGCCTGGTGAGCCTCGAAACCGGACATTACGATTCGGTGGACGATCGTTCGGGCGACGATGCAACCCTTCCCAACAGCCAGCATCGCGGGTTGGTGGGGTACGATGTCGAATTGATGCGCAACCTGCAATGCGGCCTGCAGTATTACGTGGAATATATGCTGGACCATGATGACTATCGCGACGGCCTGCTGCCCGGCATGCATGCCCGGGACAGGTTGCGACAGGTGATTACATTGCGCCTTACCAAACTGGCGATGAATCAGAATCTCACGTTGTCGTTGTTCGCCTACTTCTCGCCCTCCGACCAGGACGCCTATCTGCGACCCTCCTTGGCATACAAGATCAATGACAATCTGCTCTGCGCCCTGGGA
>CAZIUM010000125.1:0-8300 GCA_964542285.1 uncultured Lentisphaerales bacterium
GTCTGGCGATTGGGCTCCAGACGGTGCGTGTCATCACTCCGGCACCCACGGCCTCTCTCGAACGCGACATGCTTAACCATGGCATCGGCGCCACGCGCATCGCCGCCACCGGGCTGCGGGGCGGCAACATGACGATTCTTTTCTCGACCGTGCAACGGCGCAAAGTCAAGGACGTGATGGAAATTATCGAACGTCACCTGCCCCGCGCCTTTATCGCCGTGGAGGATGTGAAGTCGGTGCGTGAAGGACACCTGCCGCCAAGGCCCCCAGCCACCCCCAGGCGACGCCTGCCCCCCTTCGGCAGGCCGGGCAAGTAATGCGTGATCCACGATGGCAAGGACGTTTCCATGATTGGAGAGCACGAATGAAATCTTGTGGCAACCCCGTGACAACGACCTCTTCATGGTGGACTTCACCGGTCGGCCGCGGAGCGCATCTTCTGGCCCTGAGCGCGCTGTTGGCGGCGGGATGCGCCGGCACCGGGACGTATCGTCCGCGGCAACGACAGGTGGCAATGCTGACGCATGAACTCCGCTCGGGTCTGTCCCGGCGCGGCGTTTCAGAACACTATGAACGGTATCGCGACTACACCGCCACCCTGCTTGAACGCAGCGCCGCCACCAACACCTTCAGCGACAAGACCGGGAATTGCCGCCTGGAGTTTGTCGACACCCTCCTGCGCCATCCGACGGAATCGCTGGCCATGGCGGAGGCGTTCACCTGGAACCTGCATCAACGGGCGCAATCGCCGCAAAATGGCATGGCGCGTCTGCTGGCGGCAGCCGGGAACAAACTGGACCTGACGCCCCGCCCCCCCCTGGAGTCGTCATCGATCTCGAATCCGTTGCGGATTGTCATTGACGCCGTGGAATCGGCTGACGAAGCCCTGGCACGCGCCTATGCGCCCTTGTCGCCACAGGCACGCGCCGACCTTGAAACGCACCTTTACGATCAGTCCACCGGCAAGATTCGCGTGGGACATGCCTTTGCCGACCGTGCCCTGGGACGCGAGGTCTGCGATCGCCTGGAGGAGATCGACTACGAAGCCCTGCTGGACGCAGCCAGGGCACTGGCGCAACTGACCGAACCGCGCTTGCTGAATGCTCTGGCCGCCCTGGTGGAGCCGCCATCCACCGCCGGAGGGCGAAACGGAAACGGCATGGCCACCCAAATTACCTGCCGAGCCGGCACGATCCTGGTGGGAGGCCGCGGTCCCAACCGCTATGTTCTCGAAGAAATGCAATCAGTCTGCATGGTGCTCGACCTGGGCGGGGACGACACGTATGTCGAGGGCACGGTCGGGAGAGAACGGCCCCTGCTAGTCCTGGTAGATCTGGGCGGCAACGATGTCTTCCGGGGCGAAAAACCCGGCATCCAGGGGGGCGCGGTCCTCGGAGCCTCGTTGCTGGTGGCGCGTGGCGGGACCAACCGGTTCGAAGCCCTGGACATCGCCCAGGGATCGACCCTTGGTGGCCTCGGACTGCTGGTCGCCTCGGGTGACAATCACTACCTTGGCCGCAGCCGCGTACAGGGCCAGGCCGTTGGTGGCGTGGGTATTCTGATGGATCGAGACGGCAACGATAACTACCGTGCCGCCTTCCTGTCACAGGGCGTCGGGGGACCTCTGGGCTTCGGCCTGCTGATCGATCTAGCCGGCCAGGATCACTACTATGCCGGGGGTCTGTACGACCGCGGCTACGACGACTCCCCCGGTTACGGCGGCTGGTCTCAGGGAATCGGGGCGGGACCGCGCGGCTCTGCCAATGGCGGCATCGGCGTGCTGCTGGATGGCGGCGGCGACGACCTCTATGAATACGACTATTTTTCGCATGGGGGCGGCTACTGGTTCGCGGCCGGCTTCGCGCGCGATTTCGGAGGCAACGACCAACGCATCGGATCGACCCGCACCGCCTTCGACGGCGGAGAACGCACCGAAAAACCCTTCGTGCGCTGGGGCGTCGGGTATGGCTGCCATTACGCCGTCGGGTACCTGATCGACGATGAAGGCGACGATTTTTACAAGGCCAGTACCGCCGCCATCGGCTTCGCCTGGGATATCGCGGTGGGCGCCCTGATGGATTTCGAGGGCAACGACACGTACCAGGGGCCCGGCGGCGGACATGCTTCCAATGCCGGACTGGGCGTGCTGTTTGACGGCGGCGGCAATGACCGCTACACTGGAGGACGCTTGGGACTGGCGCAACCGAACGTCAACTATCATCCCGCCGATCAAGCCGGTGGCAATTTTGCCTTGCTGGTGGACTACGGGGGGGACGATGACTTCGGCAAGGAACTCGAAAACAACATGACGGCCGAACGCGGCTGGGCCGGCGGATTCTTCATTAGCCGCCCTAAGCCACCCCGACTCCGGGGATGGAGACGCTGAGGGAGGGTGACCGCTGACAATGCGCTGGACCGGAACATTTCGACGGCTGTCGCCGCTGCTGCTCCTGTGGGGGTCGATCCTGCGCCCGGCCTGGGGCGCGGAGTTGACCCTGTCGCTCAAGACCGACCGCGAACGCATCTACCTGGGCGAAAGCTTTATCCTGCATGCAGAGGTTCAGGGCTCGCGCAACCTCCCGAACCCACCCGACCTCTCGGAATTGCCCGAGGCCGAAATTACCCTTTTGGGTTCCCGCGACAACAGTTTCAGCCGCGTCCGCATCGTCAACGGACGTTTTTCACGCGAGCAACAACTGGGACGCACCTATTTTTATCAGGTCAAACCGCGACGCTCCGGCATTTTTCGCGCGGGTCCGGTATCCCTGCCGGGCGCGAATGTCCGCTCCGAGGGTCCCCGAATCCAAGTCGTGGGCATCCAAACGCAAGACCTGGTCGTGGCCGAAATCGCCGCCTCCGAAACCACCGTACTGGTCGACGCGCCCTTCCATGTGACGCTGAGAGTCGCCGTGGCCGCGCTTCCGGAGCCCCATACTGAAGAACCCCTCAGCGCGAACCACCCACCCCACCTGCAGGCCGATTACCTCCAACCCGAGGAGATCGAAGGATTGAAAACTCCCGACATCATGGCGGTATTGCGACAACTCGTGTCCCGCAATTCCCGGCAACCATCCTTTACCATCAACGACTACCGCTCGCGGGGAAGTTTCGGCGGCAATCTCGGGCTGGACTTGGACTCCTTTTTTGAACCGCACCCGATTCCCTTTCGACTGCCCGGACACAGAGTGCGCCGCGACAATCGCGACTACTGGGAATATGAACTCGAGATGGAGTATACCCCGCGCCGCGAAGGCGACTATATTTTCGGTCCTTTAACCTTCAAGGGCCCCATCATTGCGGTAGACAAGGCTTCGGGTCGTTTCAAACTGCGCGAAATCTTCACGATCGGGCCCGCCGTAACGGTCAGGGTCGTGCCGCCCCCGGAGCAAGGACGCCCCGAGTGGTTTATCGGCGCCGTGGGGCGCGACATGACCGCCAAGGCCGAATTTGACACCTCCGTCTGCAAGGTGGGCGATCCCCTCATGCTAACGATCGAGGTCGGCGGCGAGATCAGCCGTGACAATCTGCGTCCTCCCCTCCTTTCCCTGCAACCTGGCATGCCGGAACATTTCCGCATTTACGACGAAAACGTCGCTTCGGAAACGCTGCCTAACGGCAAGCGTTTCACGTACCGTGTCCGCCCTCTCCGAGGCGGCACGCTGGAGTTTCCCCCCATCAAGCTGGCCTACTACGATATCGACCGCAAGGTCTATGCAACCGTCACCACGGAGCCGCTGCCGCTTCAGGCCCAGGCCACGACACAGATCGCTACCCTGCCCGGCGACGATGAAGGCGAGGAAGAAGCACTCCTGCAAGTCGGCGACACCTTCCGTCCCGACGGCATCCTGTCCCCCACCGCAACGCTGCCCTTGTCGCCAATCGGCCCGGACCAACCCCTTCTCGCCGGACTGCTGGTGCTTCCTCCGCTGGCCTGGCTGAGCCTGTGGCTGTCACAACAACTGTGGCGGCGTCGCAAGCAATGGTTGGCGGGCTTACGCCGCGTCCTGGCGTATCAACGATTAAGGCGGGACCTTGCCGCCGCCGCGGGCAAAATGCCGGTCGCCCCGGAACGGACCGCCGCCGAAAGCACCAGGGCCCTGCGGGAATACCTGGCGACGCGTATCGGACCGAACATCAGAAATGCATCCGCCGCCACCCTGTCGCAATACTTACGCCGGGCCGGACTCCAGGACGCGGAAACGAAGGCATTCGAACAAATTTGGGACCGGCTGGAACGCCTGCCGTTCCAGCCGGGGCCCCTGGCGGCCTCCGAGGTCGATCCGTTGCTGACACGTCTCGGCGCCCTGCTTCCGGACATCGACAGGGCGTTGCGGCGCCGCCCGCGCAAGAAAAGCCGTGCATCGCTTGTTCTGCTGTCGGGGTGGCTGGGATTCTGCGCCCTTCAAGTCGCCGCAATTCCACCGGATTTCGGGTGGGAACAAGCGAATCGCAGGTTGGCGACCGCCGACAGCCACGAAGAATTTCTCGAAGCCGCCAGGCTCTACCACCGCCTGTCTCTGCAGGCTCCGCCCAGCGGCGTTTTGTTCTACAACCTGGGCGTGGCCCTGCTGCTGGCCGAAGATGCCGCCAACGCCGAAGCGGCGCTGCTGCGCGCGGAACGTTACCTGGGGGGGAAACCGGAATTGTATCGTAATCTGCGCCTGGCCCTGGCCATGCGGCGCGGCCAGCCCGACGCCCAATTGCCCCCTTCGCGGCTGCTGCTGGCCTGGCATTTCGGGTTTTCGCTCCATCTGCGCATCGTGCTGGGCCTCACGGGTTGGCTGCTGCTCTGGGGCGGACTGCTGCTGCGGTTATGCACACGTTCGGGCAGACGCCGTCACGGGGCACCCACCGCCACGCGCAGCTTCTCCGGCCTGCTCGCACTGACCGGCGCCTTGATGTTTGCGCTTTACGGCGCCAGTGTGGGCGTTACCCTGCAGCAGGAACATCACGACCGACGAATCTGGTCCCAGCGCCTCCCGATGCACCCCAACTCCATCCACCCCACAGAGGAGATGACGCCATGAAACTCCTCCATCCAATCCCATGGATACGGATGGCCGCCGGAATTCTTTGGGCCGCCACCCACTGGGCCTCGGCCGAGGTGCTCGATGCCCGTTTGCGAATCGACCCCCCGCACCCCTACGTCCACCAGCAAGTCACCATGATCCTGGAGGTAGCGACCACCCCAGGCAGCCAGTTGCGCAATATCAGCATCGGCGACGTCATCGATCGCGTGCCCCTCGAAATGGAAGCCTTGTCGACAGAAGCCCCTGCCAGACTGCGCCGCGACGGCAAGGAGATCGAATGGCATCGCTATCGCGCCAAGGGACGCGGCACCGCCCCCGTCAATGCAACCCTGCAACCAAAATTGTCACTGACTCTGGTGGAACGCCGCTCCACCGGTTTTTTCACCCGCTGGACCACGCTGCCACGCCGCATGACCTTGCCTGAAATGGATTTGAATATCGTTGCCTTGCCTTTGGAAAATCAACCCGCTGGATTTGCCGGCGCCGTTGGAAGCTTCCGCCTGGCAGGCGAATTGACCCCTTCCATCGTGATGCCCGGCGACCTCGTGGACTTGAAATTGGAAGTCACCGGCCAAGGCTACCTGGGGGATGCCTTGCCCAGCCTGCCGCAACTTCCGGAAACGCTTTTCAAGCAGTACAGCCCCGAGATCCAGCGTTTGGACACCTATCATGTGCGAATTAATCGCGTGATCATTCCTCTGAGCACCCAGGCGGTGACTGTGGGTCGGGCCGTTCTACCATACTTCGATCCCGTTGCCGAAGAGTATCGCCTGGCACAAACGCCCCCTTTGCGGTTGACCTTTACCGAACGACAGGAAACGACGCCGACGGTACGCCACCTGCCCGACCCCACCCCAACCACACCCCACACCGACCATGCAACTCGAGATTTCGACCGTGAAACGATGCGGGTGCTGCCCTATGCCGCCGGACTGCTGGCGGCACTGTTGGTGGCGGCCGCGCTTCAAGGAAAGGGCGCGCGCATCGCCCTGCCGGCGAGTCTGCTGGTTCTCATGGTGGTCGCCGTTGGAACAAGCCGACTTCGCGGCCGCCAGTCCGCAACCTGGCTGGCCCAGACAGATCTGTCCCTGCGCGTGGCCCCCGGAAGACAGGCCCAGGTTATCCGCACGATCCCCGCGGGAAGCATCCTTACGCCACTCGAAGAACGTACCGAATGGGTGCGGGTCGAGGCACAGGGACGACGTGGCTGGATTCCAAAAGACCGCATCGCGCCGAAAACCACGGAGGAAACCGATTACTCCCGCCGTTAAAATCGATGACCTGGCCTTGTGTCCGGCCAAACATTGCCTGTTGAATCATTTTTTCATGCAGGTCATGCCCGGCGAAAAGATCGGCATCAAGGGGCCCTCCGGATGCGGTAAATCCTCGTTGTTGCGTTGCATCATGGGACTGGTGGTCCCACGAAGGGGTGTCATCCGAATTTTTGGGCAGCCGCTGGATGCAACAAACGTGTGGCAGGCAAGGCGCACCATGGCCTATGTCCCGCAGGAACCGGATTTTGGAACCATGACGGCACGCAACGCACTGGAACTCCCCTTTGCCTACCGGGCCAACGCCTCCCAACGGGACAACCTGAAGAGGCTGCCGGCCTGGTGCGCCGACTTCGGACTGCCGAATTCCCTGTTGGATCATCGTACCGACAATCTTTCCGGCGGGGAAAAACAACGCC
Organism: uncultured Lentisphaerales bacterium; assembly: GCA_964542285.1. GTDB lineage: Bacteria > Verrucomicrobiota > Kiritimatiellia > RFP12 > JAAYLN01 > CAZIUM01. The sequence goes on from CAZIUM010000125.1 coordinate 6,721, forward strand.
TGGCCCTGGTGGCGGCGCTCCTGCTGCGACGCCCCCTTCTGCTGCTGGACGAAATCACCTCCGGGCTGGACGAGGGCAATCGCGCCAAGGTTATTGCGCACCTCACCCGGCGCGATGACCTGACCATTCTGGCTGTTTCGCACGACCCAACCTGGCTCGCGGCCATGGATCGCATCGTGGAACTGCCCCAGGGGAGGGATCGTCCGCATGCATGACGCGTTGCAAATCGGATGGGGCCGCATGTCGGCAGTCTACCTGCTGTTGTTGCCGCCGTTGGCGATCCTCCTGTGGCAACGGGTGCCGATCATCCGAGACACCCTCCTGGCCGTGCTGCGGATGACGGTTCAGCTACTGTTCGTGGGGTTTTACCTGCAAGTCGTATTCGACCGCAACAACCCCTGGCTGAACCTGCTCTGGCTGGTGACGATGGTGTTCGTGGCCGATGGCGCCATCCTGCGGGGCTGCCGGCTGCACTGGCGGCGTTTCGCCCTGCCGCTCGGCATGGCGCTCCTGGGCGGCACGGCGCTGCCGATGCTTGTTTTTGTGGGGCTGATCCTGCAGCGCCCCCATTGGCTCGACGCACAATACGCCATTCCCATCAGCGGCATGATCCTCGGAAACTGTCTGCGCGCCGACATCATCGGGCTGAAAAAATTTTACGAAACCCTGGAGCGCCGCGAAAAGATTCATCATCTGGCGCTGGCACAGGGAGCCACGTTGGAAGAGGCGCTGCGTCCCGGCATGCGCGAAGCGCTGCAAGCCGCCCTGCTGCCGACGGTGGCCACCATGGCCACCATCGGACTGGTTTCGCTTCCAGGCATGATGACGGGTGTCATCCTGGGCGGCGCCAATCCCATGACGGCCATCCAATACCAGATCGCCATCATGGTCGCCATCTACGCCGGCACCTCCATCACGGTGTTTGGCGCCATCCGGCTCACGCGGAGCACAAGTTTCGATGCCTACGGATTGCTGGATCGCGCCATTTTCCGCGATCAGAAACCTTCGGACAACACCTGAAAATGTTCCTGGGGATGGGCACAGGCGCGGCAGGCCTTGGGGGCTTCCAGCCCCACGTGGACATACCCGCAGTTGCGGCAGACCCAGGTCACGGGCTGTTCGCGCTTGAAAATCCGGCCGGCCACGAGGTTGTCGGCCAGAATGCCGTAACGCTCGGAATGGTGTTTTTCGGCCACGGCAATGGCTTCGAAGCAATTGGCGATTTCAGAAAATCCCTCCTCGCGGGCGATCTTGGCAAAATCGGGGTACATGGACTGCCACTCGTAGTCCTCACCGGCCTTACCGGCCTTGAGATTGTCGAGCGTCGAACCAATGACGCCGGCCGGGAAGGAGGCTCGAATTTCGACCTCGCCGCCTTCCAGAAACTTGAACAATCGCTTGGCATGTTCCCGTTCCTGGTCGGCGGTCTCCGCGAAAATTGCCTCGATCTGGCGTAAGCCTTCCTTGCGCGCGGCGCCGGCAAAATAGTTGTAGCGGTTGCGGGCCTGCGATTCGCCCGCAAAGGCGGTCAGAAGATTGCGTTCGGTTAGCGAACCTTTTACCTTGGTCATGATCATTCT
>CAZIUM010000126.1:0-8248 GCA_964542285.1 uncultured Lentisphaerales bacterium
AAACGCTCAATCCGGCATCGATCGCGACCTGGGCCAGGGCGCTCATGCCCACGCCGCCGATCCCGACCATGTGAAGGGTTTCGGATGTGTCGATTGAAAAGGTCTGCATCGATTAATTTCTCTGGCGCGCCGTTTGCCGGGACCGCCGGCATTCCTCGGCCGCCATTTGCGAATTCCGTCCATTCAACAACGAACCGGGGAACAAGACAATAAAGAAAAGAAAAACAAAAAGAATGCCGCGTAATCGCATCTTTCATGATGCGCGTTCAAATGGTACGTTAATCCCCTCGATTTGAAGTAATGCGAACGGGATATGACGACCGAGACGAAATCCGCTGACATCGCCATCACGGGGATGGCCTGCCGCTTCGCCGGTTGTGCCGACCTGCGCGCTTTCTGGTTGCGCCTGCTCGACGGAACACCGGCGGTGAAAGACATGACGGAGGCGTCGGCGCGGCGCTATCGTGATCCGGGCACGCGCGCGTTCGATCGCGTGTCGACTTTGCGCGGGGGGTATCTGGACGGCTTGTGGAACATCGCGCCCACCCCGCTGGGATTGAACGCGGCCATGCTGGCCGGTGGCAATCCCGAGCAGGTTCTGGCGCTGTACCTGGCGACGCAGGCGCTCAAGGATGCCGGGTATGCCGACAAGGCCCTGCCGCGCGAAAGAACCGCCCTGTTTCTCGGGTACTCGCCTTACATGGACCGGGCCACCATCAGTTGGTTCCAGAAGGGGCTCGCGATCGACCAGACCATGGACCTGATCCGGCGTTGCTTCCCGCATGGCAGTACCGATCAGTTCGAAGAGATGCGGCGCAATCTGCTGCGCGAGCTGCCGGCCTTTGACTCCCGGAACTTGTCGGGATTCCTTCGGCATGCCCTTGCCCGGCGCATCGCCGCGCGTTTCGACATCCAGGGCCCCTCCGGAATTGTCGACGCCGGTTGCGCATCCGCCCTGCTAGGCATGGGGCAGGCCCTGGACGAGTTGCGAACCGGGCGCTCGGACCTCGTGTTGTGCGGAGGATTGCAAGGCCGCATTTCGCCGCAGTGGCTGATGATCTTCAATCGGCTGAAACTGCTTTCGGGCGGCGAACGCCCCCATCCGTTCGGCAGGGATTCCGACGGGACGTTGTTTGGCGAAGGCGGGGGGATGCTGGTGCTGAAAAGGCTGGAGGACGCTCGCCGCGACGGCGACCGCATTTATGCCCTGGTGAAAGAGGTTGGCGCGGCGACCGACATCCATGGACGTGAATTGCTCAACAAGAGTGACGAAAGCCTTGCGCGGGCCATGACGCGCGCCCTGAAGCAGGCCGGAGTTCAAGCGGGGTCCATCGCCCTGCTGGAGGCCCACGGTTCCGGGATTCTCACGCAGGACCGGGCCGAATTGCGGGCCATGTGCGGATGTTTCGGCCCGCGGGGGCCGCGCGGCGCGGTGGTTGCCCTGGGGTCCGTCAAGGCGCTGATCGGACATTGCTTCGCGGCGGCCGGCACCGCGGGGATAATCAAGGCTTCGCTGTCGCTGTATCATCGCATTCTGCCCCCCGCGCAGGAAGCCGATCGCCCCAACCCGCAGTTGAAACTTGCGGAAACCCCCTTTTATTTAAATGCCGTGGCACGACCTTGGGTGCACAACGACGCCGGGCAGCCGCGGCGGGCCGGCGTCAACGCCATGACCTTCGGAGGCGTCTCCGCGCATGTTTTGATGGAACAGCATTCGGCAAACCCGTGAAATCGCGTCTTCATATTCATGACGAACTCGAGAGCGAGTTGTATTTGCTCGGCGCCAACGACCGGCGTGAACTGCAGGAGCGGATTGAAGAGCTGCTGCGATATGTCGAGCACAGCGCGCAGCCGATGCCGTCGGATATGGCCCTGACGGCGGGACTGGCGGCGCAAGATGGACTGGAACGAGCCGCCGTGGTCGCCACGTCGATCGAGGATCTGGCGGCGAAATTGCGCATCCTGTTGCGACGGATGATCGATGGCAAGGGGCGGATCGTGGAGAGCCGCGGTGTCTATCTCGGGACGGACCTGTGTCCGGCGCCGGGACGCCTGGTGTTCATCTTCCCGGGTGAAGGTTCGCAATATCCCGACATGTTACGCGACCTGTGCCTGAATTTCCCGGCTTGTCGCTCGGCGTTTGACGACGCCGATACGGCTTGTGCCGCGGCCGCGGGGAGCATTCTGCCGAGTCAATGGATCTTTCCAACGGGAGAACAGCCGGAATCCGAGGTGGCGCGCGGGTTCGACATGGCCAATGCCGTGCAGGCCGTGCTGGCGGCGGATACCGCCATGCTGCGTCTTTTTGCTCAGATCGGAATCGCACCCGATGCCGTGGCCGGCGCGGGGATCGGCGAAATTGCCGCGCTCGAATGCGCGGGAGTGTTCGATTTCCAGAGTCGTTTCGACCGGATCGATGCCCTGCGCGAGGGGTACGAGTTGTTGCGGCAACTTTCGAATCATCCAGGAATCCCCGTCTGTGCCAGCTTGTCAATTTCTGGACTCCTGGAGAAGAATCTCTCGAAATGTCTCTCGCCGTTTGGCAAGGATGTCCTGGTGACGCGCGATCATGGGACCGATCATTTTGGACTTTGCGTTCGCCATCAAGAGCTTGCGGAACAGGTGATGCGGACCGTGACGCAGGCGGGCGGCAACGTCCGGGCCTTGCCATTGCCGCAACCGTACCATACTCCATGGCTGGAACCGGCTCTGCCGGCGCTCAAAACCTTTTTCGGAAAACTGATCTCCACCTCCCCCCAGGTGCCGGTCTATTCCTGCATGATGGCCGCCCCTCATGCGGGGACGCTGGAAAACTGGGCGGCCAACGCCGCCATGCAGTGGGTGAAACCCGTCCGTTTTGGCGCGACCATTCGTCGCTTATATGACGATGGCTTTCGTGTTTTTGTCGAGATTGGGGCCCGAGGCAGCCTGGCGGCGGGAATCAACAGCGTGCTGCAAGATAAACCCCACCTGGCCGTGGCCGCCAATCGCGGGCACCGGTCGGGGGGGTTGCAGTTGCATCACGCCCTGGCCGCCCTCTTCACCCATGGCCAGCGGATCGATGTCAAACAGTTGCATGCCAACCGGGGCTCAAATGTGGTCGATCTGAGGAAGCCCCGGGCCGCGCGTCGCGGTCGGGGCGATCGCTTCGCCCTGGACCTTGATGCGCCCACTTTGCGTCACGCGAAAATTCCTCCGGGTTTGGTGGCGCCGCCGGCGCCGACGCCCGTCGGCCTGCGGGAGGTCATGACTCCGGATCGCGGCAAGCAAGACGGCGACGAGGGGGGGGCCGATTTTCCGCTGCTGCTGGATGCCGACGTGTTGGTCGAGACGCCTGGGGAGAGAATCGATCTGGGCCTCAGCCTGTCGATTACCGATCATCCTTTTCTGGCCGACAGTGCGCTCGGTACGCATCCTGTGGCATTGGCCGATCGCACCTTGCGCGGGTTGCCCGTCCTGCCCCTGGGGATGCTGGCTGAAATGCTGGCCGAGGCGGCGCGACGCCTGGCGCCGGACTTGTTCGTCGTGGGTCTCGACAAGCTCGACTATGCGCGTTGGCTGACGATCGATGGCGGGGATCGTGCCGTCAGGATCAGCGCAACGCGGCTGCCGGCTGCGAACAGCGGAGGAATGACGGTCGCGGTTGTCATGCATGAACGCCGTGAATCCCAGGCGGACAACGGGGACTGTGTCGCCAGCATGCGCGTGCGGCTGGCCGAGGAATATCCCGAACCCGTTTCGCCACGCTCTCTGGCGCTCAAGGGGCCCGTGCCGCTCGATTGGAAGGGGCAGGACCTCTATCCGGCAAGACTTCACCATGGTCCGCAACTGCAGAATTTGTTTGAAGTGTCCCAGTGGGGTGAAAATGGACTGCTGGCCAGTTGGGTAACCCTCCCGCGCGGTTCCTTGCTGCGCCGGGTTGCCAATCCCCGATTCTCGCTGGATCCGGTCCTGCTGGAGGCCCTGGGCGCCGCGCTGGCGGCCTGGCAAGCGCGGGAACCCCACGATGGCCATTTCCATTTGCCCCGTGCCTTCGAAACCCTGGCGTTTTATGCGCCGCCCCTGAAAGAATGGTCTCGGGGAACCTTGACGCTTCTGCCCTTGACCGACCATGTGACCGACGGAACCATGGTCGCCGATGCCGACCTTCTCGACAGCGATGGACACCTGTTGGCGCAAGCCACCGGATGGCGCAATCGCGTTTTCGATCTGGGTACAGCGGTGCATCGACTGATTCTGCACCCCGCGGATGGCTACCTTAGCCGGTCTCTGCCGGAAGACGCCTTGCCGGCGCTTCCCAAGGAAGTGGTCTGTTGCGCCGCCCCGCGCGCCGACGATCCCCTCTTTACGAGCGACAACGAACTGTGGTTGCGCGCCACGGCCTGCCTGACCCTTTCCCTCAGCGAGCGGCTGAAATGGCGCGAGATGGGAGGCGCCGTGGCCCGGCGTACGGAATGGCTGCTGGGACGCATCGCCGCGAAGGATGCCGTCCGCCGCTGCCTCCAATCCCGCTATGGACGCAAATGGGCCGCGGCGGACATCCGCGTGGAAACGGACGAGGCCGGCAAGCCCCGTCCCCAGGGCGAATGGCGCCGGTACTGCGGCGCGCGCATGGATATTTCGATTACCCATACCGCCGATCGCATCGTCGCGGCCGTGGCGCCCAACGACAGCCTGGGCATCGATATCGAACGCAGCGAACGGGCCATCAGCGACGAATTTGCCGCGGCGGCCTTCTGCACTACCGAGCAGGAGATTGCCGCCGAGACCGGGGAGGGGTCGCAGGCCCTGATCCGCTTCTGGTGCGCCAAGGAGGCCCTCGCCAAGGCCCTGGGCACCGGTTTGCGCTTTGGCGCCGGCGATCTCAAGGTGCGCGGTTTCGAACGGCAGAACGGCCGCGTGGATATCGAACCCACCCGGCTCTGGCTGCAGGCCTTTCCTGCCTTGAAAGGAGCCGTGGTGCCGGTGCATACTTGTGTTTTCGAGAAGCTCGTGCTGGCGGTGTGTGTTATGGAGCCCTCGCTCCCGGGCGAGATCCAGCCACCATAAGCTTGTTTTTCCGTAAACTCCATCGTATCGCAAGGACTTTTTAGATGGTCAAAGCATGTGAACTTTCGCGCAATAACATGGTCCGTATCGACGGCGCCCCCTACGTGGTTGAAGAGTTGCGGGTCAGCACCCCCAGCGCCCGTGGCGCCGCCACCTTGTTCCGGTTTCGCTTTCGAAATCTCCTCACCAAGGCCAAGCTCGACCAGACCTGCAAGGGAGACGACAAATTCGACGAGATCGAGTGTCTGCGGCGCGAAGTGCAGTACCTTTACCGGCAGCAGGATTCCTATGTTTTCATGAACCTGATCGATTTCTCGCAGTTCACCCTGAGCGCCGAGGTTCTTGGCGATTTGTCGCTGTATCTGGTGGAGAACATGGAAGAAATCCAGGCCCTGGTGGTCGATGGAACGCCCTTGACGATCGAACTGCCGGCCAGCGTGACGCTGGAAATCGCGGAGTGCGAACCCAGCATGCGCGGACAATCGGCCACGGCCCGCGGCAAGCCCGCCCGCATGACCACGGGTCTGGTGGTTCAGGTGCCGGAATACATCGCTTCCGGCGACAGGGTGCGCGTGGATACCCGTAGCGGCGAGTTTCAGGGACGGGCTTGATGGTGAGTGGCCAGTAGAGAGGGGCAGGGGGTTTGATCCGCCCGCAACCGGGGTGGAATTCCTGACAGACCAACCGGAAAAACGGGATGACAAGCATGAAGACCGGGAAAAAACTTACGCTGGAACAGATCGTCGCGGCGCTGAACGAAAAACTGCGCATCGACGCCTTTCAGGATGCCTCGCATAACGGATTGCAGGTGGGCGCGCCCGACGCGCGGGTGACGCGTGTATGCTGCGGGGTAGATGCTTCGCTGTCTTTCTTCGAAGCCGCGGCCGCCCAGGGCGCCGATCTGTTGGTCTGCCATCATGGCCTGAGCTGGGGCGATTCGCTTAAGCGGATCGCCGGGCTCAACTATCGCCAGATTGAATTCCTGGTGGAGCACAAAATGGCGTTGTGGGCCTGTCATCTGCCGCTCGACGCCCACACAACTCTGGGCAACAACGCCGTCATCCTGCGCCTGCTGGGACTGCGCAACCGGCGTCCGGCCGGCAGGTACCACGGCCAGGTCATCGGACTGAGCGGCGAACTGCCGCGTGCCATGAACCGCAAGGCTTTTGCGGACTTGTTGCGGCGCCGGTTGGCTCCCCGCCTACGCGTGATGCCGTTTGGACCCGAACGCATTCGTACGGTCGGCATCGTTTCCGGCGGCGCGGCCGACTTGATTGGCGATTCGGATTTCTCCTCCTTGGATGCTTTCGTCTCCGGGGAGCCTTCCCTGGTGGGCTACAACCTGGCCTGCCAACTGGGCGTCAATGCCTTTTTCGCCGGGCACTATGCCACGGAACGCTTCGGCGTTCAGGCGGTGGGGCGCTGGCTGCAGCGCACCTTCGATCTCCCCGTGGAGACAATCGATTTGCAGGTTCCGTACTGATGGGAATTCAATCGTTGTCCCCGATGTATCGATCACCGTGGCGACACCCGCGGCGGTCTCTCCGTTTACCCCTTTCTCAAAGCGCCAATCCCCGATGGTCGCCGCCGTTGCGAACCCCGTGTGCCACACGGCATTTGAACCGCACAGGTACTTCAGATCTCCCCTTGGCACGCTGTAGGGGGGGTAGGGAGTGCTTTGCTGATACCGGTACTGGTAGCTGATGTGGCAGACGCCGTTGCTCTCCACCGCGCCGCCGCAATGCCGCCCCACGTCTCCGGATACATCCAGCGCCAGAGCCTGCCACACCTCCGTTTCATTGAGCGCGGCGCCCTTCAGCACCGCGTTCGTCGCCTCGTAGTAGGCGATCAGCGGCGCTTCCGCGGCATCGAGGGCAATCGCATTGAACAGTCCCGCGCCGGGGGAGGCGTCCACCATCTCCGTCTCCACCACCCATCCGGCATGGCAAAGCGCTAAGCCACAGGTCATGAGCATAACCGCGAGCCAGAGTTGCGTCACGTTTCGTTTCATGATTGTCTCCATTTTTGTCGATTATGTCGATTTAATCGAGCCTTTCGCAAATCATGGCACCTCGGACACCACCCGGTAAAACGCCTGCAGCAGCGTGGTTTCGTCGTCGGTCAGAACCAGCGGACCGGTCGCGCCGCACACGATGTCGATCTGGCCGTCCACCGGCATCCATTCGCCCTCAGTCAGGCTTTCGCGCCGTTCGAGGGTGTAGCGCCAGTCCTTTACCCCGTTGACCGTCACGGCCAGGCCGCCGCCGGGCGGCGTCTCCACCTGGCCCGCCGCCAGCGGCTCGAAACCCGCCGCCAGCGTGTCCTCACCGTTGAGGCGCTCCAGCCAGGCGGCATCTTCCGTCGTGCCGCGCCACAGTCCGGAGTTGACCCACTCGAAAGTGTCCGCGACCGCGATCTCCGTGCCGTTGGTGGCCAGCGAGACCGGCGCCGGCGTGAAGGCGAAGGCGTTGGTTCCGCCGTAGGGAATCGCCACCGGCCCGGCCGGATCGCAGACGCCCTGTCCCGTGCAGGTCACCGCCACCGTGCGCGGCACACCCATGAACACCGTTCCCCACCCGGCGCCCGCATTCGCCTTTGCCTCAAGCGCGGACGGCGTGAACGCTTCGGCATTCTGCGCATACACCGCGATGCGCCCCCCTCCGCCGTCCCCGGCATCACGACCACGAAGGCCGCCGCTGGCCTGGATGGATCCCGTACCCTGCAACGTGCCCACATCGAGCCATATGGAACCCCCGCTGCCGCCGCCGGTATAATCGGCGCCATTCTGTCCGTTGGCGCGCAGCGTTCCGTCGAGCTGGAGCGTGTCGGCCGTGATCCGCACGGCACCGCCGCCGCGGCAGGCTTTGCCGCCGTTGCCGCCCGACCCCGGATCCACCGGTGCGAAGGCATCGCCGTAGACCGCGCAGGACATGTTTCCATCATGTGGTTCGCCTCTGCCGCCGTAGCTGCCGCCCGCGCGATACAAGGTTCACGCCCGCACGCCGCTTCCGCAGGCGGTGACGTCGATCTTCGAGCCTGTGGCGACAGAGACCGTTCCCGAGACAGTCAGCATCATGCCCGCCGAACCGGCGGTGTGGGTCAGCGTCGCGCCGTTGACCAGATACAGGTTGGTGAAGACGTGCGCGCCGTCGACCGTGAGCGTGCAGCCGCTCACCGTCACGGGCTGGCCCTCGTAGGT
>CAZIUM010000127.1:0-8209 GCA_964542285.1 uncultured Lentisphaerales bacterium
GCCAACGTGTGCCATGTTTGTCGTCTACGTGGTCTACGGGCGGGTGCCTAACGGTCAGATGCTCTTGTCCAATACCGGTTACAGGACTTGTGCCAGCGTCTCCGCCAGGCGGTCGATTTCCACCTGCGTGCGTTTTTCGGTCACCGCCACCAGCAATTGGTCGGTTCGGTCGGGAAAATAGCGGCCCAGGGGAACCCCGGCCGCGATCCCGCGCTCTGCCAGGCGGGACACGACCTCCCCGGCGTCGACGGGCAGGGTGACGACGAACTCATTGAACGTCGCGGGCTCCCGCGCAATGAAAACCCCGGGGATGGCGGACAGTTTCTTGCGGGCATAGGCGGCCTTCCCCGCACAGATCCGCGCAAGTTCAGGCACCCCTCCGCGGCCGAGCAACGACAGGTAGATCAAGGCGCGCAAGGCACACAGGGCCTGGTTCGAACAAATGTTCGATGTGGCCTTCTCGCGTCGGATGTGCTGTTCGCGCGCCTGCAGCGTGAGGACGTAACAATCGCGGCCATGACGATCCCTGGTCTTGCCGGCAAGGCGCCCCGGCATGCGTCGGACATGGGCCTTGCGTGTTGCCATGAAGCCCAGGTACGGTCCTCCGAAAGACAGGGGGAGACCCAGTGACTGCCCCTCGCCCGTCACAATGTCCGCCCCCATGTCGCCGGGCGCCTTGAGCAACCCCAAGGCGATCGGGTAAACCGAGATCACCGACAGCGCCCCGGCTTCGCGGGCCAGGGAAACGATGTCGCTCAAGTCATCCACCGTGCCGAAAAAGTTCGGGTTCTGCAGAAGGATCGCGGCGGTGTCGTTTCTCGTCGCCGCCGCCAGTCTCTCTCGATCGGCACGTCCCTGCGCCAGATCCACCTCCTCGAAGTCGATTGCCATGGCGGAAAAATAGCTGCGCAGCATGCGGCGGTAGATGGGGTTGACGCCGCCATCCACCAAAATGCGCTGTCGCCGCGTACTCCGCATGGCCATCAGGGCGGCTTCGACCAGCGCCGTACCGCCGTCATACAGCGACGCATTGGCGACATCCATGCGCGTCAGCCGACAAATGGCGCTCTGGTATTCATAAATGGCCTGCAGCGTGCCCTGCGATGCCTCGGGCTGGTAGGGCGTGTAGGCGGTGTAGAACTCGCCGCGCGATGCCAGGGAATCCACGGCGGTCGGAATGAAATGGTCATAAAAGCCGGCGCCGACAAAGCAGACCATGTCCTGTACGTTACGCAGCGAAAGCTTGCGCAGATGCGCATACACTTCGGGCTCGCTCTTCCCTTCGGGCAGGGCCAGTTCGCCGGCGCGCAGATGATCCGGTATGTCCGCAAACAAGGACTCCATGTCTGGCAGGCCAATGACCTGCAACATCTCGGCACGTTGAGCAGCGGTATTTTGCGTATAGGACATCTTGTGTTCCAGGCGGATTTCGGACTAGGATTCCTTGGCGCAGAAATCGGCATACTGCCGGGCATCCAGCAACGATTCCAACGCCGAAGGTTGCACATCGCTCAATTTGCACAACCAACCCTCGCCATACGGCTGCTGGTTGGCCAATTCGGGGCGATCTTCCAGCGCTTGGTTCACCTGGGCCACCGTTCCGTCCACAGGCGCAAATATATCGCTGGCGGCCTTGACGGATTCCACCGTGCCCAGGACATCGCCACCCGTCAGCTTGGCACCGATTTCAGGCAATTCGACATAGGTGATATCGCCCAGGGAGGCCTGCGCGTGGTCAGTAATCCCCACCACGGCCAGATCGTCTTCGAAGCCGATCCATTCGTGTTCCCTGGTGTAACGGAGTGTGTCTGGATTCATGTTCATGGTCCTTTCGATTTATGAAGCGGCCGATGTCGGCCGACGATAAAATGGGGGGGGCACGACACGGGCTTCCAGTTGGCGCCGCCCGGCCTCGACGATTATGACGCTTCCCTCGACGGCCACGTCGCGTTCGAGGTACGCAAGCCCCACGGCATGTCCCAGGGAAGGCGCAAACGAACCGCTGGTGACCTCGCCGACCCGGCGGCCGTCCGATGCAATCACGGATTGTCCCTGACGAGCTGTTTGGCGACCGTCGAGAACAAATCCCGTCAATCGCCGCGATACGCCTTGACTCGTTTTCGCCACAAGCGCATCCCGTCCCATGAAATCCTCCTCTTTGGCGGCATAGCGCATCATGCCGGCTTCCACCGGCGTCACATCCACCGAGAGTTCGTGCCCGTAGAGCGGCAACCCCGCCTCCAGGCGCAACGTATCGCGGGCGCCCAGGCCCGCCGGCGCCGCACCGGCCGCCACCATGCGATCCCAGTAATCCGGCAGGACATCCAGCGGCGCATAAATTTCGAAACCGTTCTCCCCGGTATAGCCGGTGCGGCTAACGATGATATGCCGATCTTCATGGATAAGTGTAACAAATCCGAACCTCCGGGGTTCCAGCGCCCGCACCCCAAGAAGCTGCTTCATGACGGTTTCGCTGTCGGGCCCCTGCAGGTCCAGCTTCCCCATTACCGGGCGCAGATCCTCCAGCGTAGTCCCCTCCTCGGCACGAATCCGATCCGCGATCCAATCGCGATCCGCTTCGGCCGTGCCGGCATTGACGACCAGCATCCAGTCATCGGCGGAAAAACGATAGACGATCAGATCGTCCAGGATGCCGCCGTCGGCGCGCAAAAGAAAACCATACCGGCAGCGGCCGTCCTTCAGGGTTCGCAGGTCGGCCGTCAGCAGGCGCGAAAGAGAGTCGAGCGCCGCCGCCCCGGAAACCCGCAACGAGTTCATGTGGCTGGTATCGAAAACGGATACGGCGGAACGGGTTTGCAGATGTTCTGCGATCACCCCCCGATATTGCACCGGCATGTCCCAACCGGCAAAAGGAACCATGCGCGCCCCGGCGGCCTGGTGTCGATCGTAAAGTACGGTTCGTTTGTTCATGGCGTAAGTCAAAAGTGTTGTCCTACGGTACCATGAACCTTGACATAATGCACGAAAACTCGCGCGCCGGATCCGGGGGGCGCGTTGCGTCAAAATGGATGTCGCGCCGCACGGGATTCCCACCGAACATACTGGGACGCATCGTCGAAGCTTAACCCTTAACGCCTAGACTGCGCTCCGGCGCCCGGCGCCGGACCTGCCGCCATGACGCGCAACTGACGGTTGCGTTCTTCGCTGTCGCGCGGAACATACAGGTTTTGGCCATCGGCGGGGTCCATTCCCGTACAGTACATTGCCGTCGACCAGGTGGTGGGCGTGGGGGTAAAAATCTGCACCTGTTCGGGCAAAAGATGCAAGCGCCGAATCGCGAACTGGCGCAGGGCCTGCATGTCCCCGTCACGACACCCGGGGTGCGCAGCAATGAAATAGTAAGTCAAAAATTGTTTTTTTTTCAATCGCCGGTTGATTCGATCGAACTGGCGCTTGAATTCCAGCAACATCTCGACTTTCGGTTTGCCCATCCGGGCCAGGACATTGGGTTGACTGTGCTCGGGCGCCAGCTTCAACTGTCCGGAAACATGGTGCCGAACCAGTTGTTCCAGATAGGCTGGACCCTGTTTACGATCGGCAAGCACCAGGTCATGACGCACCCCTGAGGCCACGAAGACCTTGCGCACGCCGGGCAGACGACGTAGTCGAGACAACATCTCGATTTGCGCGCGATGATCGGGCTTCAGACGCGCACAAATCTCGGGATATAGGCAACGTCGCTCGCGGCAGGCCCCCTGAGAGGCCATTTTTCGGCATTCGATCCCGTACATGTTGGCGGTGGGACCACCGACATCGCTGACAATCCCATTGAACCGTGGATGCTGCGTCAAGCTGCGCGCTTCCGCCAGAATGGATTCGGGGCTGCGAGAAATCACCCGGCGTCCCTGGTGTGCGGCAATCGCACAAAAATTGCATTCCCCGTAACATCCCCGGTGACTGGTGATGGCAAACCGGATGGTCGCCAGCGCCGGAATCGAACCGTTGCTCAATTCCCGGGGATGCGCTTCCCGGGTAAACGGCAATTCGTAAACGGAATCGAGTTCGGCCGATTCCAGGGGTTTGGACGGCGGATTGTGAACCAACCAGCGGGCATCGTGTTCCTGCGCCAACGTTCGTCCCGCGGGCCATTCCTGTTGCTCAAAAAAAATCCGGGTCATGCGCAGAAACGCCTGTCCGGCCTCCTGGGTGGCGGCACTTGAATCGCGCCGGGCCGCCGGCTCGACCTCTTGGAATCCGGGCAAATGAAGCGCCCCGGCGGGGGGCTCCGACGCGGCGTAACAGATTCCGGACAGATTGCGCCATGATTTGCCGGCGCGCAATCGATCCGCCAGTTCGCAAATGGTGCGCTCTCCCATGCCGTACACCAGCACGTCGGCCTTGGCGTCCAGCAGGACGGAGCGACGTACGCGATCGCTCCAAAAATCGTAATGGGCAATCCGGCGCAGGCTGGCCTCGATGCCGCCGAGCACGATCGGCGCGCAGGGCCGGAAGGCCCGCCGGATCAGGTTGGCATATTGGATGCAGGCCCGGTCGGGCCGACGAGAATTGACGCCGCCGGATGTAAAATCGTCGCGGCGGCGTTTTTTGCCGGAAGCCGTGTAATTGGCCACCATGGAATCCACGCATCCCGCCGAAACACCCCAGAACAACCTTGGCGCCCCCAGGCGGCGAATATCGTCCAGCCCGTCGCAATCCGGCTGAGCAATGATGCCCACGCGATATCCACGAGCGGTTAATACGCGTCCGATCAAGGCCACGCCCGAAAACGGGGAATCAACATAGGCGTCGCCGCTGACCAAAACGATATCCAGCGCGTCCCATCCGCGTTGTCGCAGATCGTTTCGGCATACCGCCAGGAACCGATCCGCGGAGTCTTGCGGCGCGGGCATGCCGCGGGAGGAAGCATTCACGAGGCGTCCGTCTTGCTCAAGGAAGCGGCGGCCAACGGCAGCAACTCCGCACGATGTTCCTCGGCCGCCCGGACCCCGGCGGAAATTGCGCGGGCCGCCTTTGGGAAATCCAAGGTAAAAATATCGCCAACCGCGGGCTGGATCAGAACATCCGGCGGATCGGTTGCGAGGCGGTGCTCCGTAATGCGATTTTCCACCAGTCGAGTCGACAGCGTCAGCACATCGAGGATCGATGGCGTCGCGCGCGCTTCCATCCAATGCTTGACAATGCGGTCGGCGGGTTCGCGTAAACGGGGAACCTTTTCGATGATCGAGTCCAGCAATTCGCCGGCACGCTGGATGGCCTCGGACGGTTTGTCTTCCACCTTATCGTCTTCCGCTTCCTCGCCGCTCCCCTCCTTGAGATTGACATCCACGGCAATCGTGAAATCAGCGCCCAGCGCGCGGGCAACACTGACCGGCAGTGGATTGACCAACCCCCCATCGACCAAAAACCGATTGTTCATCTTCACGGGGGTGAAAATCCCGGGCAACGAGCAACTGGCGCGCAACGCGGGAACCAAACGGCCATGATCGAGAACAACCTCTTCCCGGGAATGCAGATCGGTGGCCACGGCGGCAAAGGGACATTGCAGGGCTTCGATCGTTTCACACTCCAGGATGTCCTCCAGCAGACGTTCGATGGGACGTCCGGTCAGCAGCCCCGAACGCAGGGGCCCCACCTCGACAAACAGCCTGGCCGCCTTCTTCCAGTCCAGGTTGCGCGCGGTTTCCTCCAGTTGGTCCAGCCGACCGGCAGCAAATGCCGCGGCCACAATGGCACCGGCGCTGGTCCCCACAATGCAATGCAGGGAAATGCCGTACTCGCGCAGCTTGTGCAGGACGCCGATATGCGCCCAGCCACGCGCCCCTCCGCCTCCCAGAACCAGACCGACCCGCTTGCCCATGATTGTTCCCGATAGAGGTTGATTGGGTTGAGTTCGAATATTTTATGCCCGGACGGCCACGTCACGGGCTTCACGTGCCAACTCGGCGGCTTGGCGAGCCTTGGAACGGATCGCATCCCATTGTTCCGCTTCGATTTCCTGGCGCGAACAAATCCAACTGCCGCCGCAGGCCGCAATCAAGGGACTCTCGAAGTATTTCACGGTGTTTTCCGGCTTCAATCCTCCGAGGGGAATGAAACTCAGCCCAAGATGCAGATAAGGGGCCGCCATGCTTTTCAGCAGTGACAATCCCCCCGCGGCTTCCGCGGGAAAGAATTTCAGCAACCGGCAACCAAACGCGAGGGCCTGTTCGATATCCGAAGGCGTCATCACCCCCGGAGCGAAGTTCACCCCCCGGTCGCGGGCGGCGGAAACCACCGCGGGATTCATGCCGGGGGCGACGGCAAAGGCGGCTCCCGCTTCGTCGGCATCGCGCAACTGCTCCGGCGTCAACACCGTGCCGGCGCCCACCAGCATTTCCGGCACCTCCGCGACAATGCGCCGGATGGCATCCAAGGCCGAAGGGGTGCGCAACGTCAGCTCGATCGCGGACACCCCACCCTCCAGCAGCGTTTTGGCCAACGGCACGGCATGACGTGGTTCATCGATAACCACCACGGCAAGGTTGGCGCTTTGCCGAATGCGGGCAATCAATTCCGGTGCAAAAATTTCCTGTATCATGATGGGCATTATATCAAAGCATCGCCCCCTTGCAATCTTTCCAACGGTTCCAGCGTACCCCGGAGCATCCGGTGGATGGCCTTCATTTTCTTGAAACCATTCCCGCCGATCGCATTGGGTTGTATCGTCCAAAATCGTTTTTGATTGCCATTCGCCACCGTAGGATGTTCAATGCTGCATTCGTTCAACGATCCCGCTGCCGCGGGAGCCGATAAGATTTCAAAAAAGCATGATGAAAACCCAACGTCCCCTTCTGGTTCAATTTGGCGCCGGCAACATCGGCCGCTCGCTTGTCGGCACACTGTTCTCGCAAGCGGGATATGACATTGTGTTCGTGGACGCCGCGGAGGATATCGTCACGACGATGCAGAAACGACATGCCTACCGCGTTGTCATCAAGGACAACCTGCCGGCCGGTGCCGTTTCTGAAATCAACGTGCCCCATGTTGACGCACTGGATGCGCGCGATACCGAGGCCGTAGCCGCTGCCGTGGCCCGCGCCGATCTGATCGGCACCGCCGTCGGCGCCAACGTCCTGCCGATCGTGTTGAAAAACATGGCGGCGGGACTGGCACGCCGCACCGTCCCGGTATCGATCTTGTTCTGCGAAAACATGCATGGCGCCCCGGAACTGGCGCGAAACATTCTGAAGGAAGCCTTGCCGCCGGATTTCGATCTCGAAGGACGCATCGGCCTGATCGCCACCAGCATCGGCAAAATGGTCCCCATCATGCCCTCGGAGGTGCGTCGCCGCGACCCCCTGGAAGTCTGGGGCGAAGCCTATAACATCATCATTGCCGATGCACAGGCGTTTGTGGGGCCCACACCGGAAGTAAGCGGTCTGGAACTGAAATCGAATTTCCAGGCCTATGTTGATCGCAAGCTCTACGTTCACAATCTCGGACACGCCGTCTGCGCCTGCCACGGCTTTTTGCATGGCTGTGACCGCATCGCCGAAGCCATGGAGGTCCCGGACGTGGCACAGGTCACCCGCGCGGCCATGGAGGCCAGCGCCGCGGCGTTGATCAAGCGCTACCCGGATGAATTTACCCCGTCCGACCAGCACCGTCACGTCGAAGACTTGCTGCGGCGCTTCCGCAACCTGGCCCTGGGCGACACGGTCTATCGTGTCGGGCGCGACCTGCCGCGCAAATTGTCGCCGAACGATCGTTTCGTCGGGGCGCTCAAGCTGGTCGCGGAACAAGGCGGTCCCACGCAGGCCATCTGCGACGGAATCGCCGCCGCGTTGTTGTTTGCCGCCGCCGACGAACAGGGGCACCCTTTCCCCCCCGACACCGAAGTGCGCCAGAAGGTCGCGAACGAAGGAGTAAAGACCTTTCTCATGTCTCACGCAGGACTGGACGAGAACCGATATGGCCAGGAAATCGCCTGCATCGAACAGGCTTACTCGGAATTGAGCCGCAGCTCCCGTTCGTAAAGAAAGTTGCGATAATACAGCAAAATATCGGCAAAAATCATCGCCAGGTTGAAACTGTAAAGCACGATGACCCAGTCGAGGGAATTGAACACCTTGTGCAGTATGCCCGAAAAGTAGCCGGCAAAAACAATCCAGAGAAAAAGGATGCTCTTGCCGCCGGTCGACCTGGACCGCAGCGACCGGATAATCGAAAAGATCCACGAGACAGAAAA
>CAZIUM010000128.1:0-8085 GCA_964542285.1 uncultured Lentisphaerales bacterium
GTGCCGCGTCACCAAGAAACTCGAGCCGCTGAAACGTGTTGTCCATGCCGTGCTCATGTTCGTGGCTGTAGGAGGGGTGCGTCAGGGCTTGCCGCAAGAGATCACGGTGCACGAAACGGTAACCGAGGGTCGATTCCAATTTTGAGCACGATTCCATCTGAAGTCCAATATGAAGAGAATAATCCAGTGCCATTGAATCCTGAACGGCCAACCTTGGCAATCAAAAAGGATAATGTTACGACGTTCCGGGTAGCACGAGTGTCCAGGGGTTCAGCCTTCAGGCCCGAAGACCAAAATCGAAATCGGGATCGTGTACGTGAACGTAAACAGGATCTGGTTTCTGGATGCTGAATGCGGGGACGATAGGGACTGACCTTTGTGCCGCATCTTCAACACCACCCTTTCTCGGTTACACTTCACCGACTTCCTTCCGCCGAGACAGAGGATTGAGGACTCCCGACTCCCGGTTCGCGACTCACGACGCACGACGCTCGGGGCACAAGATACAACACCCAGCATCCCGCGCCCAAAGGCCGTGTTGACATCATCCACCGCGTCCCTTACGCTTTTCGTTCAATGGGATGCGGAGGGAAAGCGATAGAAACTTTTTCCGCCAATTGCTCGATAACACGAGAACGCAATGCAAAAAATGCCGCCAAACTTGATCTGGTTCATGGTCGACCAAATGCGCAACCAGGCCATGGGATGTCATGGGAATCCGGATGTTTTCACGCCCAACCTCGATAATCTGGCGATTGCCGGCACGGATTTTCCCCAGGCGGTTTCCGGGGTCCCCCTGTGTTGTCCGTTTCGCGGCAGCATGTTGACGTCCCGCTATGCGCACAATCACACCGTCAAGCTTCACGAGGATCGGCTCGATCCGGTCCTGCCGACCGTGGTGGACGAGTTCAACCGGCACGGCTACGAAACCATTTATTTCGGGAAATGGCACCTGGCGGGCATCAAGGAAAGCGAAGGACGGTCCGCTCTCCGTACCGTTCCGCGTGAAGACCGGGGCCGGTTCGACACCTGGCTGGGATACGACAACAACAACAGCCCTTGGGATTCTTACCTGCACGGTCATGATGGCGCACGGGAAGTCGCGCACTACCGGATGCCAGGATATGAAACCGATGTCCTGACCGACATGGCGCTGGAAAGAATTTGCAACCGTCCAAGCTCGGCTCCGCCCTTTTTCATGGTGGTCTCGGTGCAACCGCCGCATGTTCCAAACCTGGCTCCGTCGAACAACCGGCGCTACCAGGCCCGGCACTTGACGTTGCGTCCGAATGTTCCCAATGCGCTGGAATCTTCCGTGCGAACCGGGCTTGCTGGGTACTATGGCCAGATCGAGAATATTGACGACAATGTCGGACGCCTGATCGACGGACTGCGCCAGGCTAACATGCTGGATGATACGCAGATTCTGTTCTTTGCCGATCATGGCGACCAAATGGGAAGTCAGGGGCGCTTTGGCAAGTGTGTGCCTTTCGAGGAATCCATCCGCGTACCGTTTCTCGTTGGAGGAGGAGTGCCAATGTCGTACGATGGCCGAAAATCTGGTGCCGCGCCCTGTCTGGTCAATCATGTGGACATTGCGCCCACCTCGCTGGGACTGTGCGGCCTGGACATTCCCGACTGGATGCAGGGCTTCGACTACTCGCATCGGCGTACGGGCCTCGATTTCGAACAGCGTGTGGCGCAAGAGCCCGATAGTGCCTATCTTCAATTGATTGGGGACCGCGAGTCCGGGTATGCCTGGCGTTGCGTTGTCACGCGCGACGGATGGAAGTACGCCTGCGTTAAAAACGGAGAGTGGGTACTTTTTGATCTTAACAACGATCCGTTCGAGCAAAACAATCTGGCGTTTAACACCGCGCTTCGAGCAAAGCGGCGGCAAATGAACGAGTTGATCCGGCAATGGGCCGGAAAAACGGGAGATTCGTTTGATTTTCCCGCGGACTGAAAGACCAAACCGGTGGAAAGGAACTGACGATGCAACCTTGCGATCTGGCCGTCCTGCGCGATGCGCGTAGTGGACGTTTTTCTTCCTGGAATGTCGAAGGGCGAAACCACGATTCCTGGCAAATCGCCCCCGGAGAAACCCGGGTGTTGGCCGATATCGAGGGACCCGGCGCCATCACGCATCTCTGGATGACCCAGGGAAATCATTACCGTGAATGTCTCCTGCGTATCACCTGGGACAATGCCGCGAAACCCAGCGTACTTTGTCCGCTGGGAGATTTCTTCGGGCTGGGCCATGGGATCGTCAACAGTTACCAATCGCAGTTGTTCACGGCATCCTGTCGCCCGGACCGCGCGAATCGCTTTAACCAGGGTTGCGCGCTGAACAGCTACGCCTGGATGCCCTTCAAGGAACGGGCCCTGGTCGAGCTGGTCAACGAAAGCAAGGAGACCCACAATCAATATTTTTACGTAGACTACGAACGTTTTCCGCAACCGCGCGAGGACGCCGGATATTTTCATGCCGAGTTCCGGCGCACCAATCCGTTTGGAGGCTGGGGGCATGAAATCGCCGTCAATTCGCCCCCGGCTGACATCGTGAACGAAAAGCGCCTGGCCTGGGACAACAACTATGTGATCCTAGATACCCGTGGCAGGGGACATTACATCGGCTGCAACCTGAGCGTCACCAACTTCCAGGGAACCTGGTGGGGAGAAGGCGACGACATGATCTGGGTCGATGGCTACAAATGGCCCCCGGACCTGCACGGCACGGGCAGCGAGGACTATCTCAACCAGGCCTGGGGCATGCAGCCGAACGCCTTTTTGCGCAATGGGTCTTCGATTTACGAACATCACACCCACGGATACCAGACGAGTTACGTGTTTCATCTCGAGAATCCGGTGCATTTCCAGAAGGAAATCAAGGTATCCATCGAGCACGGACATGGCAACCACCTGGCCAACGAAATGGCGTCGGTGGCCTATTGGTATGCCGACCGACCGTCCGCCGCCGTCAAGCCGCCGCCGGTTACCAAACGGATGCCCGTGCTGCGCGACAACCAGGGGAACTGGTTGTACGAAAAAAAGAACCAGTGTCCCGGCGCGGCGGTTGCCTTAAACCCCGAGATGAAACGCATGAAGGTGCAATGGGCGCGCGAGCACGGCCGCAAAGGCTGATGCAACCGTTTTGAGTTAATGATCCCCGCGGAAGTTCTCAGGACCCGAAGTCTGTCGCGAGATTTCGATTGTCCGCGAACACAACCGCCCATGGGGAGGAACCTGGAGCACACATGATTGCAACGGAAAATTCCTGTCGCCGCCGACTGGATTTGTCCGGATACTGGCAGGGAACGCTGACCCTTAATCCGGAGATTGACGTCGCGTCGCCTGCCATGATCGAGAGGGAATTTTACCTGCCGCTGCCATGGAATCGACAAATCGAGGATTGTCGCTGGCCCGTTCCCGGACGGGAACTCTCGGGCATCGTGCGGCCGGTCGACAACCAGAATTTTCGCGACATCCAGCGCAAGTACTCCGAAGGCATTATCGTATTGCGCCGTCGTGTCTGGTTTCGGTTGGAATCCGGCAAACGGGTTTTCATGGTCTTTGAGGGCAGCAATTACCGCACGGAAGTCCGGGTCAACGAACAAAAGCTGGGCACCCATGATGGCGGCCACCTGGCCTTTGAATTCGAGGCCACCGATGCCCTGCGCGATGGCGAAAATCTCGTCGAAATCACCGTCGACAACTTCCGCCGCGAGGATGCCGCACCGCGCGCTCAGTTCAACTGGCAGAATTACGGCGGTGTCTATCGCCCCTTCTATCACGAAACGCGACCCCGTCGTTTCATTCGGCACGTCGCGATCGCACCGGGCCGGGATCGCAAGGGCTGGTATGCCGATCTTGCAGTTCAGTTGGATGCGCCGGCGAAGGGGCGTTTGGATGCGCAAGTGTGTTCGGGCGCATTGACACAAAAGGTGTCCGCCCGCCTGGATGACGCCGTCTGGCGCCGTCGCATTCGCATGCCTTCGAAGCCCCTTCTCTGGCAGCCGGGAAGCGGCGGCATGAGCCAATGCGAGCTGCGGTTTATCTCCGAAGACGGCGCGGAAGACCTCTTGTGCCGCGAGTTTGGCTTTCGCGTCGTGTCGGTCAAAAAAGGGCGTATCTGCATCAATGGTCGTGCCATCCTCATCCTGGGCGCGGCATTGCACGAACAACACCCAGTCTTTGGCAACGCCCTGCCGGCATGGCAATCCGGACGCGATGTGCGCTTGATGAAATATGGCGGGTTCAACACCGTCCGTGCCGCCCATTATCCCCATTCGCAGGGCTTTTACGAAGCCTGCGATCGTGAAGGCATGCTGTGCCTGGCGGAAATGCCCTGCTGGCAATTTGACGAAAAGCAGTTCGAGTCGGAAGAAATGCTAAATTTATGTCATCGTTATGCCGCTGCGATGATCGAGCAACTCGGCCATCACCCCTCCATCGTGGGATGGATCGTGCAAAACGAGTCCAAGACATTTAAGCCCAGCGCGCTTCCGTTTTTCCGCGCGCTGGCGAACGTTTTTAAACAACACGATCCCGCCCGCTTTACCTTGAGCGCAGAAAGCGTGGCGCCGCCCGAACATCTGGCCGCGGTAAAGCAAGTCAAGGGGCGTCCCGAGGGACCACCTCCGCCGACCCATGCCTGCGTTGACATTCTGGGACTGAACAATTACGCCGGGTGGTACGCGGAAAAGGCTCAATACCTGGCCCTCACGCTGGACCATGTTCATCGCCAGGTGCCGCGCAAACCCCTGCTGGTGACGGAAATGGGAGCCGAAGGCATCCCCGGCGAACGAAATCTGACCATGGCGCCCTGGACGGAAGATTACCAGTCGGAACTGATCCAGTACCACGTCCGCGAAATTCTAAAACGCCCCTGGATGGGCGGATTCCTGCTTTGGTTGTTTGCCGACTACGAATGCGCCTCGATCGGAATCCGGGCGATCAATGCCAAGGGATTGGTGGACGAATACCGGCGTCCGAAACTGGCTTTCAATGCGGTCCGACATTTATTATCGCGACAACAGGACGAAAATCCTAGCGAAACGAGACAGGATGACGACGAAAAACCAAACATGTGATCTCAATGTGGCCTACGGGGCCGATGGTCCCGGCGGATTGCCCGTTTCCGTGGGGGTTCCTTTTCCCCGGGGAATGCTGGCCTCCCCCGATGCCCTGGAGGTGGTGTCGCCCTGTGGCGGGGTGTTGCCCGCCGCAGGGAGAGCCCTGGCGCGGCATGCCGACGGCTCGGTGCGCTGGGGCCTGGTCAGCTTTGGCGCAAGAAAGGCCGGACCTCATCGGCTGCGTCCGGCCAGGCAACCTTCGCCGCAATCGCCGGTCGTGACCCTGCATCAAACCGGCGACAACTGGCGGATCGAGAGCGACAGGTTGCGTGTGAAGGTGATGGCTACCGGACCTGGATTGCTGGGGGAACTGGTTTGTGATGGATATCCATGGCTCGCCCAACCGGATGATTTGCATTTCGTGGTCGACGATGCCTCCACCCGGCATGAGAAGAAACGTAAAATCACGGTGGTCGAGGCGACATCGAGGCGTGTGCGATTGCGAGTGGACGGCGCCCATTACACCGCCGATGGACAGCCACGCTTGAACTACAGACTGCATGTCGAGGTCTGGGCCGGATGCCCCTCGCTCCGGCTCGATTACCATTATTTCAACCTGCATGCCGGGGTTCCCCAACTCACGGTCCGACGCATCGCTCTGGAAACCACCTGGCAACTGGGCACATCCCCCCGGCGGCATTTCATCCAGAAAAATCATGGGGTCTTTTATCACAGCCGCCATGTGCTCAATCCCGAGCCGGTCGCGATCGTGGCCGATTCGGACCGCGGCGCGCCGCATGTCGAATCGCCCGAGATGCTTTGCGATGACGTGGACTATCCGTTTTATCTGGGAGCCCCTCTGGTCAATACGCAGGACTGGCTTGGGGTGGGGGACCGTGAACGTTCCGTGTACATCAAAATGCAGGAGTTCCTGCTGGGGCGCCCCAATCGCATCGCGAGCGCCGGCTCCGATCTGAGCGCCGAGTTCTGGCCCGCGTCCGCGGGGCCGCTGGAGCTGCCGCAGGGCCGGTCGCGCCGCCAGACCGTCGTGCTGGCTTTCCCCGACTCCGGGATAACCGGTCAAGGTGAAACCGTAAAATTGTCGGCCGCTCCCATTCAGGCGCCCAAGGGCGTTGCCGCCCTGTTGGACGCGCCCCTGCACGAAGGCCGCGCCTGCGTCTCGCCGGACTGGCTGGCGTTCTGCAACGAGTTCCAGTCTGGACGACTGCTGCCGGCGGGACGGCATGTCCGCATCGAGAACAACCTGCGCGAATTCATGTGGCTCGATATGCCGTATACCAAGTTCGATGTCGGGGACACCGGGTCGCATTACAACAGCAGCTATGCGTCCTTGCGTCCCGACGGGGTGCATCCCTTGCCCGGAGCGCCCGAAATTCCCCGAATCTTCCCAGGCAGTCGCCCCACCGTCACCTATCTGGATTTGCACGAACCCGTATGGACCAACAACGAGTACGATGTGATCCACGCCTTCGCCAACGAGTTGATGCGCACCGGGCGGCATGACCTGTGGTCCACCCTGCGTCTGACGGCACGCCATAACATCGAAGTGGATTTTCTGCACTACTCCGACCATCGATGGCTGCATCGGGCCACGCCCGCGCATTCCGCGCGACATACCACCACGGGCGCCTATCCAAGTCATTTCTGGACACAGGGACTCCTGGAGTACTATTGCCTCAGCGGAGACCTCGATGCGCTGGAAGTGGCCCTGGCGCTGGGAGACAAGACCCTCGAGAATTTTGCCGACCCCGAACTGCGCGCCACCAGTTGGGGGTTTAACCGCGAGATCGGCTGGTCCGTCCTGCTGCTGGCCTGCCTGGTGAATGTCACGGGAGAGCCTCGCTTCCGTCCCCTGCTGGACGAAATGGTGGACTACCTGGTTTCGTTCGACCGTGACGGGTTTCGTGGCGGCATCAATTTGTCGGCCGGCAACGACCGCCAAAACCTCAACCGGCAGATCGTGGGGAACTTCTTTGGCTACGCCAGCATGATCGAAGGAATCGACGTCTATGCCGGACTTGCCGGAAGACAGGATGTTGCGGACTGGCTGGGCCGTTTCTGTCTGGACCTGGCCGACGAAGCCATGAACGCAGCCCGCGAAGGACAGATTCCGGGGGTTAATTTCTGTACAGCGCTCTCCATCGGCTATGAACGCACCGGGGATAAACGTTTCATGGAACTGACCTCACTGCTGCTCGATCGGCTCTATTGGCGCGGCGATGGACTGCGCGGCGGCGGCACCGTCAAGACCGTGGCGTCCAGCCATCGCAACCTGACACGTTGGCTTAAGCACGCGTGGGACCAGGGCCTGTTGACGAACTACGAATTTCCCGCATTGCGCCACCGTCCACGCGAGGCCAAATGAGCGTGAGCAGGCGTCGCCGGTTGGCATGCATTTCCCCGGTGCGAGTTCGGTGGGGTTGCTGACGTCGACTTTTGGGTGCTGCCCCAGTCAGGTTTACGGTATCTTCGGAGGAAACGGACAAATCCGTGCGGACGGGGGGCATGGCCGCACCAGCCTGGCCAATGGCACCGATGTGATTCAGTCGGGGGGCGGAGGCGGTGGACGCATTGCCGTCACGTACGACATGTTGTTGCCGGAGACCTGCGTCAATTTTGCGACCGCAACGGGATTGACATGGGATCATTCTCAACGCGGTCCCGCCCGGGGACCGTCGCATGGTACGATCCACCTATCCGACACCAATCTCATCCATGAACTGCTGACCGGCTTTCACGGGAAATTGATCGTGCCGGGTTTCGGCTTCTGGTCGCCGGAGACGCTGGTCGTCAGCAACGCCGCGGTTGCCTTTGAAAGAGACTTCCTTTTGACGCCGGTCGGCGACGTGACCATCACTGGCGCCGACAGCATGCTGGCGCTGGGTGAGCGCTCAACTCTCGCCTGTGGCGGCGATTTGTCGTTGACGAACGGGGCCTGCCTTCTCGTGCAGGGAGGCCCCACTAACGGTCTCGCCGAGGACGTCGGTGC
>CAZIUM010000129.1:0-8079 GCA_964542285.1 uncultured Lentisphaerales bacterium
TCCTCCATCACTCCATTCCTTCAACCTTCCAACCTTCCATTTTTCCATCATTCCGTCTTCCCCGGGTCCAGCAGGTCTGCTACATGCGCTTGCCAATCGGCGAGCGCCTCTTCGTTCAAACGGTAATGGACGAAGTAGCCGCGCTTTTCGTCCACAACGAGTCCCGCATCCCGCATGATCCGCAAATGCTGCGAGACCGCGCCTTGCGTAATGTCAAGCCGTGCCGTCAGCGCGTTGACGCACAGTGCCCGCCCCTTAAGAAGTTGAACAATTCGCACGCGCGCGGGAACCGACAACACCTTCATTATGCGAGCCAACTGGATTGGGTCTTTCATGAACACGTAATATAGCATACGCTTATATACTAATGCAACGGAATGTAGGATTGTAGGATTGACAATGAAGGGCGTTTCCGTCATAGTGAAACTTGTTAACCAAAACTTCTGCCCGGAGGGTATCATGCAGATTCCGCAAGATCGTTTTGTCGGAAAACTCGTGTCGGCCATGGTGTGGTTTACGCTAATATCCGTCATGGGACACGGCGTGCAAACCAATGTGTATTACGCCAACGTCGCCAATGTAGGGCAAAGCGCCCCACCCTACACGAGTTGGGCCACGGCGGCCACCAACCTTCAGGACGCCATCGATGCGGCCGATGCCGCTTTCGTGGATGGCGAGACCATCGGCCTGGTGCGTGTCGCGGCGGGACACTACCTGCTGAACGAAACGCTTTCGATCACCAACAACCCCGTGATCCTGGTCAACGACGCCGGACGCGACGAGACCCTGATCGATGGACAGGGGTCTATCCAATCCATGTACATCAATGCCGATGCTCTCTTCGAGGGGTTCACCGTAACCAACGGCTATCGTGACGGGACCCTCTACGGCGGGAATATACAACTTATACGCGGCACCGTGCGAAACTGTAGAATCACCGGCGGCTGGGTGAGCGGGTTTGGCGGAGGGATCGCGATCCAAGGCACATCCGCAAAATTGGAAAAAAGCCTGGTCACGGGAAATCGAGGAGGCCAGGGAGGTGGCGTTGTGATGACCTCCGGCTGGATCGTCGATTGCGTTATCTCGAACAATACTTCGGAGTCCTATTTCCAGCGCGGTGGCGGCATCCGCATGAGCGGAGGTACGGTCGAGCGCTGCCTGATCGCCGACAACCGCGGCGGCGTGGGCGCCGGCATCCGCCTGTACAACGGTACCGTGCGCAATTGCCTGATCATGAACAACCGCGCCGACATTGACCCGTACAACGGCGGGGGCGTGTACCAGGACAACGGGCTGCTGCAGAACTGCACCGTCGTAGGCAACCACGCCAACCTGACCGGTGGCGGTGTGGTTCTCGGCGGAACCTATGCTCGGGTGCGTAACAGCATCGTGTATTATAATTCGGCCACGACGTCCGACAACCTGCATCGCACCGGAAGCTGGTTCGAGTATTCGAACACCTTTCCGGACTCACCGGAAGACGACAAGGCCTCGGGAAACACCCCCCTGCCCCCGCAGTTCGTTGACTTCGAAGCGGGCGATTACCGCCTGCTACCGGGTTCTTCCTGCATCGATACAGGCAGCGCGACGGGCGCGCCTGCCGACGATTATGTTCAGGCTTCCCGTCCCACGGACGGGGACGGCGACGGCTCGGATGCCTACGACATGGGCGCGTTCGAGGCGCCGGAGTTCACGAACGCTCCGCTGCGGTGCAATGTCGTTGGGTTCCCCCTCGTGGGATTCGCGCCACTGTCGGTGGACTTTAGCGCCTATGTAGCCGGACCCGATACCAACGGCATGCAGTACGCCTGGAACTTCGGCGACGGAAAAACGCTGGCGTTCAGTCCGCAGCGGGAAGTCACGCATGTCTACGATTTCGGCGCCTTTGACGTCACGCTCACGGTTAGCAACGCCGCCGGACAAGTTACGAATATCGTCAAGACGGCCTATGTCGAAGTAGCTTCGGATACAGTGTACGTTTCGCCGAACGGATCGCATGTCGCCCCCTTCGGAAGCTGGGCCACGGCGGCCACCAACCTGCAGGACGCCGTGGATGCCGCGCTGGACACCCCGGAGTTCAAATCTAGCGTCCTGGTTGGGGATGGCACCTACCGGTTAAACGAACCCCTGACCCTTGAAAAGAATATTACGATCGAAAGCGTGAACGGCGCCACGGCAACAATTCTCGACGGCGGCGGTGAAGGAAATGCCTACCGGGCCGTGTTCATCGGAGCTACAGACGCCGTATTTCGAGGCTTCACGGTGTCGAATGCCGTCACGACCGATTCCGGTGCCGGCATTTACCTGCAGGGAGGCGCCTTGCGCGACTGCATTGTGGCGAATAACCGCACGACCGGCCATGGTGCCGGCATCTTCATGGCCTCGGGCACCTCGGTTTCGAACTGCCTGGTGACTGGCAACCGGGTCGAGTCGAGCAACCGCGGGGGGGGAGTGTACGTCTCGGGAAGCAGCCTTCTCGAAGACTGCGAAATCCGTGCCAACGAGCTCACCGGTAACGGGGATGGCGCGGGAATCTACATTGCCTCCTCCACCTCCGTGGCCCGGGACTGCTGGATTCACAGCAACACCAATCACTACCGTGGCGGCGGGGTCTCCATCAATAGCGGCACGATAGAAGACTGCATCGTCGAGGCCAACCGCGCCGGTACCGGGGGCGGCATTTTCAGCGACTATGGCAAAATCTATCGGAACCGCTTTATACACAACTACGGTAGCGGCGGCGCGGCCTACCTGCGAACCGGCAGCATCTTCCGCAACAACCTGGTGCTCGGCAACCACTCCCCGAATCTCGGCGGCGGTATCCGCATCCAGCATGGCAGCGGCCAGCTCGTCGAGAACAATACCATCGTCGGAAACTATGCCGGCACGTACGGCGGGGGCCTGTACCAGGAGACCGGGGCGGTCACGAACGCCATCCTCTGGGCCAATGCGGCCGGTAGCGGCGGGCAGGATTTTGCCGGCTCCATCACCAACATCGGCTATTCCTGCGCTTCGGACCTCGAGCCCGACGTGCTGACCGGCAACATCGCCCAGAACCCTATTTTCGACGAGCCCGGAAGCGGCGTGGGACTGGCGCATGTCGCCGGAGACTATCACTTGAAAGTGGAATCCCCCTGTGCCAATACCGGGGTATACATCGCCTGGATGGACAGCGCCGTGGATTTCGATAACGAACCCCGTATCCAGGACACGGGAGTGAACATGGGGGCCTATGAGCGCCTGATCCTGCCCCGAGGCACGCTGTTCCTGTTGAGGTGATCTGCATGAACAACCGCGAACATTTCGAAAACACGATGCGCTACGCATCGGCTGCCCCCCCCCCGGTCATTCTCGTTCTCCCGTGGCCCGGCACCTGCGAGCGCTGGCACCGCGAAGGCTGGCCGGAGGGCGACTCGCTGTACGACATCTAACTGATCAGACCGGCCGCGGGTAGTCGGTCTGCGGGAAGTCGAGCCGCTTGTCGCGCGTGACTCCCGGCAACACCAGGAAGCGCAGGAAGATGTCCTGCCCCAGTCCGTTGTGCGTACCGAGCGCCACCAGGAACTCGTATTTGCCGCGCGGGATGTCTGGGACGTACCATTGTCTGGTGACGAAGAAGTGTGATTTTCTGTAGAATACCTCTCCGACATGAGAAAAAATAACCCACCGCTTTTTTGTGGTTCCTCCCGTCCGCACATACTCCGAGGAGTGCGCCTGTTCACCATGACTCTTGGCGCCCTGGCTTGGATTCCATCCGCGATCGGTGCCCCGAGAATCCCGTTGGCCGCCGATGGCCGGGCGGTTCATCCGGTTGTTGCTTCCGAACTGGCCGCGCCGGACGTGAAAGAACTGGCGGACACCCTGGCCCAATACCTGGAAAAGATCAGCGGCGCGCCATTTGAAATCGAAATCGGCGACGGAAAAACCGGGCTGGCCGTTGGGACGATCGGCGATTTTCCCGACCTGGAACTGGACAACCTCTTCGATCTGGAGGACCCGACACGTCGCGAAGAATATCTATTGCGCTCGCACGATCAAGGTGTGTATCTCATCGGCGCGACGGAACTGGCGGTGCGCCATGCCGTTTGGGATTTTCTCGATCGGCTCGGGTACCGCCATTTTTTTCCGGGCAGGCATTGGGAAGTAATTCCAGCAACGTTCGACCTGAAAATCGCGGTAGACGCTACTGAAGCGCCCGATTTCTATGATCGTCGCATCTGGTATGGCTTTGGCGATTGGAGCGACAACCGGGCCGACAAGACAACGTGGGACGTGCGCAACCGGGTCGCCGGCGGCCTGCGCATCCGCTCCGGTCATGCCTGGGACACGATCTACCGCGCCAACAAAGCGGAATTCGATGCGCATCCGGAATACCTGGTGTCTCGAAAGCCGGTCAAGTTCTGCGTTTCGAATCCGGGCCTGCGCAAGCTGGTGGTGGACTGGGCGCTGGCGGCTTTCGAGAAGAATCCGCAACGCGATTCGATTTCGCTCGATCCCAGCGATGGCGACGGCTGGAATCCCCCGGACGTCTCTTGTCCGGACGCCACGATGTACAACAGTGTTTCCGACCGCCTGGTGACGCTTGCCAACGAAGTCGCGGAAGCCGTGAATGCAAAATATCCCGGCAAGTATGTCGGCATCTACGCGTACTTCAAACATGCGCCACCACCGACCATTAAAGTGCATCCCAACGTCGCGGTGGGCGTGGCCACCGGTTTTATTCCCGGCGGCTACACCTTCGAGCAATTGGTACAGGGCTGGAGCCGGCAGGGCGCGACGGTCGGCGTACGCGAATACTACAGCGTCGTGATTTCGCACAAGGAACGTCCCGGCGGGTTGCCGGCCGGCGATCCGCGCGCCATCGTCGCCCGCATCAAAAGGCAGCACGAATTGGGGGCGCGTTACATGAGTGCCGAATCGAGCAATAGCTGGGGACCGGGCGGATTGGGATATTATCTCGCGGCGCGCACCTTGTGGGATACCCAGGCCGACACGGAAGCCCTCATCAACGATTTCTTTGAAAAGGCGTTCGGTCCGGCGCAAGAACCCATGCGTGAGTATTACCGCATGATCGACCGCGCCAATCGTCCGCTTTTCAGCTCCGATCTCATCGGCCGCATGTACCGACAGATCGACGCGGCGCGACGCCTCAGCGACGATCCCGGCATCCGGGGTCGTTTGGATGATCTCGCGCTGTATACGCGCTATGTCGAACTGCTTAAAGATGTGGTGGACGAATCGGGGGTGGGCGCGGCGCTTTCACATGCCTACCGCATCCGGAACACTCACATGGTGCATTCCTATGCGCTGTGGCGTGACACGCGCGGCTGGCCGCATCGCCCCGTCGGCGACACCGTCTGGAACGTGCCGGAAGGCACAAACCCCTGGAAGGACAGCACGCCTTTTACAACCGACGAAATCGAATCCCTGATCGAAGCGGGCATCGCCGGCAATGAGCTGATTCCCTTCTCGCCCGTGGGCTATAGCAAGGATTTGGTGCCGGCACGGAGCCTGGGGCTGCAGACGCCCCGAACAGGCAACTACGGCCACTGCCGTCCGGCACATCATTTTTATGTCTGGGTGGATGAAGCCCCATCCACCCTGGATCTGGTCGTAACCGGCGGACAGGTCTCGACCGGCGGACGGACCACCCTCACGTGGAGTGCCGCGGACGATCCGACCCGCGCGGAACTCGCTCAGGCAACCATCCCCAACGACAAAAAACCGCATACCGTGCGACTGACCACCCGGTTTGCCGGTGTGCACCGCGTGGATGTAACAACCCAGGGACGCGCGGCGCATGTGCGCTGGCCGGACGGCACGCCCGTGGTCTTCGCCACGTCCATCGAAGAACCGGCCCGGCTCTCGCATCGCATCGACATGTATTTCTATGTTCCCAGGGGCACGAAAATCGTGGGAGGGTTCGCCGACGGGGTCGGCTCGATGCTCGACGGTGACGGTAACCGCGTCTTTGTTTTTACGAAAGACGAATTCGGGAAAGGCAACTATTTCGCCATTCCGGTCGCGCCGGGTCAGGATGGCCGTTTATGGCGCCTGGCCTCGAGCGCGGGACGCCGGTTGCTGATGACCGTGCCGCCCTACCTCGCACGCAGCGCCGATGAACTGATGCTGCCCCGCGAAGTCGTCGAAGCCGATGCCACCGATGCCCCCACCCTCCCGGTTCCCAGCACGACCGGTCTCCCATGAAGCCATTCAGCGCAACATGAAGAAGGTCCCCGCCAGAGTGTAGAATCCCGCGGTACCGGCATACTGGGGTTCTTCCGTGCCGATGGAATGCACATCGATCGTGCCGCCCTCAAAGGCCGGAACCGAGGCAACAACCGCCAGCGACGGTAACGTCGCGCCACGAAGGCATGCCTCGACCTGGGACCTCTCAACGCCACGCCAGACCGCAATCCGTCCCCCCCCGCTGCTGTAGGTCGAAAAAGTAGTTCCCCACGGTCTGCCGCGCGCCAGCAATTGCCCATGGCCCTTGAACCGGCGTGCCGCCAGGAAAATGGAGCCCCCACTGCCGGAGGCGCCTTGGAGGCGGAATCCCGTCTGGCCATCCGCGATCAGCGCTCCATCCAGGTGAAGGATACCTTTCGCCAGAAGGAGGATGACTCCCCCGCCGCGACCGGCATTTGTAAAGCGTCCGTTCGTGTGATACCAGCCCCCCGGACTCCCCGGCAGCACCGGCAGGGCGGGCATGCCATAGGTATTCCCCCCCTGTGTTCCACCACCATGGCCTCCATAACCGCCTCCACAGGAATAATGCGTGCCGGCGCCCGGACCGATCCCGTTGTTGGACGCGGGATAAAAGCCGCCGCCGGTGGCATCGATCCCGCCCCCCACCGCCACATGAACCGAGGCACCAACCTGTATCCCAACCACGGCGCCATTCGTGGGTGCCGCCCATGGGTAAATCCAACTGTTGCTGCTTACCAAGAGGTCCTGCCCGATGGTCACCGTTGCGCCGTAAAGTCTGTCGCTACCGTTGGTGGCGGACGCCCGCATGTGTATGGCCGCGCCATTGGTCAACAACAGCGTTTCCGCCACCTGTAAGTCGAATCCGTCGGGCAAGCCCAGCACACAGTTGTCCAGGGTCAATGCCGCCGGCGACCAGGTATGCTCATACCCCGACACGAACAAACGGGTGTGCCGGAACCGTGAATCGGACATCCGGCAGGTCGCCGTCGGTCCGTCCGCCAGCAGTTGAAAATCCGGCAGCCAAAGGGTACCCATTTCCGGAGGCAGCGTAAACGTGTCGCCCATACGCGACTTGGGGAAGACATATCCGGAAAATTTCAATTCCGGTCTGTCGTGAACTTCGGCCGCCTGTAGAACCGAATCGTAGTCAATGACGATTCGTCCGCCTGCGCCACATCCTCCGTAATAATGGGCCTGTCCGCCCTCGACAACTATCCGCCCCGTACTCCCGCCACGCAACGTCCGGCAGGACACCGAGATGCCACCGCCCGCGCCACCGCCCCGATGTCCATAATGGCTTTGGCTCCCACTGGCTTTGAGCCAGCCATCGATCATGGCATCGCCGGCGACTTTCAGGCGAATGGCGCCGCCTCCCGCGCCGGAACCGTAATTCAATCCGCCTCCGCCCCCGCTGCCGCACTGGACCGGGCCGTTTACCGCGCCATAACTGGCACCGGGACCGGCCCCGTTGTAACCGGAACCTCCCTGCCCGCCGTAACCGCCCCCCCCATGTCCTCCATCACCGGAATCGATCGTCTGGGCCCGGCCGGGCCCCTCGCCGGGAGCATATCCGGCCGCATTGGCATCCACACCGCCTTCGGGCCTGATGTGCAGGTCGCCTCCGACCGAAAGGATTGCCATGGCGCCATTGGTTGGGTCGGCCACAGGATAGACCCAGCTCCCGGCATGAATCTCCAGGTCATCTCTCGTCTGGAGAGTCACTCCGGGAGTCTCGATGGGGATTTCAACCGGCGCCGCCTGCAGCGCCAAAGCCGCGCCATTGGTCAGCACCAAGGAGCCCGTCACGGCCAGAGAAACTCACCGGTCGAGCTCGATACGGCAATCGTCCAGGCAAAGATCGCCGGCATA
>CAZIUM010000130.1:0-8072 GCA_964542285.1 uncultured Lentisphaerales bacterium
CATGGGAAGGGTTGAGGGTTGAGGGTTGAGGGGTGAGGGTTGAGGGTTGAGGGGTAGGGCGGGGTTGAGGGTCGAAATGGTAGGGCGGCGAAGGGCCTCGCACGCCCTACCTCGCGATCGGTTCCGGGGTTATGCGCCGGAAGGTTGCCCGCGCGATCCCTGCGCGATGATGGCATCCATTATCAAACGGATCGATTTTTGCTATCATTGCGCCATGAACAAATGGACGGCAACCAAGATTCGGCAGGCCAAGGGCCGGCAGCGTATTGCCTGCCTTACGGCCTATGATTATGCCACCGCGCGCATTGTTGACGAAGCGGGCCTTCCGCTGATCCTGGTGGGCGATTCCCTAGGGATGGCCGTGCTGGGCTACGATACCACCCTGCCCGTGACGATGGAGCAGATGCTGCATCATACCGCGGCGGTGGCCCGGGGTGCCCATTCGGCTTTGGTGGTGGGCGACATGCCTTTCATGTCCTACCAGGTCAGCGATGAGCAGGCCTTGAATAATGCCGCGCGCTTCCTGCGGGCGGGCGCCGCCGCCGTCAAGCTCGAGGGAGGCGCCATCCGGGCCGACCTGACCCGCAAGCTGGTGGCCAACGGTGTGCCCGTGCTTGGACACATCGGCTTGACGCCCCAGTCCGTGCTGGCCTTCGGCGGATTCAAGGTGCAGGGACGCCAGACCGAGGCGGGCGACAAGCTCGTGGAGGATGCCCGGGCGCTGGCCGAGGCCGGGGCCTTTGCCGTGGTGGTGGAATGCGTGCCGGCGGAGCTCGGCCGGCGCATTACCGCGGCCGTGCCGGTGCCCACGATCGGCATCGGAGCCGGTCCCCATTGCGACGGCCAGGTGCTGGTGCTGCACGACATGCTGGGCCTGACTCCCGAGGCCAATCTGCCGCGTTTCGTCAAGCGCTATGCCGACCTGGATTCCACGATGCGGCAGGCGGTCTCCGAATACGCCCAGGAGGTCGAGTCCGGTCGCTTTCCCGAGGCACGGCATTCCTATGAATAACGTATCGCGGCGAACCCTGGCCTGGTCGCTCCTGCCGGACGACTGGCGGCAACGCTGCCGGGAAGCGGAACAGCCCGCGTTTCGCGCCCCGCAGATTTGGCAGTGGTTGTATGTAAAACGCATCCGGTCGTGGGAGGCCATGACCAACCTTCCGGCACGCTGGCGGGAGGAATTGGCGTCACATTACGAGATCGAAGCCTGGCGCGGGATCGAACGGCGACAGGCTTCGGATGGCGTCGTGAAGCTGTTGCTGACTTGTCGTGACGGGGAGGCCGTGGAAAGCGTGCTGATTCCCACCCGGGATCGTTTGACCCTGTGCGTGTCCACCCAGGTCGGATGCTCCTTCGGATGCGCTTTCTGCGCTACCGGGCAGGACGGCCTCGCGCGCAACTTGGATGCGGGAGAAATCGTCGGGCAGGCCATGGCCGCCATGGACGCGCCGAACGTGCGGCGGCTGACGCACATCGTGTTCATGGGAATGGGGGAGCCATTCGACAACTACGACCAGACCCTGCGTGCCGTGCGGGTGCTCAACGACTTCGACGGTCTCGGCATCGGGGCCCGCCGCATGACCATCAGCACCTGCGGGGTAGTCCCCGGCATCCGGCGCCTGGCCGGGGAAGGGCTGCAGGTGGAGTTGTCGATTTCGTTGCATGCGCCCGACGACGAATTGCGCTCCCGGTTGATGCCGGTCAACCGGCGCTGGCCGCTGCCGGAGCTGTTCCAGGCCTGCGACGATTACAGCGCCGGGACCGGCCGGATCGTGACCTACGAATATACCCTCGTTAGTGGACTCAACGACGCGCCGGAACAGGCACGGACCCTGGCTGGAAGGCTGCGCGAGCGCCCCTGCCGTGTCAACCTGATCCCCCTGAGCCCCGTCGAGGGATTCGATGGCCTGCCTCCAGAACCGGACGCCTGCGATGCGTTCGCGGATATCCTGCGGCAGGCGGGACTGAACGTCACCCTGCGCCATTCTCGCGGCATCGATCTCGATGCCGCCTGCGGCCAGCTTCGCCGCCATGCCCTTCGGTCCCAGGCGAACGAGGCGGCGGAAGCCATGGTTCAGACGGAAGTTTCACCCAACGGGTCTCCCCCGTAGGCATACGAATCCGGGCATAACGGTTCCGTTGGCAAAAGGCCTTCGTCAGCGCAACAGGATCATGGTGCCGGTGATGCCAAAAAATCCGGTGGAGCCCGGCTCCGCGGCCTCGCTGGCCGGCAGGGCCTCCAGGATGCCGTCAAACGAATGGTATCCCTCCAAGGGACCCACTCCGGCACCGGACGCGGATGCGATCGCCTGCCGGACGCTGTTCAGCGGTATGCCGATCCATACGGCGATCCGTCCGCCGCCCCCGTCGGCCTCCGCCTTGCTATAGTTCAACCCGCCGTTGGCCCGCAGGGTGCCTTGGCCCGTCATGCGGGCGCAGGCAACCAATATGGCGCCCCCGCTGGCTCCGCGGCCTCCGTAACTGGGTTCCTGTGGCATGGCGTTGGCGCTCAGGATGCCGTCCAGGCGCATCTCCCCGCCCGCCAGCAGACGGATCGCGCCGCCGCCCTGTCCGGCGCGCAGGCCGGCACTGTAGCAATACCATCCTGCCGGGCTGCCGGGCGACAGCGGCAAGCGTGCGGAGCCGTACACGGCGCCGCCATGGGGCCCGCCACCCCGACCGCCATAGCCGCCGCCGCTGGCATTGTCCTGGCCCGCACCGGGGCCGTTTCTATTGTCCGAAACGGGTGTCCAACCGGTGCCATCGGCATCGATACCGCCACCGGAGGCGATCGTGACGTCCCCGCCCGCCACGATTTCGACCACGGCGCCATTGGTCCATTCGGCATGGGGGTAAATCCAGGCGTCTTCGGAAATATGCAGATCGTCGCCGACTGTCAACCCGGCTCCCGTCTCGCCGGGGGAGTTCGTAGGCGCCGCATGCAAATGCAGTCGGGCGCCTGGTGCAAGCGTCAGGTTGCCGACGATATCGAGGCGAAACCCTTCCCCCAAAGCCACTTCCCCGGTGCCCACCGTCAGGTTCGTGGCGGTCCAGGAGGTGAAGTTGGGGATTTCCAATCGGGCTTCAAGGATGCGGCCATTTTCGATCAACGTTGGCGCCAGCAGAGAATCGGGGAAGTAAAGACTGCCCATTTCGGCGCCCCGGATAGGGGAAGTAGAGAACCGCAAACCGGCGGCGGCGGAAAACCGAATTTCCGGCGCCGGGAGCGTGGCCTGCGGCACGGGGTCGTAGTGAATGGCGATGCGTCCGCCGCCTCCGGGGCCTGAATTCGGACGGGCATTGCCGCCGGGCACCGTGATTAATCCCGTGGCGGCGCCGCCGAAGGTGCGGCATTGCAACCAGACCGCGCCCCCGGAACCGCTCCCGTCGATCGAGTGAGAATTGCCGACGGCGCCAGCCGCCGTCAGCGTGCCGTCGATGTGTGCATGACCCGTGACCTCGAGACGGATCACACCCCCGCCGCGGGCTCCGTACCGCTTGGGGCAACCGCTGCCGGGCAGATAGGGAGTGGCGGGGGAACCGTAGCCGCGGCCGCCGGTGCAGTCCCAGCCCGCGCCGCCTCCGCCACCGTGGCCCGCGCCGCTCCCGTTTCTGATGAGCAGGCCGGAACCCAGTTCCGAGAAGCGCGGTTCTTCGATGCCCGGTCCCTGCTGCCAACGGAAGCCGCGGGCATCGGCGTTAAATCCGCTGTCCGCTTCGATTGTCAGATTGCCTCCAACGGAACACTTCACGCTGGCGCCATTGGTGTCACTGGCATAGGGGAAAATCCAGGAATTGGTCGCCAGGTGCAGATCGCCCCCCACGGTCAGCACGGCGCCGTCTTCGGCTTCGGGATCGGGCACCGGCGCCGCGAACAAATGTAGTTGCGCCTCGTTGCGCAGCAGAAGGTTGTTGGTGACGGTCATCTCAAACCCTTCGGCGAATCCGACCACGCAGTGATCCACCAAAAGGGCATCCGGACGCCAGACAGTATGCTCTCCCGGGATCAGGCGCACATGCCAGAGTCGCTGGGCCTCCAGGGGGGACGTCAGGAAAAGCCGATCCGGGACGTAAAGCGTTCCCATGGCGGGAGGAAAGGGGTTGCGTTCCCAGGCCGTTCCACCGGGGTCCCCCGCCTGGGCAAAGAACCGCACGGGCGGAACCGGTTCCGCGAGAGCGGCCTGTGGTTCGGCATCGTAATGCAGCGCGATACGTCCTCCGGCGCCCCCGCCGCCCTGGGATGCACCTTTGCCGCCATTGGCCCGTACGAGTCCCGTGGCGGCACCGCCGAAGGTGCGGCAGGTCAACCAGATGCTGCCGCCGGAACCTCCGGCGCCATGGGTGTCAAAGTAGTTGCGCCCATTGACTGAAAGAGTGCCCGAAATGTCCAGGTGACCCGTGGACACGATGCGGATGGCCCCGCCGCCATAGCCGCCCCGGTTGATGTCCGCGCCGCCGCTGCCGGGCTGGTACGGAGCCACGGGGTCGCCATACTCGTCGCCTCCGCCGACAAACGTTCCGGTAGCACCGACGCTTCCGCGTCCGGCATGTCCGGCGCCGTCACGATTGCCTCCGGCACCGCCGGGACCGGCGGTGGAAGGGTAGCCCAGATAATCGCCGTTCAGCACCGCACCGGCGGCGATGGTAATGTTCGACCCCTGGAGGAAAATCCGATGGAGCGTGTCCCAGCCACCCAGCGTGTTGGTCTCGGTTACCGCGAGATGATCGAGATGCGTCAGCGTGCCGCCGATGATCATTTCGTCGGCGGTCAGGGGACTCTCCCAACCCTGGAACGTCAGGGTGGCCCCGGATGCCAGCGTGAATTCCGCCAGGGGGGGCGTGGCATTGGTCAGCAGAATGGAAGATCCGCTGTCGACGGACACCTCCGCGCCGTGGGTCGGCACGCCTTCGCTCCAGTGGGCAGGTTCGAACCAATCGCCATCGATCGGTCCCTGCCACAGGTTCGCGGCCTCCAGGCGTCCCGCCAATCCGGTTGCGATCGTCAATCCTATGAATGCCCCGAGCAGGAGCCTTGTGTCTGTTCCATTTCGGCAGTCCTGAATTTTCATTTCGTTCTCCTGGCAAGACGGATCTTAACACATCATCGCATACCCTGATGTTCATGGGATTTGGGACAATTCCAGTTTCCACGAGTCCCTGACGTCTTCGGAAAGAATCAGCGACATGGTTTCCGGCAGCACGTTTTTAATTCCACGCAGCGTCAGTTGCTTGCGAACCTCGCGTTGACGGGACGGTACGGCAACCATCGCCGGCGCGGTGCCTTGCACCGTGCATTCCTCGAGGACTAGCCGCGCCGGAAGAGGGTCCGTGTCCTGTTCGCGCAGGTCGTAAATCTGGACCACGGCGTTGTCGCCCGTGTCGAACGTCGATTGCTTCAAAAGGATCGTGTCGATGGAGTAGACCGGAAAACGCAGAAACGGACGGTCGGTATTGCGCACCGTGCAATGCTCGGCTCTCAGGCGATTCGGTTTGGCCCAATAACCCGGGTTGATCGTCAGATTCGTAAGGGCGCAATTCCTGAAGGCGAGGCTGCCACCGCTCATGCCGACGATTTCTCCTCCGGAGAGAACGCAACGTTCGAATCGGTTGGTTCGGTTGAGATGCTGAAAGACGCCCTGGCGGAAAACACAGTCCGTAAAGGACTGGTTCGAAAAGGTCAGGACAAAATGCGCGCGGTCGAAGGTGCAGTGTTCGAAATTCCCGCCCCGGTTGCCGATCGGACCGAAGCGGGCTTCGCGGAACCGTCCCGTCGCGCCGCAGGTGACATCCAGGATGCCTTCCGGACGGGAAGAAGCGATCGGTCCGCCGATGACGATATCCCAGTCGGTCTTCTTTTTTGAGCCCAGGCGCAGGCTGTCGCGGAAGGTGTTGCCGAAGTAGCGCCCATGCATGGTGCGATTACGGTTGCCGCAAAGAAAACTGGCGCGGGTGAATGCGTTGCTCCGGACTTGCGGACTGTTGGTGCGTTCGTACAGGTGGATGTGTCCTCGATTGCCCTCGACGATAAAGTTGTGGCCGGCGCAGGTGAGCAGTTCGTTGTGGGGATTGTCGTGAAACCGGTTGTTGCGGATGGTGACGTCCTGCATCATGTCCCAGCCGTCTTCGGCGTCGAAGGCGCAAGTTGCCAGCGTCTCTCCACTGAAGGAGAAGTCGCAATTTTCGATCAGCATGTTCCGCATGGCCGCGGGAGCCATGCCGACCGCGCGACAGCGGGCGATCGTGAGGTTGCGGTAGGTACAGTTCCAGGGCAGTTTGAAGCGCTGCGCCGAAAGTTCGGAAGCCTGGGCCTTCTCGGCGCTTTCCTCGGCGACCGAAATGCGCAGGAAGGCCGCGCCTTCCGGGATGCGGATCGAACGGTACTGAAAGGCCTGTTCGCCCGCGATGAAGCGCCGGTCGGCATCGTAAAATCCCGCGAGGAAAACCCAGGACTTGGTGCGGATGCCCTGGTACCCCAGGTATTTGGACACGGAGAGATACCCGTTGGTGGCCAGGGTGCGAATGTCGCGGAAGTCGCTGGTGAACATGCCGTGGACGGCGGGATCGACGTCTCCGGTGTCCAGGTCGAGGATGCCGGGAATGTAGGCGACGCTCGATCCGTGGAAAGGAACGACTCCGGGAAAGGTGTGGTCATACGCGGCCGTGCCGTTGGAGACGCCGTAGCCGGTGATATTGCGAATTTCAAGGTCCTCGAAACTGCAGTAGCGGCAGTCGCCTCGCAGGGTGATTCCGAGAACCCATTCCGATTTGTTGGGCGAATTGGCGTAATCGTGTTCGTAGTAGTCGCCTTCGATCACTCCGTTCACCAGATGCGAATCGGTTTTGTGTCGGATTTCGAC
This sequence comes from uncultured Lentisphaerales bacterium, assembly GCA_964542285.1. Lineage (GTDB taxonomy): Bacteria > Verrucomicrobiota > Kiritimatiellia > RFP12 > JAAYLN01 > CAZIUM01. Next base: position 6,861 of record CAZIUM010000130.1, read on the forward strand.
GATCACGCCCTTGCTTCCCGTGAATGCGTTCATCTTGAGCGTGGCGCCGTTCAAATCGAGCGTGAAGCGATCCGGCAGCGAAAGGCATTGCGTGGCGCTCACAAGATAAATGCCCGGCAGCAGCACCAGCTTGCGGAAGCCGCGCGAGGCCGTGTCTTCGAGCAGCCGTTGCAGTCCTTCGGCGGTCTGCGTCGCCTGTCGCTCCACCGCGGCTTTGTCATACGCGTCGCCGTACACTACCCGCGAGCGACGGCTCGCATGCTGCAGGATCCTGCCATCCCGCGCGGCGGCCAGAATAACGTATCCGTCGGGAGGAACGTCCATGGTTTTCCGTGCTTCCTCCAGGCGGCTGGCGATATGATCCGCAAGAGCCTTGTCCTTCAGTCCGTCGATGTCGCCCATCTCGACCGGAATCGGTGTTCCGGCAGGCCCGTCGTTGCGAATTCCGTAGGTTTCCAGGTCTTTGGGCGACATCCGGTAGACCTGCTTTTCGGGAATGGCGAGTTCTTCCGCGGTTCGAACGAGAAATTCATGCCACACCACATGCGAGGGGCGGCCCTGGGCATCGCGGCATTGAATGGCAAGCTGGTAATCCCCGGAAGTCAATTTTCCCAGCGAGAGGCTATGATCTCCCGAGGGAAGGGCCGAGGCCTTTCGCGTTGTCCAATGTCGCCCGTCCGAGGAATAACGGATTTCCACGTCAAAACGAAAGGAGTCGTCCCCATGACGAACCAGGCTGTGGTTCCAGTCCGTGACGAAGAACCCGATACGGACGTCTTCGTCCGTCGTGACGACCGGCTTGACATGCTCCGTGGCAAGGTAGGGGACCTTCAGCCGTTCCGGGATCGTCTCCGACGGGGAGGGCTTGTCGGGCTCCGCCGCGTGTTCTACGTCACCGGGGATCAACTGGGCGTAAAGTGCCGGACCCAAAAAAAGGCAGGCACAGCCAAGAAGAAGATGGCCGGATTTCACGATATCGTTCCCCCGCGGACACAACCGGTTCAATAACGACCACAGTATAGCCGAAACTTATTCCCGTGTGAAGCCGCATGTGGGGGGTGTTCCAGGGGGGCGCGGAGTTCGTCGTCTCCGGTGCGGAAAGGGTCATTGGATATTGTGTCCCGAGCGTCAAGCGTCGTGGTAACCGCGAGGCGTCAGTGTCGCGCGGGTCTCCCGCGCGGCACAATAAGGCAACGGTTGTTTATGAACGGC
>CAZIUM010000131.1:0-7962 GCA_964542285.1 uncultured Lentisphaerales bacterium
GGCAGAATCCACAGGAACAGTTTGTCCGACAGCCATACCACCGCGACATAGATGACGCTCAGGTAGGCCAGCATCAGGGCATAGGCCACGAAATGTTGAATAATGACCGGCGCGGAAAGAATGCGGCGGGTGGCGATTCCATAGGCAATGAAACTGTCCAGCACGAGCACGGACAAGGGCAGAAACCGGGTTACTTCCTGATAGCGGAAAATCACGCCGGAAATTAAGAGTCCAACACCGAAGATCAGTCCGGCTGTTGCCCCGATCTGGAGAAACATGAGTTCCTCTTTCTGGACGCCCTGGCTGTGTTTATAGGTGGATCGGAACCCCGCGGTCAGGGTGGTAATGATCACCAGGAAATAAAAAATGTAAAAGATAAAACCGTTGCCATAATCAACCGTCGGCACCGTTTGCCAAGCCCCGATATGTCGGGCCGAGCGGATAAAAACGGGCGAATGACACAGTACGTAGGTGCCCAGGCTCAAAACCACGAGAAAGCGCAGCTTGTACAGGGCGCGCCTCAGGGTAAATGAAGGGTACGCCACCGCGATATAGATCAGAAAAACTCCCAGCGGGACAAAATTCGCGACCGCGGAAGTCTGCCGGGTCCAGAACAGGAGGTCGGGTTCCGACAAGCGTAGGGTTCCAAAAAACATGGAGCCCAGCCAAAGAAACACCAGGGTCGCGAGGATGGCAAAACTGCGGTTCAACGCTCTCTTCGGATTGGCGGCCAGCACCAAAACCGCCAGGGCGGTGTTGCCCAGCAGGGACACGAGAACGACTGTCTGAAAGGTGTTCACGGAATGCGTTTTAAAACTACAGTGCTGTTTTCGCCGCCCATGCCATGCCCGTTGGCCAGGATATACTCCAGCGTCGCGCGCCGGGGGGTACAGGGCACGTAATCCAGATCGCACTCCCGGTCCGGATAACAAAGGTTTGCCGTCGGGACGACGGTCCGGTGCTGGAAGGAAAGGGCACAAGCCACGAGCTGGAAGAGTCCGGCCGGCGCCAGCGGATGCCCCATCACACCGCGGATGGAGCTGATCGGGATACGGTAGGCCAGGTCCCCGAAACATTTCTTGATCCATTCGGTTTCCAGGCGATCGCCGTTCGGATCGCTGACGGCGTTGGCGCAAATGTAGTCAACCTGCCCCGGGCGGATTCCGGCGTGGTCCATCGCGGTTTTCATGGTGTGGAAGATTCCCTCCATGCCGTCGCTTCCGGGAGAATCCGTCAGGGTGGCCCCTCCAGCGATCTCCATGTAAATGTCGGCATTGCGGGCCAAGGCGGTGTCCAGTCGCTCTAGGATCAGGAAAGCGGAGCCTTCTCCTAGAACGGCTCCGCTGCGTCGGGCATCAAAGGGACGGCAGATTTCATTCGGAGGGAAGTCCGTAGAAACGGAGGGAATCCCGGCAGCACAAAAAGAGGCGACGGTGGAAAGGTTCAAGGGGGAGTCCGCCGATCCGACGACCACAAGGTCCTTCCGTCCGCTTTTGATCAATTCGGTTGCCGCGGTTACGGCGTCCAGTCCGGAAGGACAGGCGGAGGAGATGGTCAGCACGGAGGTCTGAACCCCGAGCATCTGGACCAGGGCCGCACCGATGGCATGAGGTTGGCAGGCCCCTACAAAATGGGGTCGGATGCGCCGGACGCCGCGGGTCAAAATGGTTTCCGTGCCTTTTTCAACCACATCGACCGCGGCGCTGCAAATGCCCATTACCAACGAAAGCGGTTCCGACTGACGCAGAATTTCAGGGGACAGCCCGGCATGTTCGATCGCCATTTTCCCGGCCACCAGTCCGAACTGCGTCTGGCGGCCCATCCGTCCGGGCTTGCATTCGTTTCCCAGAATCCGTCGCAGGTCGAAGTGTTTCACTTCCGCGGCGATTTTTAACGGAACCCTGCTCGTGTCGAACAGGGTGATCGGACCGACGCCGCTTTTGCAATGAATCAGGGAATCCCAGTACGGTTTCAAACCAATGCCGACGGGCGAGACGATTCCCATTCCGGTGACAACGACCCTTGTATATGGATTCATAGCGGCTTCATCCCTGGCAGTCGGGTATGGGTAATAAATTTTTGACTATAGTCGTCGGGAGTGGATTTGTAAATGCCAAGGAGGAAATCATTCTCAGTGGAGACACGAAACCACGGAGCCAGAAGGCTCCATCTCACATCACAGCCCCCCCCCGGTCAGGGACGTTTTTTTTGTGGCGCACTTTGGGGACGAAGACTACATTACTTGAATGGTTTGCTTCAAACTGGACCGCAGGGTCCGCCATGCACAGAGGAAAGGGATCAAATGCGTTGTACATCTCACAAATTGTGGGTGCTTATTACGGTATTGTCAATGGATTGGATTTGCGTTCCAGCCAGAGCCGAGGGATATCGTAATCCCCCTGAGGGCGCTGCCGCCATCGGCGCCATCGGGGGATACAGTGTCTTTGCCGATGATGCGAATGCCACCATTCACAATTCAGCCAATCTCGTGGATTTGTCCGGTCCGATGTTCCAGATAAACCTTTTGACGGGCTATGGTCGCAACCAATTCAAGACCCTGGGCGTTTCGGACCGATCCCGCGAGCCTTTCTTTGCTATTCCCGGCTTTTCGCTGGCCCTGCCCCTGGATTCCGGCAGACTGGCCTTCGGGGTAGCTCTGTATGTTCCCTACGGACGTTCGGTAAAGTGGCGCGACGATGATTATTTCGCGCTGCGCGGTCTGCCCTATGCGGGAAGCATGACGGTGGCCGATCTTACGCCCAATGTCGCGTTCCGCCTCGGAGATTCCCTGTCGCTGGGGCTTGGCGCGGATCTGTATTACGGCCGGGTGAAACAGGACACTCGTCTTTTCGGACTGGAAGCCTTGGGAATTCCCGCGGGAACCTACAGTCGTCTGGATGCGGACGGCGAAGCCCTTGGATGGAACGGCGCCATTATCTGGAAAATGGCGGAAAACCAGCGCCTGGTCGCAACCTTCCGTGCCCCCTTCTCGATCCCGTACGAAGGGGACAACACCTTGTCCATCGGGAACAAGAGCGACGTGGAAGCCGAAATCGACTACCCGACGATCGTGGGGCTGGCCTATGGAGTGGAATGGAAGCAAACGTGGCGTCTCGAGTTGTCCGGCGAGTGGCTGGAGTTTTCCAGGTACAGGGAATTGACGGTCAAGGATGACGCCTTCGGTACGCGAACCTATCCACAGAAGTTGAACGACACCTGGACCGCCGGGCTGGGGCTGTACTGGAATTTCAAGCCGGGCTGGACGCTTCGCGGCGGATACAAGTACCTGGAGAATCCGACGCCGGACGATACGTACGGTCCGCTGACCCCCGATGAGGATCAAGGGGTGGTTTCGCTGGGTCTGGGCTACGAAGACGAGCGCCACTGCGTCGATCTGGGACTGGCGCATGGGTTGTTTAACGGGCGCAACATTCCGGAATCGAACCCGGCAGGCGGAAAATACGATTTCGACGTGCAATTGTTGAGCTTTTCCTATGGTTTCAAATTCTGAAATACGGAGCATGTGGTTGCAGTAAGTAAAGGATCTGTCCACCATGGATAAAAAACGACTTCTGGTGATAGATGATGAAATCGGTCCGCGTGAGAGCCTTCGCTACCTGTTTAAGGATCTGTACGAGGTCGTATGCGTCGAGTCCGTGGACGCGGGAATCCGGGAGATGAAACAACAGCCTCCGGATTGCGTGATCACCGACATCAAGATGCCCGGCAAGAGCGGAATCCAGGGTCTCCAGGAGATGCGGGAGATCGATCCGCAGGTTTCCATCGTCATGTTGACCGGATACGGATCGCTGGACACCGCCCAGGAAGCTATTCGACATGGCGCGACCGATTACTTGAAAAAACCGTTCGACATGCATGAAATGCGAGAGAGTATCGCGAAATACATTCGCAGGACCCGCTTCCATCGCGCCCGAGCCGATACGCTCGGACACCTCGAGTCGATTAAAGGGGAGCTACGCGAACACCTGGAACAACGCGAGCGACTGGCGGCCCTGGGGGAAAATTCTTTCGAACTGGTGCATGACTTGAGCAGTCCGATGAGCGTGATCCTCGGCTATGTCCAAATTCTGATTAATGAGATGGAAGGCCGGAATATTCAAGCGGGCGAAATGAACATCGCCTATCTGGAGCAGATCGAGAAAAGCGCCACGCGCTGCAGCGAAATGCTCACGCTCTGGCGAGAACGTTCCCGCCAGATGAAAACGTCGGTTCAGCCCATCTCCATCGCTCCTCTGGTTATGGAAGTCGTAGGAAATGTCCGGGCGAGAGTTGTGGCGAAAGATGGCCGAATCGACATCGAGGAAGGCCCGGAGGACTGCGTGATGGAAGGGGACAATCTTCAGGTTTTCCGGGCATTGCAGAACATCGTTGGCAACGCCGCCGAAGCCCTGCCGGCCACGGGGGGCGTGATTCACGTCGGCTGGCAAAAGGATGAGGACAAGGTGTGGGTCGAGGTCAGGGATAACGGGCCTGGCTTTGCGCCGGAAAAACTCGCGGACGTTCGCTCCAGATACTATACGACAAAAGGGGAAACCGGCGGAATGGGATTGGGCCTTTTTATTACCAGGAACGTTGTCGAGGCCCACGACGGGTCCTTGATACTGTCAACGTCTCCTTCCGGAGGTGCGCTCGTCCGCCTTGAATTCCCTTTGAAAAAATAGACGATGGCCCGAGAACTCTTTGAACTTTCCTTGCAGGGTTGAATCGCGTCTTCAAAGGAGTGTTTCCGATGTAAAATGGGCACATAAATGCGGGCAATGCGGGCATTAACTGTGCGGACATTAACTGTGGCGCGGAGCAATGGAATTTGATACGATAAAAATTTTAGGAGATTTATTAAATGAGCAAACTTGCGACGCGGCATGTCTACACTTCGGAATCGGTTTCGGAAGGTCATCCCGACAAGGTCTGCGATCAAATTTCGGACGCGATTCTCGATGCCTGTCTTGCCTTGGATCCCGCGGCCCATGTAGCCTGTGAAACCCTGGTGACCTCCAACCTGACCGTCAATGCCGGCGAACTCAAGGTCAAGGGGGTCGAAGAGATCAATTTCGAGCGTATTGCCCGCCGGGTCGTGCGTGAGATCGGATATGTCAAGCCGGGGCTCGGATTTTCCTGTGACACCTTCAATTATGTCTGTGGACTGCATGCGCAATCTCCAGACATCGACCAGGGCGTTTCGCGCTCCGAACCGACGGCTCAAGGCGCGGGCGACCAAGGGATGATGTTCGGGTATGCCACCGACGCCACCCCGGAGTTGATGCCGGCTCCGATCATGCTTTCGCACCGCTTGCTGGAACATTTGGCCCATTTGCGCAAAACCGGCGTCATCGATTACCTGGAACCCGATTCCAAGGCCCAAGTCTCGATACTGCACGCCGACGGCAAACCGGCGGCCATCACTTCCGTTGTCATTTCGCATCAGACCACCGATGTGCCCCTGGATCGAATCGCCAGGGATTTGCGCGAAGTCGCGCAGCAATTGTTGCAACCGACGGGGCTTTTGACCAACGAAACGAACTGGTTTATCAATCCCACCGGGCGTTTTGTCACCGGGGGTCCGCAGGGCGATTCCGGCGTGACCGGACGCAAAATCATTGTCGACACGTACGGCGGCGTTGGTTCGCACGGCGGCGGCGCCTTTTCCGGCAAGGACCCTTCCAAAGTGGACCGTTCCGCGGCCTATTATGCCCGCTATGCCGCCAAGAACATCGTGGCCGCGGGCCTGGCCAGCAAGTGTGAAATTCAGGTGGCCTACGCCATCGGCATCGCCAACCCGCTGAGCATCAACGTCTCGACCTATGGTACCGGCAGGGTCGACGAACAACGCCTGGCGGACATCCTGCAGCAGGGGGATGTCTTCGACTTTACCCCGGCTGGAATCATCAAGGACTTGGAACTCACCCACCCCACCGGCTGGTGTTATCGCGATACCGCCAGCTATGGACATTTCGGACGTGATCGGTTCCCCTGGGAACGAACCGATCGAGCGGACGCCCTGCGTTCCGCCGCAAACCGCTGAACGAAAAATGGATTGAAACGATATGGACTACAAGATCAAGGATATTGCCCTGGCCGACTGGGGCCGCCGCGCCATTGAAATCGCCGAGAAGGAAATGCCCGGACTGATGGCCACCCGCGCCAAGTATGGCGTCGACAAACCCCTGCGCGGCGCGCGCATCATGGGCAGTCTGCACATGACCGTGGAAACGGCCGTGCTGATCGAAACCCTGGCTGAACTGGGCGCCGATATTCGTTGGGCCAGTTGCAACATTTTCTCTACTCAAGATCATGCCGCTGCCGCCATCGTGGCGCGCGGAATTCCGGTCTTTGCCTGGAAGGGAGAAACGCTGGCCGAATACTGGTGGTGTGCCAAGCAGGCCCTGACCTGGCCGGATGGTCACGGACCCCATCTGGTGGTCGACGACGGCGGGGACGCGACCCTGCTGTTGCACCGCGGTTATGAAGCCGAAAAAGATCCCGCGAGCGTCAATCAGCCCACGGACAACGAGGAACTGGCCTGTCTGAATGCCGTGCTTCGCGACACCCTCGAACAGACCCCCGGTTGGTTTGCGGAAGTGGTGTCGGAATGGCGGGGCGTTTCGGAAGAAACCACGACGGGGGTCAATCGGCTCTACCAGATGCAGCAGGCCGGCAAGCTGCTCGTGCCCGCCATCAACGTGAACGATTCCGTCACCAAGTCGAAATTCGACAACATATACGGCTGCCGCGAATCGTTGGTCGATGGCATTAAACGCGCAATGGACGTGATGGTCGCGGGCAAGGTGGCCATGGTCTGCGGCTACGGCGATGTCGGCAAGGGATCCTCGGAATCGTTGCGTGAACACAAGGCGCAGGTCTGGGTCTCTGAAATCGATCCGATCTGCGCCTTGCAGGCCTGCATGGCCGGATTCAAGGTAACCACCGTCGAGGAGGCCCTGCCCCATGCGCAGATCTTCGTCACCGCCTCCGGCAATTGCGATGTGATCACCGCCGAACACATGTCGCGCATGCGTGACCAGACGATTGTGTGCAACATCGGCCACTTCGACAATGAAATCCAGGTCAATCGCCTCAAGAAATGGCCCGGCGTAAAGCATGTCAACATCAAACCCCAGGTCGATCGCTTTACCTTCCCGGAAGGCAACAGCATCTACCTGCTGGCGGAGGGACGTCTGGTCAACCTGGGCTGCGCCACGGGGCATCCCAGTTTCGTGATGAGCAACTCCTTCACCAACCAGACACTGGCGCAGCTCGCCCTCTGGAGGGAAAATCACGACATTGGGGTGACGCGCCTTTCGAAACAACTGGACGAAGAAGTCGCCCGTCTGCATCTCGATCATCTGGGGGCCAAGCTGACGCGCATGACTCCGGAGCAGGCAAACTATATAGGAATTCCGGTGGAGGGGCCCTACAAGCCCGAACATTACCGCTATTGAGCGGTGGTCATGGCTCCAGTTCCAGCATCAGCCCGTGGTGCGGGGGCAGCGTGGCGCGGATGCAATCGTCGGCAATGGGATGGTTCTGGTCCGTCCAGAAGTCTCGTCCTCGACGGGCGGCGATGCCGTGCGGCGCCAGATCGAGGCGCAAATCACGTTCCTCGTCCTCCCAGTTGATCAGCAACACCCGCCGTCCCCCGTCATGCAATTTTTGCAGCCAATAGGAGGGCCGTGCGCTCTGGAACAAGTCCAGCGGCAACGGCGCCCCGCCGCGGCGGGCCGCTACCGTTCTGCGCAATAAATCCAGGCCGAATTGGTTGAGCACGGTCAGCTTGTCGGAAAGGTTGACCACCCCACCGTAAATGACCACCAGGCTAAGCAGAACCTGTGCTTCCGGCAGACGGATCGAATCCAATCCATCGTCATAGGAACGCCCCGGGGTGACCTCTGGATTGGTGTCCTCGGGGTTGATGGCTACATAGAGACAGCGCAACCGTCCCAG
>CAZIUM010000132.1:0-7816 GCA_964542285.1 uncultured Lentisphaerales bacterium
CCGGCTCCAGGCGCCGGAAAGGTAGGGCGGCGAGGCCCTTCGCCGCCGCGCGCGGATTCTCCGCGCGATCCTTGGACATTGATCCCCTCTCTCCCCGCGATGGAGCGCGCTGCCATTCAGACTCCGGACTTCGGACTTCTGAATTCCCCGCGCGGGTCCCCCGCGCCGCATTAGAAGACCATCAGCATCGTGCCGGCGGTGCTGGTGGAGAACAGGGCGGACCCCGGCAGCGGGCTGCGCCATTCTTCGCCGGTGTAGTCCGGCCCGATTGGCGACGGGTCCACCGTCAGGCCGCCCTGGTAGGCGGGATGCGTAAGCGAGAGATTCCTGGCCGGCAATCCCTCCATCAGTCTTACGATCTCAAGTGATGTCAATCCCACGGCGATCAGGATACGCCCCCCGCCGCCGGGACCTCCGAAAAGTCCGCCCGGGTTGCTTCCGTTGGCTCGTACGAGGGCGGTTTCGCCCCCGGAAAAGCGGAGGGTGTCGATAAAAATTCCACCGCCGGAGCCGCCGCCCGAAACGCCACCGACGGCGCCGCCATTGGCTGTTAACACGCCCTCGAGTTGCACGGATTCGCGGGCATCCACCCAGATGCTGCCGCCGCCATGTCCTCCAAAGGAACTCTTGCCCAGGGTTCCCCCGCCGCTTCCGCATCGCGGAACGATGTTTGAACTACCATAGGCTTCGCCCCCGGCCAAATGCCAGGCGTCACGGTTTTCGCGCCAGCTCCATCCCCCGCGCCCCCCGTGTCCGCCGCCGGAGCCGTAGGCGCTGTTGTAGGTGCCGAAGCCGCCGCCCGGTCCCAGGCCGTCGTAGTGGCCGAAAGCAAAATAGGCTCCACCGCTCAGACCGCGTCCGTCGGCGTCGATGCCCCCGCCGGCAGCGACAAGCAGTCTGCGGCAGTGAAGCTGGACGCCGGTGCCCTGTTCGAGATGGGTTGTCGGCAGAATCCAGGACTCCGGGCCGATATGAATGTCGCCGCCAATCTCGATCTGGCATTCGTGGCCTGGCTCCATGATGGGCGCCACCGCGTACAGGCAACCGCCGTTGGTCAGCACCAGGTCTCCCGCGCATTGCGTTTGGTCGAATTCATGTAAGACCAAGCACCCGCCGTCCAGACGAAGGTCGCCCTCGCAAGTGAGGGACGAATCGTTTTCCAGGTAGAGCGCGCCCCCGGCCTGGATCGCAAGGTCTTGCGATATCCGCAAGTCGAACCCCGGCGGAAACCCGATGGTCCCCTGTCCCGTGGTCAGGGAATCCAAGTTCAGGGAGGTGACGCCGGGAATGCACAAACGTCCGTAAAAGTTGCTCAATGCGTGCGGCAGCAGCGCAACGTCGCTGAAAGCGATACTGCCGAAGGCCGCGGTCCAGCAATTGGTCCAGCGGGTTATCGGATCGAGCGGGTGCAGCTTGTCGGGATATTCCCTGGCCTCGACGTGGATCGCCGGCGGGAGGATCAATTGGCTGTACTGGAGCGCGACTCTGCCCCCGCCGCCGCTGCCGCCATCGGAGCCCGCTCCGTATTGGGCGCCATTGGCCGAGATCGTGCCCTGGCCTCCCAGGGTATGGCAGACGATTTGAACCCCGCCGCCGGAGCCGCCACCGCTGTAACTGCCGCCCCTCTGCCCATCGGCGAAGATCGTTCCGTTAAGCAGTACCTGGCCTTCGGCTTCGATTCGCACGAGACCGCCGCCGTCTCCGCCGTAGGAAGTGGCGTATCCGCCGCCGCCGCCGCCGCTGCCCGGCATCTCGACCGGTATGAAACTTCCGTAGGTCGTGCCGCCGGCCTTGTACCAGCCGTAGCCGGTGCGATGGCCCCAGCCTCCAAGTCCGCCATAGCCGGCCCCGCCGCCACGGGACCCGACCGAGCTGCCTTCGCCCTTGCCGGGACCATGCCCGGAACTATCCCAGGCGCCCCCGGCGTACCCCTTGCCGGAAACGTCGATCGAAGCCTCTCCAGCCAAGGTCAGGTTCGAGCAGACCACCCAGACCCGGTTGGACATCTGCGATTCCATGAAGGCCGGCGGCAGCGTCATGACGCCTCCATCGGCGATCTCGACCTGCTGCGCCCGCAGGGCGGTATTCCAATTGGTGAAGACGAGGGTTCCCCGCTCGAGGTTGAATGCGGATAAAACGGGAGTGGTATTCGTCAGCAGGACTTCCGCCGTGTGGTTGGTGATCCAGACTTCGTCTCCGGTCTCCGGCAAACCGCCAAGCCAGTTTTCTGCGTCATGCCAACTGCCGGCGTCCCCTTGCCAGAACTTCGGACTTCCCGCCAGGTTGATGGCCAGCAACCCACCGGTCAAGGCCAGCACCGCCGCTTTCCTGACTCGTGTTGCACGGACGGCACCCCAAAAATTAATCAATCCGAATCCGGCCCGATTATCTCCACGCATGACAGCACCCCCGCACATTAAAGATCATCCCAACCTGTTTCGGGACTGAACAACATAAAGCATTGAACATCGGATGGGGAAGGAATGCAAACCCAAAACCAGCGGGTTCGGCGTCGGCGTCGGAGGCGGCGTCGGGCTCGGTATCGGGAGTTGGCGGCGGGGGTGTGATGGCGGACAGGTGCCGCCCGCACGAGGGGATGAGGTTGGGTTTTGGGGGGGCTACGTTGAAATGAAGAATGGCACCCCCCATTCTTGGTTTCTGAAATGATAAGTCGAAATAAGCTCTTGGATTAGGGGAGCTGGGGCAAGCCCAGTTCTTTCAGGTATTGGTTGTGTCTGGCGGTGGCTTTTTGGGTGGCTTTTTGGATTTTGACCAGGTCGGCATGGGTGGCTTTGAGGTCGATTTCGGGTTCGGGGATGGCGGTGCTGATGTAGCGGGAGATGTTCAGGTTGTAGCCTTCGGCGGCGATTTGGTCCATGGGGACGCGTTTGGCGTAGCGGGGTTCTTCGCGGCGGTGCTGGTAGGTGTCGACGATCTTGTCGATGTGCTGGTCGAGCAGGACGTTCTGGCGTTTGCCTTTTTCGAAGTGTTCGGCGGCGTTGATGAAGAGGACGTCGTCGGGTTTCTTGCATTTTTTGAGGATGAGGATGCAAACGGGAATGCCGGTGGAGTAGAAAAGGTTCGGGGGCAGGCCGATGACGGTGTCGATGTGGCCGTCCTGGAGGAGCTTGGTGCGGATGCGCTCCTCGACACCGCCGCGGAAGAGGACGCCGTGGGGCAGGATGATGGCCATGACGCCCTGGTCGGCAAGGTAGTGGAAGCCGTGCAGGAGGAAGGCGAAGTCGGCGGCGGATTTGGGGGCGACGCCGTGGTTCTTGAAGCGGATGTCGTCGCCCATGTCGTCTTTGGGGGTCCAGCGGTAGCTGAAGGGGGGATTGGCGACGACGGCATCGAATTTGGGCATCTTGGCGGGGTTGGTTTCGCGCAGGAAGTCCCAGTCGTTGGTGAGGGTGTCGCCGTGGCAGATGTCGAACTCGGTGTCCTTGACCCCGTGCAGGAGCATGTTCATGCGGGCGAGGTTGTAGGTGGTGATGTTCTTTTCCTGTCCGAAAATCTTGCCGATGGTGCCGCCCTGCTTCTTGAGTTGCTTGCGGACGTTGAGGAGCAGGGAGCCGGAGCCGCAGGCGAAGTCGAGGACGCTGCCGAGGTGCGGAATGGGGCCGGTGGCGGGTTCCTGGCTGTCGAGGGTGACGATGCGGGAGAGGATGGTGAAAATCTGCTGGGGCGTGTAGAACTCGCCGGCCTTCTTGCCGGAGCCGGCGGCGAACTGGCCGATGAGGTATTCGTAGGCGTCGCCGAGGGCGTCGATGTCGGTGGAAAACTCGGCGAGACCGTTGGCGATTTCCTTGATGATGTCGCAGAGCTTGTTGTTCTTGTCGGCGTGGGACCTGCCGAGTTTTTCGGAGCCGAGGTTGATCTCGGAGAAGAGGCCCTGGAAGGTGCTCTGGAAGGATTCGTTTTCGATGTATTTGAAGCCGTCGCGCAGGGTGTCGAGCAGGTCGGGGCTCTGGGTGCGTGCGAGGTAGGCGATGTTGGCCCAGAGGTGGTCGGGCTTGATGACGTAGTGGACTTTGCGGCGCATCTGCGTTTTGAAGGCGGCGATGTCGTCGGGGTTCTCGGCGTACCAGACGGAGAGCGGCACTCGGGGATCGTCGGCGGAGATGGCGGGATAGTCGCGGCCGAGTTCTTTCTTTGCGGCGGCCTCGTAGTTGTCGGAGAGGTAGCGCAGGAAGAGGAAGGCGAGCATGTAGTCGCGGAAGTCGTCCGCGTTCATGGCGCCGCGTAGTTGGTCGGCGATGGCCCAGAGGGTTTTGCCGAGGCGTTGTTGGTTTTGGTGGGTCACGAAGGATTCACTTTCGATTGTTCGTTCAACAGCCGGTCCAGCATACCGCCCGGCGTAACGTGGGGCGTGAAAAGCGCGTCGGCGTTTTTTATGACAAACCGGTTGCGGGCTTCCGCCGCCGCGAGGTTGCCGGAGGTATCGCGCATTTCCAGAATCAGCATGCGGTTTTCCGCGAGCGCGTTGCGCACGCCCGGGGCAAAGGCGGTATTCTCGATGCCCCACGCCGGGCAGGCAATCACTCGCCGGCGGTTCTTCAGCAGCCAGTCGAGGATTTCCTGCTCCTTGGGTGAATGCCAGCCGCCGAAATAGACGTCGGCTTCGAGCAGCCGGCCGATCTTCGGCGCGTTGCGGCTGCACAGCACGCCGAGCTTCTCCCCGCTCCACAACGCCGGGTTGCCAATGCCCCGCAATCCGGCGCCAAATTCCTGCACGCAGCGCCAGGGATTCATGCGAATGTATTCGGCGATGTTGTCTGCCGCTTCGGGGGTGCGCACGATGGATTCGTATGAATTGCGGTGCCAGATGCGTACGGCTGGTGGCGGCGAGGCAAATGGGGCGCCAGGGGCGACATGCGTGTCGCAGGAAAGGGCGACATGCGTGTCGCCCGTACTGCGGATGCGGCGGGAGGCGGCGGCCTTGAATGCGCCGATGACATGGCCCAATGCGGATGGGCCTTTTGAGATGCGGATCAATCCATGAAAATGATCCGGCATCACCACGAATTCGCCGGGAAACACATCATCCCGGATTTCGCCACACCGCCGCCATTCCTCCGCAATGATCCGTTCGGGCGACATGCATGTCGCCCCAGAGGGCGGGATGCGCCCCGCCCCTACGGAGGGGGACGATCCCACCCCCAATGCCCCGAATGGATTTCCTTTCGCCCAGGCAATGAACTCCCGATGCGCGCAGATCGTGACAAAATACACTCCGCCGCCGGCATAATCATGCCCCTTCAGTCGGATGCTTTTTCTATGATGCAATGCCGGATCGTAGCTCATACCCCACCTCCTCCGGCACCGGAAAAAGTTGCTGCATGAGGCCTTTTTTGTGGGTTTTGAGGGCTTCGAGCTTGTCAGACTGGGCGGCGATCAGGTCGTCGAGGGAGGAGAGGCAGGTGGCGAGGAGGGCGTTGAAGCGGCGGGCGTGGGTGGCGGCGTCGTGTTTGTTGAGGATGGCCTCGATGACGGCGCGTTTGTCGGAGCGGGGGCCATACGCGGCGGGGGTCTCCCGCGCCCGCGGCGGGGAGGAGGGCGAGCCGGGGGGCGCGTCGGGGGCGGTGCCTTCGGGGCGGAAGTAGTCCACGTGGAAGCGCAGGACGTTCTTGTCCTCGATGGCGTGGGTGATGGTGTAGTGGTGCAGCTCGCGCTGGAAGATGTCGTCGGTGGTGATGAAGGTGGCCTGTTCGTCGGCGATCTGGACGCGGGAGGCGTTCTGCTCGAAGATGGGCGTTCCGGTGAAACCGAAGAGCTGGGCGCGGGGGAAGAATGCCTTGATGGCTTTGTGGTTGTCGCCGAACTGGGAGCGATGGCATTCGTCGAAAATAAAGACGAAGCGTTTGTCGCGCAGGGGTTCGAGGCGCTGTTTGAAGGTCTCGCGGCCCTGCTTTTCCTTCTGGCGGTTGCGTTTGCTGTTTTCGTCGAGGGCGAGGCCGAGCTTCTGGATGGTGGTGACGATGACCTTGTCGGACCGGTCGTCGGAGAGCATGCGCTGGACGAGGGTGGCGCGGTCGTTGATGTCGGGGCGTACGGTGTATTTGAGGCTGCGCAGTTTTTCGAGGAAGGCGTCCTCGATGTTGCGCTCTCTGACGGCTTGAGGGGCGGGATGCCGGAGCGGGTATGTGCTGTTAGAAGATGTGGGCATGGTGATGCCTGCTGGCTTAACTCAAGCAACCGCTGAAAATGGTGTCCGTTGGTTCCGTCTTTTTCTCATGGTTCTTTCTATTCGTCAAGTTCTACCGGGAGTACACTGCGCGGAACAGCCGAATCGCCATATACGGAATCCGTACATACGGTGGTTGGGGGGGGCAAGGCACGATCGTGTCGTAATTCATGCTGCAATTCACCGGCGTATGCACTGAATTCGTCGTGCTGTCAAAATGTCAAAAAGGATTCTGATTGCCTTGTTCGGGGCTTCACTGTTCAATGATGGACATTGCGTCGACCATCCCCAGCGAGTGGGTCGGCTTCATGTGGCCATCCGTGATCGAGAATGAACCATTAATATCAAGGAATAGATGATGTCCAAGGAAAATTCCGGCATTGAAAAGCAAACTTTGACGTATCAACGCGAGATCGGCGTGCGCTACACCACCGATGTGCTGGTGGTCGGCGGCGGTCCGGCCGGAGTGGCGGCGGCGCTGACGGCCGCACGCGAGGGGCGGTCGGTGCGTTTGATCGAAGCGCATAGTTCCCTGGGGGGAATGGGCACGGCCGGTATGGTGCCGGCCTTCATGCAGTTCTCCGACGGCGTCAATTTTCTGGCGGGGGGCATCGGGCAGGAACTGCTCGAGCGCCTGCGCCGCGCCGACGGAACCGTGCCGCCCGATGGCAACGGCATCCGGGCGGAAACGCTCAAGCGCGTTTACGAGGAGATGCTGACCGAAGCGGGGGTCGATTTCACCTTTCATACCCAGATGATGGACGTCGAGGTCGTCGAGGGGAAGGCGCACCATGTTATCTGTGCCGCCAAGTCCGGTGTCTATGCCATTCGGGCGCGGGCATTCATCGATTGTACCGGCGACGGCGATCTCGCGGTGCGCGCCGGGGCGTCCTTTGTGCAAGGGGACGAGGAGGGCAACGTTATGCCCGGCACCCTCTGCAGCTTGTGGGCGGGAATCGACTGGGAAAAAGTCGCCGGATCGGGGCTTGGCAAGGGGAACAGCCGCATCGAGGATGCCCTCAGGGACGGTGTCTTCACCCTCGAGGACCGCCACCTGCCGGGGATGTGGCGCGTCGGAAAAATCCTGGGCGGAGGCAACATCGGACACACGTTCGGTCTGGACGGGACCGATGAGGTATCCCTGACCAGGGCCTATGTCTGGGGACGCAAGTCCCTGCTGGAATACGAAAAATACTACAAGGGCTATCTCCAGGGCTTTGAGGACATGGAACTGGTGGCGACCGGATCGCTGATGGGCGTTCGCGAAACCCGCCGTATCACCGGCGATTACATCCTGGGCGTCGAAGATTTCAAGCCCGATTCGGCGTTCGAGGACGAAATTGGCCGTTATTCCTATCCCATCGACATCCACATCGCAAAACCCGACAAGGAAAGCTACGAAAAGTTCTACCGCGAGTTCAAAAGCATGCGGCTGGGACACGGCGAAAGCTATGGCATTCCCTACCGCATCCTGACGCCCCTGGGCCTCGACAACCTCTGGGTGGCCGGTCGCTGTGTCAGCACGGATCGCAACATGCAGGCTTCGATCCGGGTCATGCCGGGCTGCTACATCACGGGGCAGGCCGCCGGCATGGCCGCCGCCATGAGTCTGGAACACGGGAAGAATTCGCG
>CAZIUM010000133.1:0-7701 GCA_964542285.1 uncultured Lentisphaerales bacterium
GTCGGTGTATTGATCGTCAAACTCGATGGGTCTGGCATAGTCCAGGCGCACGGGAAACCCCGGGATGTCGAACCGGATTCCAACCCCGGCACTGGAAGCCAGCGTGCTGAAATCGGGATCGAAAGGTTCGCTCCAGACATTGCCGATGTCATAAAAAGCCGCCAGGCGCAACACCTTGAAGACGGGGACGTTGTATTCGACCGAAGCCATGGCCATGGTTTGCCCCCCCACCGGGTGATACCGCCCGGTCTGCTCTTCGCCCGGCAGGACCTTGGGCCCGACATCGCGGTACTCGAATCCGCGGAGCGTTCGACCGCCGCCCAAGAAAAGCCGATCGCCGATCGGAACCCGATCCAGGTCGCCAAAGGAATCGACGCTTTCGGCGTGCAGGCGCAGGCTCAGCACATGCCCGGCCCAGAGGGGAACCCACTGGCGCGCGCGCACCCCCAGGGTGTAGGTTTCGTTGTCGCCGCCCAGCATGCGTCCGCTGATTTCCCCAAAAAGACTGAGCTGGGTGCCGCGGGTCGGCACGAACGCCCGGTTTCGCGTGTCGTAGAGCCAGGTCAGGCGCAGCGGAGCGTTCAGGTATTTATCCTCCTCGTCGGTAAAGCGGTATTCGCGTCCGGAATCTTCGGCATAGGTAAAATCTCCCGGAATCACGTCTTCCAGCCGGACTTGTTCGAACACATAGCGCAGGTTCAAGCGCCCGATGCGCAAGGGAACGGTCAGGGAGGCGCCCCCGCCGATCCGGATTTCGTCGAATTCGTCATAGCCTAGTTCGCGGCGATAACCCTCCAGCGACAGAGACAGGCGTCGGTCGAGAAACCACGGCTCGGTCCATGAAACATCCACAATCTTACGCGAAGAACTGACCTCCAGGCTGGCGCGTGCCTTCTGCCCCCCTCCATGAAAATAGGGCCAATTGGCAATATCGAAGTTGGATTGATTGATTTCCAGGAAGCCGATCACGTTGTCGATGCTCGAAAAGCCCGCGCCGGCCATGAACTGTCCCGTGTTTTTCTCGGTGACCTCATAAAACGCGTCGCGCTGGGCAGGGTCCTCGAGAACGGGCGTTTCGTAAAAGCGCACGTTCTCGAAAAACCCCAGGTTTTCAAGTCTGCGGCGACTTCGTTCCGCCTGCACTTCGTCGAACACGGCCCCGGGCGCCAATCCGATTTCCCGGCGGATGACCTTGTCTTTCGTGCGCGTGTTGCCGCGAATGTGTACGCCACGGACGTAAGCCAGGCGGCCCTCGTGAATTTGATAGTTCAAATCGATGGCGGGCTCACCCGATGCCTTTGCCTTCCTGCCGATCCGAACCTGGGTGTCGAGATAGCCGCGGGCGCCATAATAGTCGCGCAAGGCCTGCTGTCCCCGCAGAATCGTCCCCCGGCCCGCCACGTCGCCCGGTTTCAGGATTGTCGCCAGCGTGTTCTCCAGTTCCCGCGTGGGAAACAACGTCACCCCTTCGAGGGCGACGGACGCCAGTCGATAGACCGGCCCTTCGTCCACGACAACCTTCAACCAGGAACGATCGTGCTCATCCAGGATCTTCTCCGGAGTCGCAATTTGGACATCCAGGAAGCCATGGTCCAGGTACAGCGCGCGCAGGGTGTCGCGCACATGCTCAAAATCCTCGGCGCGTTTGCGCCAGGCCCGGAAGAAAGGTCTGAAGGGATTGAAACGCGAGGGTTGCGACAACGCCTCGCGCAATTGCGCATCATCGATCCGGCGGTTTCCGCGGAAGAGAAATCCCTTGATCTTGCGGCGTTCGCCCTCAACGATTTCCAGGCGCACCCGGGCGGTTCCGGCCTGGCTGTCGGTTTCGAGCCGGGCCTTGATGGCGGCATGGGGGTAAAACCGGTCGCGATAGGCCCCGCGCACGCGCTCGCAACGCTCCGCCAGGATCGCGGCGTCGACAAGATCGTCCTCCTTCAGACCCAACGTTTCCACAATCCGCTTGGTGCCGAGGACCTGGTTGCCCCTCACCGTAACCGCACCCACAAAGCGCAAGCGACGCCGCAGGGCATAGATCACCCGCACGTCGCGGTTGGTCAGGGGCTCGACCAGCACCTGGGCCTCGGCGAACCGCCCGGAATCCAGCAGGGCCCGCTGATCCCGCGACAACTGAACTTGCGACAAGGGACGGCCGGGACGCGTGGCAATCAGCGTGTGAACATAGCTGTCGTCACTCGGGCGATCCCGGTCCAGGTGGCGGACGTGAACCTCGCGCACCACGGGGGCTTCCACCGCCAGTCCCGTCAGGGTCGCGGCCGAGACCAGCCCGACACACCATGCTTTCCGCAACGTTCGGGACAACGAAACGCTTTGTCGCGCACATTTCATCATGATTCCATTTCATCCTCGGGCGTCATATCCTCGGGCACGACATCGGCAAAACTGGTTGCCCCATCCGCACGATCCGAAAACCGGGTGAATTTCTCCTCGAAATTCAGGCGCACTTCTCCGGTCGGGCCGTTGCGATGCTTGGCAACGTCGACAATCGCAAGGCTCTGATCGTCGAATTCCTTGTCGCCGGGATATTTGCTAGGACGCCGCAGCAGCAACACCACATCGGCGTCCTGTTCGATGGCGCCGGAATCCCGCAGATCGGAGAGTCGGGGCTTGCCGGTCTTGTCCCCCACCCGTTGATCCGGCGCGCGGCTCAACTGGCTCAGGACCATCACGGGAATGTTGAGTTCCTTGGCCATCGATTTGAGCTGTGAAGAAATGGCCGCGGTTTCGAGCTGACGGCCCTGGCGCGCATATTCACGGCAATGCAGCAATTGTAGATAGTCGATCATGATCAGTTCGATATCGTATTTCTTGCGCAGTCTGCGCGCCCTGGCGCGCAGTTCGGCCACATCGAGCCCTCCGGTATCGTCCACGTACAAGGGCGCCTTCATGAGTGTCGAAGCTGCGGCGGTGAAGACCCGGTTGGTTTCCTGCTTGGAGAGGAATCCGCCCTCGAGTTGGAAGGCCGGCACCTCGGCGCGCGCGCACAACATGCGCATCGCCAGAGCCTCCTGCGACATTTCGAGGCTGAAAATGGCCACCGGCTTCGCGCCGGGGGGATCCCCTTTAAGCGGCATGCCGCTAACATCCTCGCCCAGCGCAATGCACTCGCAGATATTCATGGCCAGAGAGGTTTTTCCCATGGAGGGACGTGCGGCGAGCACCGACATTTCGCCCGGACGCAATCCCCTCAGCACCTGGTCCAGGTTTTTGAAGCCCGTCGAGACTCCAACCACGCCGCCGGGCCCCAGGCCAAGAATCCGGTCCACCCGCTCGAAAGTGGCCTTGACCACATCGGGCCAGAGGCGGGTTTCTCCATGCTGACGCTCGGTGATGTCCAGAAAACTCTGCTCGGCCTCGCTGAGCACCTGGTCGGCACTCTGGTCATCGCTGTAACAGGCATGCTCGACCTTGCGCGCGCAAGAAATCGTACTGCGGAGCAAATGCTTCTGGCGCACAATGTCGATGTAGTACTCGGCATGCGCAGCCGTGGGCGTCGCATCGACCAACTGCTCCAGAAATTTCGCGCCGCCGACGGCATCGAGACGCTCCATGCCCCGCAAGCGCTCGCTGACCGTCAACAAATCGATCGCCCCACCGGCGGCCTGAAGCGAACGGCAGGCGGCATACAACTGGCGATGCGCCGCCAGATAAAACGAATCGTCCTCGAGACCCGCGGCCACACAAAGATCAAGAACGCGTTCTCCGTCCAGCAACATGGACCCGAGAACGCCACGTTCGGCCTCGATGCTGTGCGGAGGCACGCGCAGCGGCGTTGTCACGGCTGCGGGCTCTTGCGGCATCGCTTATTCCTCTACAATCCAGACCTTGATGGTTGCGCGGACTTCGGCATGCAGTTTGATGACGACATCGAACTGGCCGACTTCGTGGAAGGCGTTTTCCATTTCCACCTGGCCGCGGTCCACGGCAATTCCCTGCCCTTCGAGCGCCGTCACGACGTCGGCCGCCGTCACGGAACCGTAAAGCTTCTGCCCATCGATGGTCTTGGCGCGCACGGTGACGGAAAGATTCTTGAGCTTACCGGCCTTGTCGCGCGCTTCGGCCAGTTGCAGGCGGGCCAGTTCTTCGCGTTCCTTGCGCAGTTTTTCGAGACGACGCATGGTGGCGGGCGTCAGCGGTCCCGCCAGACCGCGTGGCAGCAGGTAGTTGCGGGCGTACCCGTCGGTCACCTTGACCGTGGCGCCGGCGACACCCAGCGACGGCACATCCGAAAGAAGCAGGACTTCCATTGACATGATCGATTCCTTCCAGGGCCCGGTTCAGGCCATCAGTCCCATATTGCGCGCGCGGGCAACCCCCAGACGAATCTGGCGCTGCTGTCTGGCCGTCACCCCCGTCAGCCTGGCGGGGACGATCTTGCCGAACTCGGTAACAAACCGTCGCAACAGTTCAATGTCATCAATATCGACCACATCGGTCGGGTCGAGGTAGCGCGAACGCTTTTTTACGGTCGTGGCGTCCGATTTGCTCTTTCGAGCCGGACGATTGCCTTTGGCTGCCATACGCATTTATCCCGGTCTCCTTGTCACGTTTTATCGACGCCATGAAACGGCGCCGTTCCTGTTTACATCTGTTTGGTTAAAAGGGCAAATTCTCGTCGTCGCCCGTGCCGTCACCATCGTCGTCCGCTGCCGACGGCTGGGGAGGCGGTTCCGCGCCCGCGGGAGGGGGATCCATCGGAGCGCGAGGCGGCTTGGCCTGCGCCGCGGCCCCATCCTCCCGGTCGTCATCGCGTTGCACCCCGCCGGGGTTGTCCATGAACTGCACCCGGTCGGCCCGCACGCGCAAACGGTTGCGGGATTCCCCTTGCTTGTTTTTCCATTCGTCATATACCAGGCGTCCCTCCACCAGAATCTGACGCCCTTTCTTGAGAAAACGTCCGCATGTCTCGGCCTGTCGGTTCCAGGCCACGACATCGACATAGCACACGATTTCCTTGTTTTGATCGGTCTGGCGGTCGCGATATGTTTCGCTCACGGCCAGCCGCATTTCAGCGATCGCCGCTCCCGAAGGGGCATTACGCAACTCCGGGTCGCGGGTCAGGTTTCCTACCAGGATCACGCGGTTGTAGTTGGCCATGTTGTGGTTCCTCCGTGTTTGAAACGCCGTTACCGACAATGCGCCCCTTAGCCGGCGCTGACCTTCACGGCATCGTTTTGGGATTCTTCGCTTTGCGCTTCCGCCGCGGCCTCAGCCGCGACGGCGGCCGCCTCGGCCCGGGCCTTGCGGCGTGCCGTTTGCTCCGCGACCAGGCGTTCACGCCGTTCGTCCACCGTCAGAATCTCGACGCGGAACACTTCGTCAATCAGAGTGTAGCGCGCCCGCAAGGCATCGATTTGCGCCGGGTCGAACTCGAACCGCACACGCACGTAGAATCCGCTGTCCTGCTTATGCATCGAACGGGCAAACGTGCGTTTGCCGAGCATTTCCGTTCCGATGGGGTCCCCCCCCAATCGGGTGATTTCACCGACGACCTTCTCGATCAGCGGATTCAGCGCTTCTTCCTTGGTCGCAGTGGTAAAAATGTAAAGAGCGTCATATTTTTTCATGAGGTCACACCCCGTTTTCTTTCGTTGACTGTTCCGCGTCCGTCGCTTCCCAGCCGTTAAACCGGTTCATCGTCTCCACAACACCCCGTGACATCAGGGACAGGACAGCCTCCACCGCCATGTCCGTCGCCAGGGCAACCCTGCTTTCGCTCTCGGGATCCAGTCTCCCGAGCACATGCTCCACGAGTCCTCGCGGCTCCGCGCCGCGGCCCACCCCGACACGCAGACGCGCAAAATCCGTCGTGCCGCAGACATCGACCACCGACTGCAGTCCACGATGCCCGCCGGCACTGCCCCCCGGACGGACCCGCAGCCTTCCGGCCGGAAGATCAACGTCGTCCAGGACCACCGTCAATGCGTCGGCCGTGACACCATAGTAACGCAAAACGGCCCCCACCGCATCCCCGCTGCGGTTCATGAAGGTTTGCGGTTTTACCAACAACACTTTCTCCGACCCCAGCCTCATGTCGGCCGACAAGGCCTGAAACCGTGCTTGTTGGCGCCAGGCGCAGCCATGCCGCTCGGCCAGCCGTTCCAGCACCACAAACCCAACATTGTGCGGCGTCTGCGCATATTTCTCGCCGGGGTTGCCCAATCCTGCTACAATTTTCACGTGCCTGCGGCCGTAATCAACCGTTACTTCTTGGCCGACGCGCCCGCGCCTTCCTCGTCTTCGTCTTCCTGCTTGCCCTTGGTAATCACTTCGGGCGTCGCCTCTTCGTCCGTTTCGCCGGCGGCGGCTTCCGTGCCCTCGGCCTCTTCCTCGTCTTCCACCGTCACGACCGCGGCGATGGGGACATCGCCATGCGTAATCAATTCATAACTTTCGCCCAACGGCAGCTCGTCCGCGGACAACGACTGGCCCAGTTCGAGCCCCGAAACATCCACGTCAAAGACCTCGACATAATCGGACGGCAGACATTCCACCACGACTTCGCGTGCCGATTGCGTCAGCACGCCGCCGCCGGTGCGAACACCGACCGGTTCGCCCAGAAGGCGGATGGCAACCGTGGCGCGCATGCGTTTCGACAGGTCCAACTCGCTGAAATCGGCGTGGATGGCCTTGCCGTCGATCACGTCATGCTGCACCTCGCGCAACAACGCCGTAACGGCCCGGTCCTCGATCTCCAGCGAAACCAGCATGTGCTCGCTGGCCTGCTTGCGCAGCAGGAGACCAAAGCCATGAGAATCCAACCGAATGGTTTCCGTGCTCCCATCGAGCCGGGTCAAGACGGCCGGCACCCCACCGCCTCGCCGGATTCGACGCGCCTCGCCGGAACCATGCGCCTTGCGCACCGTAGCCTGGATTTTAATTTCTTTTGCCATTGTTTATCCCTTGAATTTTCCGTTTGTCAGAGCTTGAAGAGCGAACTGACCGATTGATCGTTGTGAATGCGCAGCACCGCCTCGCCCAGCAAATCGGCCACCGAAAGCACCGTGGCCGGGATGGAACATTGCGTCGACAAGGGCACGGTATCGGTCACGACCAGTTCCTTGATGGCGGTATCGAGCAAGCGCGACATTCCCTTCTCCGTCATGGTCGCATGCGTTACGGCCGCGCGCACGCTGGTGGCCCCGTGCTCCAGCAGCAACCGCGCCGCCGCGCACAGGGTGCCGCAGGTCGTGGCCATGTCATCCACCATGATGACATCGTGACCCTCCACTTCGCCGACGACACTGAACGCGTCCACTTCCGTCGGCCCCGTACGCTGCTTGGCCACGATGGCCAGTCCCGTCCCCAGCATCTGGGAATAGGCATAGGCCGCCTTGACCCCGCCGGTGTCGGGCGACACCACCACGGGGCGCGGCAAATTGAGTTCCCGCAAATATTTAACGATCACCGGCGCCGCATACAGATGATCGACGGGGATATCGAAAAAACCCTGAATCTGCTGCGCATGCAGGTCCACCGTCAACACGCGATTGGCGCCGGCCGCCACCAGCAGGTTGGCGACCAATTTTGCCGTGATCGGCACCCGCGGCTGGTCCTTGCGGTCCTGTCGACCGTAGCCGAAATAGGGCAGCACCGCCGTGATGCGCGCCGCCGAGGCACGCCGCATGGCATCGATCATGATCAGCAGTTCCATCAACATTTCGTTGGGCTGCTTGCAGACCG
>CAZIUM010000134.1:0-7692 GCA_964542285.1 uncultured Lentisphaerales bacterium
GTCGGCTACGCCATTTCCGGCCTGGTCATTCTGCTCCTGCTGGGTGCGGGACTGGCGTTTTTCCTGTCGTCCGAAAAACGCTTTGGAGACGAATTGTGAACGCGCCGCGCGACAGGCAAAATGCGGCAATCGTTGTCGAGGGCGTCGACAAGTGCTTTACGCTGCGCGGCTCGGGACGTACGCTGAAAGGCGCGGTGCTGGACGCCTTGCGTCCCTCGCGCCGCCGGGCGCCGTTTCACGCCCTCAAGCAGGTCTCCTTCGAGGTGCGCCGGGGCGAAACACTGGGAATCATCGGCGCAAACGGGGCCGGCAAGAGCACACTACTGGGGCTGGTGGCCGGCACGCTGCATCCCACCGCCGGACACATCCGGACGAGCGGCACGATCTCCTCGCTGCTGGAACTGGGCGCCGGATTCCATCCGGACCTGACCGGCCGCGAAAATGTCTACCTTTACGGAGCCATCCTGGGGCTGCCGCGCCGGCGCATGCGGGACCGTTTCGACGCCATCGCGGAATTTGCCGACATCGGCGATTTCATGGAGCAACCGGTCCGACACTATTCCTCGGGCATGTATGTCCGGCTGGGCTTCGCCGTGGCCGTGGAGGTGAATCCCGACATCCTGCTGGTCGACGAGGTGCTGGCCGTGGGCGACAGCGCCTTTCAGCGCAAATGCCTGGAACGCATGCGGTCCTTTCGCCGGGCCGGCAAGACCATGCTGATTATTTCGCACGACATGCATGCCGTGCGCAGCGTTTCGGACCGCATTCTGCTGCTGGACCACGGCGAAGTCAAGGGACTGGGCGCGCCGGACGAAATGGCCGCGGCCTACCTGCGCCAGGCTCCGGGCCGCGCCGCCAGCCACAACGCCAGAGAATGGGGCAGCGGCGAGGTTCGCATCACCCAGATCGAGGTCACCGATACCGAAGGCCGCGCCGGCTCCTGCTTTCCTTCTTCGGGCGGGCTGCGGGTGCGTCTTTCTTACCACGCCGCACAACGCGTGGACCATCCGGTATTTGGATTCGCTATCGCCGACGACCAGCAGCGTATCCTGCACGGCAGCAACACCCAACTGGCCGGGTTCGACCTGCCTTTTATCGAAGGCACCGGCAGCCTGCTGCTGGAAATCCCCCGCCTGGGTCTGGCCGGTGGCACCTACCTGTTATCCTGCGCGGTGCATTCAGCCGACCACCGCGTGAATTACCACCGACTCGATCATGTCGGCGTCTTCCAGGTTGAAAACCCCCTGACGTTCGACGGCTGCGTGGAATTGCCAAGTCAATGGAAAACCCCATGAACCTTCCCAACCTGCTCGACAACCCCACCGTAACCTCCGCCATTCGCGCGGCGCTCGCCGAAGATATCGGCGCCGGCGACGCCACCACCCTGGCCCTGGTGGACCCCGCGCGCCGGGCCCACGGGGAGATCATTGCCCGCCACGCCTGCCGCGTGGCCGGCACCGACGTGGCAATCGCGACCATGCGCGCGCTCGACGAAGGGGTGCGGTGCGAGACCCTGGTGGCGGATGGCCGCGACGCCGTGGCCGGCCAGCCTATCCTGCGCTTTCGCGGGCCGGCCGCCATCATCCTGACCGCCGAGCGTACGGCGCTAAATTTCATGCAGCGCATGTGCGGCATCGCCACGCTGACAAGCCAATTTGTGGACGCCGTGGCGGAATATGACGCCGTTATCCTAGACACTCGCAAAACCACCCCCAACCTGCGCGTCCTGGAGAAATACAGCGTCCTTTGCGGCGGGGGGCGCAATCATCGCTTTGGTCTTTTCGACCGTGTCCTCATCAAGGACAACCACCGGCGTCTCTGGGCCGGCAACGATCCCCGGCGGCTGGACCTGGCCGTGCTGGAGGCTCGCAAGCGTTTCCCTCAACTGGAGATCGAAATCGAAGTCGAAACCCTCGAGGAACTGCAGGCGACACTCCCGGCGCGCCCCGAGTGGGTGCTGCTCGACAACATGTCCTGCGACCGGATGCGCGAGTGCGTCGCGCTGTGCCGAGGAAAATGCCGGACCGAGGCCTCGGGAGGCATCAACCTTGAGCGCGCGCGCGAGGTAGCCGCTACGGGGGTCGATGCCATTTCGCTCGGTTGCCTGACCCATTCCGCGCCCGCCGCCGACCTGTCGCTGGAATGGGAAGACGCCAGCGCCTGACGGGAGATGCCACATGCCGGTTCTGGTTATCGATGTAGGCAACAGTTCGACCGCCATTGCGAGCTATCGCGATGGCTGTGTCACAAATGTTCGAGCCGTCAAGGGCGGTATTCTGGATACCCCCGACATCTGTTTGGAAACCGTGCGGCAGGCCCTGGCGACAAAGGAAACCACCCGCCATGCCGCCCTGGCCTCGGTGGTGCCGGCCGCCAATCATCCCTGGCGCGAGCTGTTGGCCGAGCGCTTCGGCTTGAAATTACTGGAGGTGCGTCCGGAAATGCCCCTGCCTTTCCGCCTCGATTACCTGCACCCCGAAAGTACCGGCCCGGACCGCCTGGCCAACCTCGCGGGCGCCCTGGGTCGCTTCGGCGCCCCGGCGCTGGTGGTGGACATCGGCACGGCCGTAACGTACGATCTGCTGTCCGCCGACCTGCGCTTCTTCACGGGCGTGATCGGTCCGGGGCCTGAAATCATGGCCCGCGCGCTGCACGATTACACCGCGCTGCTGCCGCTGGTGGAGTGGTGGCGGGAGGACGCGCCCCGCGTCCCCAAGGATTCCTCCGGTGCCATGCGCTTCGGCATCGAGGCCGCCTTCCGCGGCACGCTCAGGGAAACCGTGCAGCGTCTACTGCCGTTGCTGGAGGATGGCGCCCGGTTGATCGCCACGGGCGGTTTTGCCGGGCGCTTTATTCCGCCCCTGGGTCTGAATTTCGAAATCGTCCCGGACCTTACGCTGTTTGGCTTGGGCTGGCTGCACGACTGGCATGCGCGTCAACGCCCGTCACCGGCAAGCTGACCTGGTCGAGAGTCAAACTCGGCACGACATCCAGCGACAAGGCATCGTCCCCCCATCGCCCCCCGCCCGCGGCGGCCAGCGCCGCGATCATGGCGGCATTGTCGCCGCAATAGGCCGGCGGCGGCAGCAGCAGAGGAAGTCCGTGTGCCGAGACCACGTTTCGCAGGCGTTCACGCAGCGCCTGGTTCAACGACACGCCCCCTCCCACAGCCAGGGAACGGTAGCCGCCGGTTTTCAGGGCCAGGTCGCAGCGCCCGGCCAGCGCATCGACGATGGCCTCCTGGTAGCCGGCCGCGATGGCATCGCGCTGCGCATCGTTTTCCGGCGGCGACTGCCGGCAATAGGACATCAGAGACGTTTTAAGTCCGCTGAAGCTGAAACACAACTCCGCCCGCATGCTTCCCAACGCGGGATTGCCGGGACGGATGCGCCCGCGCGGAAAACCTGGAGCGGCCGCCGCCGTAGCGCGCCGGGCGGCCCGCTCGATCTCGGGACCGCCGGGATACCCCAGGCCCAGGATCTGCGCCGCCTTGTCGAAGGCCTCGCCGGCCGCATCGTCGAGTGTCTGTCCGACCACCCGGCAGGCGCCATCCCGCGCCACTTCGATCAGCAGGGTGTGACCGCCCGACACCACCAGCCCCAGGATCGGCAGCAATTCGCGGCAGGAAAACGCTTCGGGCGCCAGGAACACGCTGTAGAGATGCGCGGCGAGGTGATGAACCCCCACCAGGGGACGTCCCAGCGACAAGGCAAGCCCCTTGGCCGCCGAAAGCCCCACCAGCAGCGAACTGGCCAACCCCGGGCCATAAGTGACGGCAATTCCGTCCAATTGCTCCCAGGCCATTCGGGCATCTTCCATGGCCTGGCGCACCACGCCCGGCAGGCGTTCGAGGTGGCTGCGCGAGGCAATTTCGGGTACGACGCCGCCATAAGGCGCGTGCAGCTTCACCTGGCTGTGAATGACATTCGACAGGACTTCGCCACGGTCGCGCACCACGGCCGCGGCGGTTTCGTCGCAGGAGGTTTCGATGCCCAGGACAATCATCGTTGGGAAGCCTTGCGGAAAATTCTGGCACCGATCAGCGCATCGAGGGCTCTTTCGAGCGGCACATCCACAACCTCCGCGACATCCAGACGCTGCTCCTTGGGGAAGGAATTCGGCTGTTCCTCGTAGAGGCGTTTCCATTGCGCCTTGCGCCATTCCTCGGGCGAGAGCGCCGCGACGATATCGGGCTCGATTCCCTGTTCGTGAATCAACCGGTCGCCAGGCGTGTAATAGTGCGCCGTCGTCAGCTTGATGCCGCAATCGGCCCGCGTCGAGAGCTTGAGGATGTTCTGCACCGAGGCCTTGCCGAAACTCTTCTCGCCCACCAGCACGGCACGGCCATGATCCTGCAACGCGCCCGCGACAATCTCCGAGGCGCTGGCGCTGCCGCGGTTGATCAACACCGCCAGGGGCAAGTCCGGCACCCGTCCGTTGCCGTCGCTGCGAAAGACCTCCTCCGGACGCACGCCCTCCCGCCCGCGCACCTTGACGATGACGGCTTTATCAGGCAGAAGCTGCTCCGCGATCGCAATCGCCTGCGCCAGCAATCCGCCGGGGTTGTCGCGCAGATCGATCACCAGTCCTTCCAGTTGGTTGGTTTGCAGGGTTTCCAACGCCTGGGCAAACGCCTCGGCGGTCGGCTCGCTGAATTGCGTAATCCTCAGGTAACCGATGTTGCCCCGCAACACCCGAATGCCCTTGACACTGGCCACGCGAATTCGATCCCGTACAATCCGCACATCGAACGGTTCCCGGCCGTCGCGGGCAATCGTCAGGGTCACGGAAGAGCCGGGATCGCCCCGCAGGGACTTCATCGCCGATTCCATGCTGAAATTGAGCGTCGATTCGCCATCCACCGCCACGATCCGATCGCCCCCCATCAGTCCGGCGGCAAAGGCAGGCGTATCCTCGATGGGGGCGATGACGGACGGATAGCCGGAATGCAGGCCGATCTGGATGCCGATGCCGCCAAAGGCGCCCTCGGTGTCCTCGCGAAGGTCCTCGAACTGACGCGGTTCGAGAAAATCGCTGTGCGGGTCCAGGGAGGCCAGCATGCCGTGGATGGCTCCATAGATTATCTTCTGGTAGGGCTGTTCTTCGACATAATGGCGCTTCACCATCAGCAGCGCCTCGGTCAGGAGCGCCACATCGTCATACACGGCCTGACGTTCATCCGCCGCGTCCTGCGCTTCTTCGTCCGCGGAGGGCGTCTTTTCGGCTTCCTCCGCCGCGGGAACGGGTTCATCTTTTGGAGTGGTTTGTGCCGACAAAGGCATGACGACGCCGCAGAGACCGATCCAAAGCCCCGTAAGCATCCCGAACATGACATGTAAATTCATGTCCATAAGAATAACCCGCCGGCCGCAAAAACTCAACCATGCCGCGACACGAAGCAAAGGACACAGGGCAAGAGTCGGCAAGATCAAGTTGTCGATTCTCTGTATGGGAGTATGGAGGTGTGGGGGCCGAGATCGATATCAGAAACCCGCGCGCGGAATTCAGAAGTCCGAAGTCCGGAGTCAGAATGCGAAGCAGAAGGTGGCGAACTCCATCGCGGAGGGAACGGGATCGGGATCGCGCGGGGGACCCGCGCGCGGCGGCGAAGGGCCTCGCCGCCCTACCATTTCGGAGCTTTGCGCCGGAACAATAAATCCGCGCGGCGCCCGGCAACGCGGAAAGACCGCAAGAAGGGATTGCCAGATCGTAGTCCGCGGGTTCATTTCCGCTCAGCCTTGCCACACGCCGCGCAATGCGGCAAGATAGGTGCAATATGCAAGCGATTCAAGCCGACATCACCACGTTGCGGGTGGACGCCATCGTCAATGCCGCAAACCGCACCCTGCTGGGTGGGGGCGGCGTGGACGGAGCCATCCACCGGGCGGCGGGACCGGAGCTTCTCGAAGCATGCCGTAGCCTGAGAGGCTGCGAAACCGGCGACGCAAAGATCACTCCGGGATTCCGGCTGCCGGCCCGCTTTGTCATCCATACCGTGGGGCCGGTCTGGCACGGAGGCCAGTCCGGCGAACCCGAAAAACTGGCAAGCTGCTATCGCCGCTGCCTGGAACTGGCGCGCGAAAACGACATTCGATCCCTGGCCTTCCCGTCCATCAGCACCGGGGCATACGGCTACCCTGTCGAAGCCGCCACCCGCATTGCCGTCCAAACCGTGGCGGCCTTCCTGGCGGCCCATGCCGACCGACCGGAGGTCACGTTCTGCTGCTTCTCGGCGGGCGATCTCGAAATCTATCGCAGGATGCTGTCCGAGAAACGCAAGCGTACGTCATGACGGTACTTGTACAACACAACGTCCGCCGAACGCTTTTCACCATGGCCCTGCCGATGCTCGCCGGCACGTTTGCCATGAATGCCTACAACCTCACGGATACCTGGTTTGTTTCCCGCCTGGGCACCCTGCCGCTGGCCGCCATGGGGTTCACCTTTCCGGTGGTCATGCTGCTGACTTGCGTGGCGCGCGGCATCGGCTCGGGAGTCACCACGCTGGTTTCGCATGCCATCGGTCGCCACCACCGCGAGGATGCCGTCCGCCTCGTTAGCCATGGCACTTTGTTGACACTGTTCGTGACGGTTATCATCGCCATTGGCGGCTATCTGTCGATCGGCCCGGTCTTTTCGGCGCTTGGCGCGGATGGCCAGACGTTGCCCCATATCATCGCCTACATGCGACCCTGGTATGCTGGCGTGGTCTTCATGACCTTGCCCATGCTGGGCAACGGCGTCCTGATTTCCGCCGGCGATTCCGCGGCCGCCAGCGGCATGATGATGCTGGGCGCCCTGGTCAACGTGCTCCTCGATCCGGTCCTGATCTTCGGGTACCTTGGATTCCCGGCCATGGGCATTCGCGGAGCGGCGCTGGCAACGGTGATCGCCCAGGCTTTTTCCACAATATGGCTGCTGCATTTGTTGAGTCGCAAACACCGGTTTCTGCTCCGGGCCTCCTGGAAAATGGGGGAATACATCGACTCCCTTTGCGGCATAACGCGGTTCGCAGTACCAAGCATCCTGAGCATGATTCTGATGCCAATTTCGGCTACGGTCATCACGCGGCTGCTCAGCCGATTCGGCCCCGAGGTCATCGCCGCCACCGGCGCCGCCGGACGCATCGAAATGTTCGCCTTCATGGTGCCGATGGCCCTGGGCATTTCGCTGGTACCCTTTGTCAGCCAGAATTTCGGTGCCGGACGCATGGACCGGTTGCGCGAAGCACGGAAGATTTCCACGAATTTTGCCCTTGGATACGGGGGCGCCACCACCCTGTTTTTTTTCGTGGCGGCCCCCTGGCTGGCGGCTGCTTTTACCGACGCCCCAAGAGTCGCGGAAACCCTGATTTCCTATGTGCGCATCGTCGCCTTCGGGTACGGACTGATGGAGGTACACCGGTACAGCGGCTTTTTCCTGACCGGAATGCACCGTCCGGTGTCCGCCACGATCCTCAATGCCGTGCGGGTGCTGGGACTCCTGATCCCCCTATCGTTCATCGGCGCCACCTTCTGGGGCGTGCCGGGCGTCTTCGGCGGTCGCTTGGTCACCGACATCCTCGTCGGACTCCTGGGCATGTTCTGGGTTTCGCGCGCCTTGCACGTCAGGGAACGGGATCGGAATCGCGCGTGAACCCCGCGCGCGGCGGCGAAGGGCCTCGCCGCCCTACCATTTCGGAGCTTTGCGCCG
>CAZIUM010000135.1:0-7642 GCA_964542285.1 uncultured Lentisphaerales bacterium
TCGCGCACCGACCGCATGGCCAAGTACAACCAACTGCTTCGCATCGAGGAACAACTCGAGGACAGCGCCGAGTACGGCGACTGATCCCGCGACAACATCCCGCCCAAGTCCGGACGGCCTGGCCATCCTCGCCGTCCGGACATCACGCGGAAGGAATCCGAAAGACCCCATGTATACATCATCCGACCTGCGCAAAGGCCTGAAGATCATGCTGGACGACCAGCCCATGATCGTCACAGAGTTCGACTTCAGTAAGCCCGGCAAGGGCCAGGCCATCTATAACTGCAAATTGAAGAACATGCTCAACGGCACCACCATGAGCCGCAGCTTCCGTTCGGGCGACCGCTTCGAAAAACCGGAACTGTCCAACCGGACGTTACGCTTCTCCTACCAGATGGACGACAAGTACATCTTCACCGACGAAGATTTCAACGAAATGACCATCCCGTCGGACGTCCTGGGACAGAACCGCTATTTCCTGATGGACGACATGGAATGCGAGGTGTTGCTGTTCCAGGGCACCCCGATCGAGGTCAGCCTGCCCAATTTCGTCGAACGCACGGTCGTCGCCTGCGATCCCGGCGTACGCGGCAACACCGCCAGCGGCAAGGTCACCAAGCCGGCACGACTCGAGGGTGGCTATGAATTGGCGGTCCCCCTGTTCATCAACGAGGGCGATACGATTCGCATCGACACCCGCACCGGAGACTATGTCGACCGCGTGCGATCCTGAGACCCACACGGAGGCCTGCCCTTGAAGTCGTTGCTGGAATTGTTCCGGATCGGTCATGGTCCCAGCGCCTCCCACACCCTGGCCCCGGCCCGCGCAGCGGCCACCTTTCGCAAAGATCAGCCGCGCGCCGCGGCCTTCCACGTCAGCCTGTACGGCAGCCTGGCGGCGACGGGCAAGGGACACTTGACGGACCGGGCCATTACGGAGTCCTTCCATCCGCATCCGGTCACCTTTGACTGGCATCCCGACCAAACACGCCCCGAACATCCCAACGCCATGCGCTTCGAAGCCCTGGATGCCGAGGGGCACATGCTGGCCGCACGGGAGGAATTCAGTGTCGGCGGCGGCGCGCTCCTGAGCGATCGCGCAGGTCCCGAAGTGTATCCCTTCGAGTCGATGGAAGCCATGCTGAACCATTGCCGGGACCAGGGCGTCGCGCTGTGGGAAATCGTCCAAGAGCGGGAGGGCGATCGAATCGGACCGCACCTGGCCGCCGCCTGGCAGGCCATGCGGCGCAACGTGCGGCGCGGACTTCACACCTCCGGCACGCTCCCGGGGGGTTTGCGGCTCGAACGCAAGGCGCAGTCACTGCACCGCAAAAGCCGCATGCTGGAACCCGCCTGCCGCGACGAAGCCCTGCTGGCGGCCTATGCCTGCGCGGTGGCCGAGGAAAGCGCCGCCGGGGGCGAAACCGTCACCGCCCCGACTTGCGGATCGAGCGGCGTGCTGCCCGCCGTGCTGTACCACCTGCAAACCGGCTTGCACCTGTCCGAACCGGACGTTCTCCACGCCCTGGCAACGGCTGGAGTCTTCGGCAACGTCGTCAAGACCAACGGCTCCATTTCCGGCGCCGAGGTCGGATGCCAGGGCGAAGTGGGCACCGCCTGCGCCATGGCGGCCGCCGCGGCGGCGCAGCTTTACGGCGGCAGTCCGCGCCAGATCGAATATGCCGCCGAAATGGGGCTCGAACATCATTTCGGCCTGACCTGCGATCCTGTCGCCGGACTGGTTCAGATTCCCTGCATCGAGCGCAACGCCCATGCCGCGCTGCGTGCCGTCAGTTGCGCCCGCTTTGCCATGCTTTCGGACGGACGGCATCACATTTCCTTCGACGACGCCGTCTCCGTGCTGCTGGAAACCGGACGCAACCTCTCGATCCTCTACCGCGAGACCGCCACCGGCGGACTGGCACGTGTCTACCAGGCCCGCTTTTTTCCCCATACGACACAATGAGCGATATCATGGCCTTTCAGATCGAAATGAGTCTTTCCGGACGCCTGTTCGAATCCCGGGGTGGATACGTCCTCGGGTTGCGCGAATTCCTCGAATTTGCCGCGCGCACGGGCTACCGGGGCGTCGAAATCCGCTATCCGCAACTGCCGCTCACGGCGTCCCCGGCGAAGGTAAAAGAGGCGACGGCCGGACTCGCGGAGACCGGGTTGTCCTGGGTCTTCGGCACTGTCGAGGGCATGGTCGGCGAGGAAGCGCTGGACAAAGCCACCCACATGCTGCAGCTCCATCAACAATGCGGGTGCCGGTTCACCCGATTTACCATCACCCAACCGGGCCAGATCGCCTGGGCGCAACGTTTCGCCGACGTCGCGGCCCGGAACGGACAACGACTCGTCATGCAACTGCACAACGGTACCCTGACGGATACCGTGCCGCATGCCCTGGATACGCTGGCGCGAATTGGCCGGACAAATGTCGGTCTGGCCTTCGAGGCCTGCCACCTGATGTTTGCCGGCGCCCCGCGCTACGCGGAAGCGATCGAGGCCCTGCGCGACCATATTTTCTGCGTCTCGTTGCAGAACTACAAGCCCGCCTCCCCCGCCGATCCGCCGGAAACCACGATCCGAATCCACGACCGCCCCTACGTCCGTGCCTGGCCGGGGGACCCCGACGGCATCGACTTCGCGGAGGTTTTCGGAGCCCTGCGGAAGATCCAATTCAACGGGTTTGCCACCGTGATAGCCGATGCGCTTCCTGACGAGGACCGCGCCGCGATTGCGCGAGGCTACCTCGCGTTCTGCCGTTCCTTGTGTGAGGCATCATGAACCGCGCGCAACCCATTCCCGTCATTCTCGACACCGACATCGGCGGCGACATTGACGACATCTGGGCCCTGGCCCTGCTGCTCAAGTCGCCGGAACTCGATCCGCGACTGATCGTCTCGGACACTGGCGACACCGATTACCGCTCGCGCATCGTCGCCCGCATGCTGGACATCGCCGGACGCACCGACATCCCGGTCGGCGTCGGTCTGCCCGGCGCCGTCGAGCCCTCGCGCCGGCGCCAGGAGCCCTGGGTGCACGATTACCCACTGGACCGATACCCAGGCACGGTCCACCACGACGGCGTGAACGCCTTGATCGAAACCATCCTGTCCAGCGCCGAACCGATCACCCTGATTTGCATCGGCCCCATGCCCAACCTGCGCGAAGCCTTGCGCCGCGAGCCGGAAATTGCCCGACGGGCGCGCTTCGTGGGCATGCATGGCGCCTTCCATAAGCACCATGCCACCAACCTGAACAACCGCGTAACGCGGGAAGGCCCCAGCCCCGAATGGAACGTCAAATGCGACATTCCCGCCGCCCAGGCCGTCTTTGCCGCCCCCTGGCGTGAAGCCGTCATCACTCCCCTCGACACCTGCGGGGTCGTCATGTTGGAGGGCGAACGCTACCGGCAACTGCGCCACAGCCGGGACCGGTTGATGCGCGTGGTCATGAAAAATTACGACCTCTGGTCGCCACGCAACGAACACAACGATCCCGATCGACATTCCTCGGTGCTGTTCGACACCGTCGCGGTCCACCTGGCCCATTCGCGCGAGTACCTGCGGATGCAACGCATGAACCTGACCGTCGATGACCAGGGATACACGCGCGAATCGACGGACGGACGCCCTTTCGACGTGGCCCTGGAATGGAGCGACCGGGAAGCCTTTTACGACGAGCTCACGCGCCGCCTGCTGGCGCCGGATGCCTCCTTCCGGCTGCGCGACCATCGTCCCGGCGACGAACCGGAGGTTTTCCGCCTGGTCCGGGAGGTCCTGGCCGGCTATGGCCTGAGCACCAACCCTCGGACCACGGATGCCGATTTAAGCGACATTGAAGCCTCCTATACCCGACGAGGCGGCGCCTTCCGCGTCCTGCTTCATCATCACCGGATTGTCGGCTCCTACGGACTGTATCCCCTCACCCCCGGCGTCTGCGAATTGCGCAAGATGTACCTGGACCCCGAATTCAAGGGACGGGGACTCGGCAAAACGATGTTGGACGACGCGTTCACCCGCGCCCGCCGGCTCGGATTCGCCACCGTGACGCTGGAAACCAACCGCCGGCTCAAGGAAGCCGTCGGACTCTACAGGTCCTACGGCTTCGAGGAAGTTCGACCAGACCATTTCTCCGACCGCTGCGACCTGGCCATGCGCATTCATCTCAACCCCACCAACCCATAAAAGAAAAGTTCCTTGAAACCGTATCCACGCTCCTCCTTCCTTGCCGCCCTTGCCGTCCCGATCTGCATGCTGCTGTTGTCCCCCGCCCTCGCCGCCACGGAAGGCACCCATGAAGTCGTCAAACACGACATCACGCATCGCATGATGACGCTCATGCTGCAGCTGGGGGCGATTCTGTTCGCCGCACGCATCGGCAACCTGCTGTTCGACCGGCTGAAATTGCCGCCGGTGCTGGGGGAACTCTGCGCCGGCATGGTCCTCGGCCCCTACCTGCTGGGTGGGCTGCCACTGCCCGGATTCCCGCAAGGTCTCTTCGCGGTGGTTCCCGGTGACGGCGCCGGCGCATTGCCGGTCAGCCCGGAGCTGTACGGATTCAGTTCGCTGGCGGCCATTGTCCTGCTCTTCATGGTAGGACTGGAAACCGACCTGAAACTCTTCCTGCGCTATTCGCTGGCCGGCGGACTGACCGGCGTGGGAGGTGTGCTGGTCTCCTGCCTGGCGGGCGCAGCCGCCATGTCGCTGGCGGCGCCCATTCTGCTGGGACATCCGCTGGGGCTGTTTTCCATTCAGAGCTTGATGGTCGGCGTAATTTTCTGCGCCACCTCGGTGGGCATTTCGTCGCGTATTCTGGCAGAGCGCAAGAAACTGGAGACGCCGGAAGGTGTGACCATCCTGGCGGGCGCCGTCGTGGACGATGTCCTGGGGGTGGTCATGCTGGCGATCGTGCTGGGCATGGCCAGCATCTCGGGGTCGCAGGGCGCCTTTCCCTGGCGCGCAGTGGGGACGATCGCGGCCAAGACCAGCCTGTTCTGGCTGTTCGCGACCGCCGTGGGCCTGATCGCGGCTCACCGCATCGGCGCGGGACTCAAAATGTTCCGGAGGCGCACCGTCATCGCCGTGATGGCCCTGGGCCTGGCACTGATCGTCGCGGGCCTGTTCGAATCCGTGGGACTGGCGATGATCGTGGGTGCCTATGTCACGGGGCTGTCGCTCTCGCGTACCGATTTGCGGCATGTGATCGTTGAACAACTGCACGGTCTGCATACCATGCTGGTGCCGGTGTTTTTTGCGGTCATGGGCATGCTCGTGGATGTGCGCCAGTTCGCGCAACCGAAAATGCTGGGTTTCGGCGTGTTGTTCTTCGTGGTGGCGGTTCTGGCCAAGCTGCTGGGGTGCGGACTCCCTCCTCTGCTGGCGGGGTTCAACCTTCGGGGCGCCTTTCGCATCGGCGCCGGCATGATCCCGCGCGGCGAGGTCACCCTGCTGATGACCGGCGCGGGCCTGACCGCAGGACTGCTGGCGCCGGACATGCTGGGGGTCGTGGTGGTGATGACGCTGTTGTCGGCCCTGGCGGCGCCGCCGTTCATGATGCTGGCGTTTCGCGGTCTCGGCCGCGGAACCCGTCACCCAATCCCGCCCGACCACCGCGAACAGGAAATGAAGTTCACCTTCCCCACTCCGGCTGCCAGCAACATGCTGACCCTTAAACTCTGGTCCTGCTTCGAGTATGAAGGCTTTTACGTCCACCTGCTCGACCGGCAACAGGGCCTGTACCAATTCCGCAAGGACGATTCGGTGATCGGCTGCCGCGTCAACGACAACGACATCGTCTTCCAATGCCGCGAGCAGGACATGGCCATGGTTCGTACCGCCATGGTCGAGGTGGCGGCGGAACTGGAGCAAACCCTGGCGGACCTGCGTAAACCGCTGGATTTACAGGCCCTGCGCGACGGCCTGCAGATGGGAACCGGCGCCACGGGCCCCGTCACGGCCGCGCAAATGGCCCTGAGAGCCCATCTCAACCCCGCCCTGCTCTGTCCGCGCCTTCAAGCCGACGACCGTCGCGGCGCGATCGAGGAACTGCTCGACCTGGCCTGCCGGCAAGGGGTGGTCAAGGATCGCGACGCCGTGCTGGAAGCCGTCTTGCGCCGGGAGGAGCATCTTTCGACCGGCCTGCGAAACGGCATTGCCGTACCGCATGCCCGCACCAATGAAGTCAAGGACGTCGTCTGCGCCATCGGCCTCAAGCCCGCCGGGGTCGATTTCCAGTCAGCGGATGGTCTCCCGGCCCGCATTGTGGTGCTGACCCTGGCCCCAAAGAAGGCCGGCGCGCCCTACTTGCGTCGCATGGCCCTGATCAACCAGGTGTTAACCACCCAGAGACGCGTGGCCCTGCTGGCCTGCGATACCGCCGAGGACATGTATGCCCTTCTGACTGGCGACACCCGGGGCAAGGCCGGGCTTTTGCAGGGACTTCTGCGGCGTGGCGCGGCGCCCGCCCAGGACTGGCTGACCCCCAACCGCATTCTTCTCAACCTGGCCGCCGCCGACAAGGAGGAGGTCCTCGACGCCCTGCTCGAGACCCTGACGGTCGAATCGCAACCGGCCACACGCGACGCGCTGCGCCAGGCGGTCCTCGAGCGCGAACAAATCATGTCCACCGCCATCGGCAACGGGGTGGCCCTGCCCCATGCCCGCCTCGACCCCGTTCCCCGGTTGCTCTCCGCCGTCGCCGTGCTGCGGAAGGGACTGGATTTCGGCGCCCCGGATGGCCAACCCGTCCGTATCGTGGTGCTGACCCTGATTCCCGACCATGGCGGCATGGTTTACCCGCGCATGCTGGCCACCGTAACCCGCGCGCTAAATGCGAGCGGACGCGAAAAAATTCTGGCGGCAAGCTCCCCCCGGGAAATCATGCGCATCCTGAACGACAAGCCCTGACGGAAGAATCAATGGTATGTTGT
Source organism: uncultured Lentisphaerales bacterium (assembly GCA_964542285.1). Lineage (GTDB taxonomy): Bacteria > Verrucomicrobiota > Kiritimatiellia > RFP12 > JAAYLN01 > CAZIUM01. The sequence continues at coordinate 6,938 of CAZIUM010000135.1, forward strand.
TGTCTCCCAGTGGTGTAGGTATAGCACCCATTCTAATGACCTTATTATATACAGGGTTCCAAGCAAGAGATTGAAACGAAACCAATCGCTATGGTAGGATCGCAGCATCATGAGCACATTAACAAGATCAAACGTATTGAGCCTGAGCGTTCCCGAGCGCATCCAACTCGTCGAGGATATATGGGACACGGTGGCGGAAGTGCCGGAAGAGGTCGCGCTGACCGACGAGCAGAAGGCGGAAATTGACCGCCGCCTGGATGCGTACCATAAGAATCCAGACGAGGGATCCCCGTGGGAGATGGTGCGGGAACGGATCAGGAACAGACGATGAGCCGACGCCTCATCGTCCGCCCGGAAGCCGAAGCGGGGATGACAGACGCGTTTGACTGGTACGAGGCTCGTGCCCCCGGTCTTGGCTCCGAGTTTCTTCTGTGCGTGGATGCCGTTTTCAGTGCCATTGAACGCACGCCACAACACTACCCTCGTGTGCACAAGACTGCACGACGTGCTCTGTCGCGCCGTTTTCCCTACGAGATCATTTTTGTCGAGGACAACGAGCGTGTCGTCGTCCTCTCGGTGTTCCATGCCAAACGGAACCCGAAGCGCTGGCTGGAACGAATCTGAGGAGCTTCGAACAAAACGCTGCTCACATATCGCCTCCAGATCCGGCCCGGACACGATCGGCGTCAGGTGCTGCAACCGGAT
>CAZIUM010000136.1:0-7619 GCA_964542285.1 uncultured Lentisphaerales bacterium
AGGGCACCGGGTAGGTGCGCAGAATGCCGTAGCGGTCGCGCGGATCGGAGGAAATCAGGGCCCCCTGCCCCAGGCGTCCCTTCTGTTCCGTGGCCTGGTCCAGCGCCCCGGCACGCACCCCGGTGCCGTATTCCGCCTGGCAGGCCAGGTACACCAGCAGGTCCGCCGGAATCCCCAGGGCAAACAGGGCGTTCAACGCGTTCTTGAGCGCCACCGTCAGGGCGGACGAGCTGGAAAACCCCCCCATGGGAATGCCGCCGGTGCAGACCATGTGCAGCCCGCCAAAATGCTCCCGTCCCAGGGCCGCTTGCACGCGTCGTCCCAGGTGCCCTCCGCGCAGCGTACGCAACGAGGCCAGGACATTGCCCACCAGGGCAAAGGGACGCCGCATGCCGTTGCCGGCCCACAAGGCCTGTGGCGGCAGGGGCTGCCCGCGCTTGCGGCGTTCGGCCAGTTCCGCGTCGCTGAAATATCCCAGCGACAACAGCAGGTTTTCGCTCATCCGTGTCCCGAATTGTTCATAGGAACGCAGATCGGCAATGTCGACGCCGGGGTACATGCTTTCGCTGTCGGCCGGCAAATCGTTGATATGCTCGCGGTAACGCGGATCGAGCGGAGTCAGGTGCAGGCGTCCATCGGTGGCGGACTGAATCAGCATGACAATCTGTTCCGTGCCGGCGGGATCGCCGGCGCCGATCGGCATCTGCCAAGCGGGACCGTGAAATCGGGCCATGTCGGGATGCATGAAGGCCAGGCGCAGACGCCCGCCGGCCACGCCGATGGCTACCGGTTCGTCATCGCGGTATCCCAGACGTTCTTGCCGCACCTGGTCCCGAAGTTGCTCCAGTTGACGAGCAATCGCAAGCACCTGGACGCGCGACCGTCCTTCCAGCAGCAACTGTACGGCGGCATCGGTCTCGTCCAGACCGCGCGCCAGCAGCCCGTTGCGTCCGGCCAGCAGCTCCTCGAGGATCGAGAGGTCCTCGGGCCGGGTGACATCGGCGCACAGCAGATCGTATTCGGGATCCGCGGGCGTCACGGTGACGGTGCGAATTTCGCCGCCCTCCCGGCTGAGCATCGCGACGATATCGGTGAGGTAATACTGCCCCTGGGCATTGCGGTTGCCGATGCGTGCCAACAAGCGCTTGAGCCGTCCGGCGCGGATGACGTATAAAGGGCAATTGCCTTCGGTCAGGTTGCTCAAGGCCTGGCGCGTCAGCTCGTCCTTTTCGGCGGCGATATCGCGTTCCTCGATCAGCCGCAGAACGCGCCCGGATTCGTCGCGCAGCACGCGTCCCTTGCCCCGGTTGCGCGGCGGCTCGTACTGGGCGGTAAGAAACGTCAGGTCGGCTTCGCCCGCCCCGGGGCCGTGACACTCCAGCAGCCGCCCAAAGATCGAGGCGGGCACGATGCGATCGCCCATGCCGACGACGACCAGGGCATCGGATTCGGCCAGATCCGGGACGCAAAACGCTTCGCGGGCCGCCCATGCCGTTCCTCCGGCGGGATCGTCGGACAGCACATGCAGCGTATCGTCGCCGATGGCCGCGGCGACCTCGCCGTGGCGATATCCCACGATGGCGATGACCGGCGCGGCGGTCCCCGCCTGACGGCGAAACGCGAGGATCGAATGACGCGCGAGCGGCACGCCGCCTACCAGTTGAACGCACTTGGGATCGCGCCCGAACCGGGTCCCCTTGCCCGCCGCCAGCAGCACCAACACGGGGGCGCCACTTTTTAAACGCTCCACCGCACGGCGGTCCCGCGCCGGCAGAATTTTATCCGGGGTCAGTCGCAGCACATCCCCCAGCAGGGAGGAGGTCTTCGAGGTGGATTCCGTTGACTGCATGGATCGGGCGTGCCGGCGCTACGATTCCTTGTCGCTGGGCCGATCGCCAACCTCCAGCTGGCGTCGGCGCAGCTCGCGCTTAAGCTCCTGCACTACCCCGGCATAGGCGGGATCGTTGTACACGTTGTTGAGTTCCTGGGGGTCCTTGCGCAAATCGAAGAGTTCCCATTCGGGCGTCTCGGGTTCGTCGACCGTTCCCGCCTGCCCCAGGGCTTCGCCATAATAGAAAATCAACTTGTACTCGTGGGTGCGCACGCCGTAATGGGCGCAGACCCGGTGGCCGCCGCCCTTGTGCATCCAGTACCGGTAATACATGGACTGACGCCAGTCGGAGGGTGTTTCACCACGCAGCAACGGACGGAAGCTACGGCCCTGCATGTCCTCGGGAATCTCGACCCCCGCCAGGTCCAGGAAAAGAGAGGGGAAATCCACGTTCAGGACCATGTCCGGGTTGGTCGTCCCGGACCGGATTTCCCGCGGATAACGCATGATCAGGGGCATCCGCAACGACTCCTCGTACATGAAGCGCTTGTCGTACCAGCCGTGGTCCCCGAGAAAGAACCCCTGGTCGGAGGTGTACACGACCAACGTGTTTTCCGACAACCCCGCTTCGTCCAGGTAGTCGAGGACGCGCCCGACATTGTCGTCCACGCTGGCAATGACCCGCAGGTAGTCCTTAATGTAGCGCTGATAGGCCCAGCGACGCAGCTCCATCTCGGGCATTTCCGCGGGAACCTCGCATTTGAGATCCGTGCTGGTCATGTGGGGCCCCACCCGCATCTCGGCCTTGACAGCGGCCTGGGAACGGGTGGCATAGTCGTCAAACAGCGTCGGCGGCTCGGGCAGGTCCTCGTTTAGGTACAGGTGAGCGTGTTTTTCATCCGGGTACCAGGGACGATGCGGCGCCTTGTGATGATACAGCAGGCAGAAGGGCCGTTCTACGTCGCGGGCCTTGAGCCAGTCGAGGCTCATGTCGGTGATGATGTCGGTGACATACCCCGGCACCGTGCGGGTTTCGCCGCCTTGGGGCGCCTTGAAGATGAACTCGGGATTGTGATAGCGTCCCTGTCCCGGCAACACCGCCCAGTCGTCAAACCCCGTCGGACAGTGTTCGGGGCCGAGGCCCAGATGCCACTTGCCGAAAATTGCCGTCTGGTAGCCGTTTTGTTGCAGCAGCTTGGGGAAAGTCTGCAGACGGTTGTCCATGGGTGTCGCCAGTGTGGTGACCTCGTTAACATGGTTGTACGTGCCGGTCAGGATCGCGGCCCGGCTCGGCGTACAGATCGAATTGGTACAGAAGCAGTTGACGAACCGCATACCTTCCTTGGCGATGCGGTCAAGATTCGGCGTCTGGTTAACCCGGCTGCCATAGCAACTCATGGCGTGCGCGGCATGATCGTCGGACATGATAAAAATGATATTGGGACGCGTTGCGCTCATTGGGCAAAACCTGTCGATCGTGTGGGAATTATATTGTTCTTTTTATCGGTTGGAACCGGACGTGAGGGCCTGCTCGCAACGAGACCCATGGCACACATTGAACAGCGAATGTCGAATTTTGGCAATCAAAAACGCCCGGCACCCATCACGATTCGTCTTGCCATCCCCGGATCGTCCACGGAGAGTCCGTCCCGCACGTGGAATTCGGCCCCGCCGATGCGAGCCAGATAGGTTGCCAATTCGCGCGCGGCAAAACGCACGACGCGATCCGCCCGCGGCGAAATCCGGATTTCCGCCCGCCCCCCCTCTCGGCCAATGAGAAACTCATGGAGAATCCCCTGATGTGCTTAGGACGCCGCCCCGACCAGCGGTTGCAGGTCGACCGGCAATTCCGTCAACAGTTCCACACGACGGCCGAACTTGCCCAGGGTCTTCTCGACCACGACATAGTCCATGCCCGGAATGACGATCTCGTCCCACCGGTTGCCCGTGCCGCGGATGGCGACATCCAGCATGGTTACAATCTGCCGCCCCAGCGGCTCGTTCGAGTTCAAGGTGATGGCGCCGTAAAATTCCTGGCATTCGGTGTAGCCCGAATTGTGCGTCCCGGTATAGGGCTTCTGCCGGACAAGGTCCACCGGCTTGCCCAGGCGACGGGAAACTTCCGCCGCGCGCGATTCAAAATAGTCGACCAGGGCCTGCTCCTGCAACCTGGCGGGTTTGTCGTGGATGGCCACGTCCTTGTAGGCATCCAACCCCACCTTGAAGGCGTCCGCGACGAAGTTCAGCCAGAAACGCTGATCCGGAAAAATTTTTTCGGGACGGTCCACGGCTATTACCGTGCAACGTTCGCAGGCGTTCAGCCCGTCACGCTCGGGGCCGACGCCCAAATGGACGTAATCGCCTTCGGCAATCGGACGATTCAGCGCCTTGCCGATCAGGCTGCGGTTGGCCGTGTTGGCCGTCACCATCAAGTCGAACCCCATGCTTTCCGCGCCCATTTCACGTGCGATCAGGTAGCCCCACTGCGCCACCTGGGTCTCGAGCATGCCGGGCTTCAACACCGCCAGCATGCCGCGCAGCATGGTGTCAGCGATCTTGCCGGCATCCGCGATCAGGCTCATCTCCATGACGCTCTTTTCGTACTTCACGCGTTGATACAAAACCTGCGCATTCACGAGATGTTCACGCCCGCCCAGGTAACCGGACAGAAAATCGAAAAAAGCCACCGGCAGGACTTCCCGGGGCGTCAGCAACCCGATCCGCTCCGGGCGGCAGCCCGCGGCGGCTTCGATGACGTCCTCCACGCGTTCCGCCTCGACCGGATAATCCTCGTCGGCCAACTTGAGCATCTCGACCTTGTGAACGGTGGCGCCGGAGCGTCCGGCCAGTTGTTCGGCGACATAGCCGCCCTCGAGGCCGGCCATGATGTGGAACCCGTGCTTGCCGATGACGCCGGCCACCGGTTCCACGGAGATATTGGTGTTGCCGCCCAGGTAAGGCACGTCGCCATGGTAGTGTTCGTCGGAGTAGACGATGGCCGCATCGAGGTCCGCCTGGCGCAATGCCTTCCAGACCTTGGCATAACGGGCCTTGAACTCCTCGATGCCCACACCCTTGCGTTTGTCGATGGTTGGCGCTTGTTCGAGAATCCGCCCCACCCTGCGCGCTTCCGGGTACCATTCCTGACTGCGAATAATATTCATGCCTGTCTCCCTGAATCGTCGTTTCCGACCGGATCGTGCCAGAGCAGACGCCCTTGCGCATCCTCGATCCGCAATTCCGCGCCGGCCAGATGCCCGGCCGGCTCACCGACCGCGTGAACCCGAACCGGCCAGCATTCCCCCGCCTGGAGGGTTAACCCATTCTCGTTCCAGCAAAGCGGCGCCATCAATTCCCCGCTCCTGCCGTCGACCAGTTTTAACCAAAGGAAGAAGGCCACATGGTCCGAGCGGTTGCGGCCGGAGATTTCGATCCGGGGATCGGCGGGATCGTCGCACCGGCGCATCTCGACGGACAGGTCCGCGGCCGGAATCCCGCGCAAGGCGCTCAGGTCGGCATGACGACGCAACGGCCAGAAGAATTTCTTTTGGGGTTGCGGCTCGAACACGTCGGGGCGCGTCGCCAGCCAGTAAACATTACGCGCCACCCCGCGGCCGTTTTGCAGCAGGCTCAGAAACACGAAATACACCGGCGACGTCCCCGTATAGTCCGGCAAGACCATGAGCCGCCGATGGGTTTGGGCGTCCAGCGAGAATTCCAGGGATCGCTCGGCCCGGACGCTTCCGTCCGGCTCCACCACCGCCACCCGCGCCGTCAAATCGCAGTGCGCCTTCAGGGTTGTGTTCAGCGCCCAGATCGAGGCATCGTCGTACGAATATTGCAGGTGCAGGGGTTCGCAGGCCTTTTGCGTCCCATAAAAGGCCCCGTTCGGCTGGAGATAGTAATCGTACAATTGCCAGAACACGGAAGGCCAGGCGCTGTTGAGTTGCCAGCCGATCACGCCGGTTCCCCGCGGGTAGTTCCGTCCGTAGGCCTCGAACATGGCGCGCCAGGCTTCGTACCCCAGCACCTGGGCCTGGGCGGCAAAATCGCGCGGGTCGGCGGGGACTCCATAGCGCGCCGACACGGCGTCGTTGACCTCGTCGGTATCGGCAAAGGCCGCCACGCCGGCATGATGGTTCCATGCCGGGCTTCCGGGGCGCAACGAATCCCCGGGCAGGAACCTGCACAAACTCTCGTAGACCGGGATGCAGGCGTCGGGACAGGTTTCAAGGTTGAACGATTCCGCGCAGCCCGGCTTACGGACATCGTACCAGTAGGCCGGGGGCACGTACTTGTTGGGGCCGGACATCTTAAATCCCGTGGGGCCGCCCAGCGCGGACGGCGTCGCGCTGGCGCTGGAAAGCGCGGGCAGTTTCGGGTGCGTTTCGCGCAGGACCCGCAGGTACATGCGCTCCACGGGCTCGGGCGGAGGAAAATCGCTGCCGTACAACCAGGCAATCAACGAGGGGTGATTACGCAGGCGCAGCATCTGCCAGCGCAGCGAGGCCTCGGCGACCCGCGCGTCGCCGGGCTTCCATTCCCGCCAGCGTTCCCAGTGGTTGCAGCAGGGCCAGCCCGCCAGCACCAGGATTCCCTCGCGATCGCAGAGTTCCCAGATTTCATCGCTGCCCAGCTTGCCTTCGAACCGGATGGCATTGAGGTGCATGTTCTTGAGCAGAGCGACATCCGCGGCATCGCGAGCGGCAGACTGGCGCAACATCAGGTCGGGCACCCAGGCGGCGCCGCGGATAAGGACATCTTGTCCGTTGATCGTGAAAACCCGCGCGCCGTGCGCATTGACGCGCGAACGCACATCACGCAACCCGAAGTGTTGTGTAACCCGATCGGAAACCTGCCCGTCAACCTCGCAATCGAGGTCCAGCCGGTAAAGATGGGGCTCGCCCAACGAGTAGGGCCACCAGAGTCGTGGTCGCGTGAAGATCAGTTCGGGAAACCGGCGCGGCGTAAATTGCACCCGCCGTTTGCCGCGCGGGGGCACCCGAACCTTTTGCCGCAGGGTCAGCCTGTCGATCCGGGCCGTCAGCAGGCAGGTCACGGGCCGGACCGTGTGATTGGCCAGCACCACTTGCAGGTTCACGGCCACCCTGTCCCAACGCCCGGGCTCAAACTCGCCGGACAAAAAGGGATGCTTGAGCGCCACGGCCCCGGTGCAATACCATTCCACCGGTTGCCAGAGGCCCATGCCGTCGTCGGGAGGCACGGGGCTCCAGTCGATGAAAGTCAGGCTGAGATCGTCGGGCCTCGGCGCGAAAATCTCCAATGCCAGGACATTGTCGCAGCCGGTGGCCACCCGGCAGGTCACATCGAGGTCATAGCCGCGAAACGTGCCGATGACATGATCGGCGCCCGCGATGCGCTTGCCGTTGAGCCAGATGTCGGCACGGTAGTTAATGCCCCTGAATTTCAGCCAGACCTGGCGTCCTGACATCTCCGACGGCAGTTCGAACGTCGTACGATACCACCACGAGCCACGATAGGGACTGTCGGCGGGCATGGGATGCCGCGAGAAATGACTGTCGGCCCGCAGTTTGTACCCCGGCAGCGAACGCATGTTCAGGCCGATATAGGGATCGGGGTGCAATCCGCCGTGCACCAACCCCGCCACGACCGAGCCGGGAACCACCGCCGTCGTCCAGCCCTCGGGAGCATAGGTCGTTGTGGAGACGATCTCCCCCGGCTCCGGCACTTGCGCGGTCGGGCGCATCGACCAGTTTTCAATCCGCGGCATGGGCGCCTTTCCGGTGGAACATCAGGGAGCCGGCGG
>CAZIUM010000137.1:0-7552 GCA_964542285.1 uncultured Lentisphaerales bacterium
CGCGATGCAATAAGGCAAGGGTTGGTTATCGGCGGCGGTGAAGGGCCTCACGCGCCCTACCTTTTTTGCGCGCGGGTTTCCCCGCGCGACGTAAGCGTCAACGATGGATTCCGTTTCAACCCCCTGTTACGCGGAGGTGTCCCGCATCGGGCGCAGGGTTAGGGCATCGACAAAATCCAGCACGACCTTGTCCTTGAGGGTTTCCGGCGCGATGCGGCTGAAGGGATTGTGACGGACCAGGATGGCGACGATGTCGGCGCGGGCCAGGGCTTCGTCCTGGTCCACGAACAGGACCGAATCCGCCAGCCTGGCGGGTCTTGAACGTACGTTCGGCTCGACGGCCAGCAGTTCCGCCACACCCATGTCCGCCAGGGTGTTGACCACCGTCATGGCCGGACTTTCGCGTAAGTCATCGATGTCGGGCTTGAAGGCCAGGCCCAGGCAGGCGACAACCGGATTTTCGATGCGGCGTGCCTGCTCGGCAATATTTGCGACCACAAAATGCGGTTTGGCGTCGTTGACTTCGCGCGCCGTGCGGATCAAGCGGGCTTCCCGTGGGGCGGCATGCGCCAGGAACCAGGGATCGACCGCGATGCAGTGACCGCCCACGCCGGTGCCCGGCTGGAGAATGTTGACCCGGGGATGCCGATTGGCCAGCTCGATGAGTTCCCAGGCATTGACACCGAACCGGTCGCAAAGGATCGACAACTCATTCGCAAAGCCGATGCAAACGTCGCGGTAGGCGTTTTCGCACAGCTTGACCATTTCGGCCGTTTTAGCATCGGTGGGAATACAGGCTCCACGCACAAACAGCATGTACAATTGGGCCGCCCGGCAGGAGCAGGCCGGGGTCATCCCGCCGATCACGCGGTCGTTGGTCACCAGTTCTCGCAGGACGCGTCCCGGCAGCACACGTTCGGGACAGTAGGCGATGTGTACGTCCGGCTGCGCGACGGTCGCGTCCGGAAAGGTCAGGTCGGGGCGCTCATGGCGCAGCAACGCGGCCATCTTTTCCGTGGTACCCACGGGCGAGGTGGACTCCAGCACAATCAGATTGCCCGGTTTCAATACCGGCGCCAGGGACCGCATGGCCGCCTCCACGTACTGGAGGTCGGGTTCATGATCGTCCTTGAAGGGGGTCGGCACGGCGATGATAAAGGCGTCGGACGGTTCGGGACGAGGAACTGCCCGCAGGCGTCCGGCGGAGACGGCGGCGCGGACCATGTCTTCGAGTTCCGGCTCCACGATATGGATATGGCCCCGGTTGATGGTGTCGCGCACATGCTCGACCACGTCCACTCCCAGCACGTCCACACCGCTGTTGGCGATGACGGCCGCGGTGGGCAGTCCGATGTAGCCCAGCCCGAGAACCGAGACGCGCGAGAATTTCCTGGGTTGTGGTGTCATGCGGGGGTCCGGAATTAGAGAGATTCTTTCAGAGCGTCGAGGATGCGCAAGGCGGCCTGGCCGTCGCCATAAGGACTTTCGGCACGCGACATGCGTTTAAAATGGTCGTCGTCTGTCAGCAAGCGTTCGGTTTCCAAGACGATTCGTTCGCTGTTGGCGCCGATCAGGAGCACGGCGCCCGACGCAACGGCTTCGGGACGTTCCGTGGTGTCGCGCATAACCAGCACGGGCTTGCCGAGCGCGGGGGCCTCCTCCTGGATGCCGCCCGAGTCGGTCAGGATCAGTCGGGCCCGGTTCATCAGAAAAACGAAGGGCGGATACTCCAGCGGGGCGATCAGGTGCACGTTGGCCAGTCCGCCCAGAATGCGGTTGACGGGGTCCTGGACATTGGGGTTCAAGTGCACGGGATACACGATTTCGATGTGCGGATTGCGTTGGGCCAGTTTCGCGATGCCCCGGCAGATGGATTCGAACCCCTGGCCGAAATTTTCACGCCGGTGTCCCGTCACCAGAATCAGGGGTTTATCGGAGGCAACGGCCTGGCACGCCGAGCCGAACGTGTCATCCCAATCCCGGCGGGCGTCGATGCGCGCGCGCATCCAGAACAGGGCATCGATGACGGTGTTGCCGGTCACCCAGATCCGGTCGGCTGGAATCCGTTCCGCCAGCAGGTTGTCCCGGCTGCCGGCCGTGGGGGCAAAGTGAAACGAGGCCACGCGACTCAGCATGGCCCGGTTGCCCTCTTCGGGGAAAGGCGCCGTCAGATCATGGGTGCGCAGCCCGGCTTCGACGTGTCCGACCGGGACCTTGAGAAAAAAGCCGGCCATGGCCCCGGCCAGGGCGGTGGTGGTATCGCCCTGCACGAGGATGGCATCGGCTTGCGCTTGCGGGATCACCCCCCGCAGTCCGTTCAGGGAAGCCGTGAGCACATCGAACAAGTCCTGGCCCGGTCGCATGATGTTCAGGTCAAAATCGGCGGGCATCTTGAAAACCGACATGAACTGATCCAGCATCTGCCGGTGCTGACCCGTGACGCACACCAGGGGTGTGAAGTCCGGCGACGCCGACAGGGCGTGATAGATGGGGGCCATTTTGATGGCTTCCGGCCGCGTGCCGAAGACAAGCATAATTCTCATGCGCTGATCCATTTAAGCGGCGACAATACAGATCGACAGGGAAAGTTATCATCATGTAAGATCGTTCCATTTATGTCAACGACGCGATTGCATGCGCATTCTCTATCTATCGCAGTACTTTCCGCCCGAGGCGGGCGCCACCCAGAACCGGGCGCTGGAGATGGCCCGCGGCCTGGCGCGACATGGGCATGAGGTTACGGTCCTTTGCGAGGTGCCCAACCATCCGCGCGGCGTGATCCACGACGGATTTCGCCTCCGGCGCAGAATCGTGCGGCAGGTCAACGGGGTCGAAGTGCGCCATTTGTGGGTACACACACAACCCCGCAAGAAATTCCACGGGCGCATGCTCTTCTATCTATCCTTCATGATTCACGCCTTTCTCGAAGGGATGCGGGTGCGTCGGGTGGACCTGGTCTATGCCACTTCGCCGCCCCTGTTCACGGCCGTGGCCGGGGCTTTGCTGGGCCGATTCAAGCGCTGTCCCTTTGTGATGGAGGTGCGCGATTTCTGGCCCGAAGCCGCCGTGCAACTGGGGGAATTGCGCAACCCCAGGGCCATTCGCTGGGCCGAACGACTCGAACGCTGGTGCTATGCCGCCGCCGCCCGCATTGTGGTGGTCACCGAGAGCGGTCGTCGCCGACTGGAGCAGCGATATGGCGGACATCCGCCGGCACCGGTGCGGGTGATTCCCAACGCGGCCCGCGACGAGCTTCTGACGCTGCCGAGAGCGCCACGGTCGCGCCGTGCTGCCTGGCACGGCAAGTTTCTGGTGCTCTATGCCGGACTGATGGGCATTGCTCAGGACCTCGAGACTCTCCTGCGGGCCGCACGGCAACTGAAGCGGGAAGACTTTCATTTTCTGCTGATTGGCGAGGGCCCGGTACGCGATCGGATTGCCGGCGAGATCGCAAGTCAGGGCCTCGAGAATGTAACGCTTTGGCACGAACGGCCCCCGGAGGAACTCAGGGAGTTTTACGTGCAGAGCGACTGCGCGGTCGTGCCGCTGCGCCGCCTGCCGCTGTTTGCCGGGACCGTGCCATCCAAGCTGTTCGACTGCCTGGCCGCGGGGTTGCCGGTCGTCCTGGGGGTGGACGGCGAGGCACGCCGTTTGCTGGAGCAGTCCGGCGGCGGTTTGTATGTCGAGCCGGAGAACCCCGACGCGCTGGTTGATGCCCTGCGTCGGTTGCGGTCCTCACCCGGGGAGGTTGCAAAAATGGGAACAAATGGACGCGAATTCGTCGCCCGCTTTTATACCCGCGGCCGACAGGCTGACGAACTGTCGGGGGAGCTGCAAACGCTCGTCGGCATGGACAGCAGGGAAAGCCTGTGATAGCTTTCATGACATCTTAGCGCGGATTGACGTACCGGAACGACTCAACATGCCACCCGAAGGAATCATCAAGCGGACTTGCCGCGCCTACAGGCGCTATCGCGATTATTTATGGTGTTCCGTCGTCGCCGACCTGCGGGTTCAGTTTTCCGGCACCTATCTGGGCGCCATCTGGTGGCTGCTGGACCCCCTGATGTACATGATGGTGTATGTGCTGGTGGTGCAGGTGATCTTTCAACGCGGGGGGGCCGATTATCCCGCCTTCGTCTTCAACGCCCTGCTGCCCTGGAAATGGGCTTCGACCGCCATGCAGAACAGCGCCGAGAGCATCCGCGCCAAATCCGCCGTCCTGATGCAGGTGTATGTACCCAAGTTCTTTTTTCCCTTGCAGCGCGTGATGGTGAGCACGGGCAACTTCCTGCTGGGGACCATCATCCTGGTGACATTGAACCTGGCCTACGGCGGTCCGGTGACCTGGCACATGCTCGAAGCGATCCCCGTGATGCTGGTGCAATTTTCCGTGCTGCTCGCGATCGGTCTGCTGCTGGCGCATGTCGGGGTTTTTTTTCTCGATATCCGCAACATCCTGGGGACGTTGCTGCGATTGCTGTTTTACCTGTCCCCGGCACTGTATTCCCTTGAACGGATCCCCGAGCGGGTGCGCTTTCTGTGGTGGCTGAATCCGATGACCACGCTTTACACCAGTTATCGCTTGATTTTCATGGAGGGCCGTTCGCCCTTGTACGTTCCCCTGGCAATCTGGTTCCTGTTGTCCCTGATGTTGCTGGGTGCCGGGTTGCATGTGTTAAACCGTTTCGATCGTTCCTACACCAAGATTTCATAGCATGAATGATATCGTCATCGCCGCGGACAATGTGCACGTGGACTACCGTTTCGTGCGCGGAGTCAGCATCAAACGTCAATGCGCCTCGCTGCTGACTCGCGCCAAGCGGGCCCCGCTGGTCCGGCGGGTCGAGGCGCTGCGCGGCGTTTCCTTCACGGTCGCGCGCGGTCGTACCCTGGGGCTGATCGGTCCGAACGGCTCGGGCAAGACCACACTCCTGAAGGCCATTGCGGGAATTTTTGCGCCGGATATGGGATCGCTCGAGGTCCGGACGGATTCGGTTTCGCTCCTGACCCTCGGCGCCGGGTTTCAAAACGACCTGAGCGGGCGGGACAACATTTATCTCAATGGCCTGCTGCTGGGACTGGATCGCGCAACGCTCGAGAGCCGAATCGAGCAGATTCTCGAATTTGCCGGGATTGGTGACGCGATCGACAATCCTCTCAAGACCTATTCTTCGGGCATGCGCAGTCGTCTGGCCTTTGCGATCGCCGTGCATGTCGATCCGGAAGTACTGCTGGTCGATGAGGTGCTTGGTGTCGGAGACGAGAGTTTTCGGCAGAAAAGCAAGCAACGCATGGAAGCCATGATCCGTTCCCATCGAACGGTCGTCATCGTTTCGCACAGCATGTCCACGATCAAGAACATGTGCGACGATGCTCTGTGGCTGGATGCCGGGCGCGTGGTGGCCCAGGGACCCGCCGTGGACGTGGCGGACCAATACCTCAAGAGTGTCGGGTAAGCCATGCGCGTCTGTATTTTTGTCTGGAACACCTTTGTCAACGATGCCCGCGTGTACAAGGAGGCGGCGGCGCTGGCTGAGGCGGGGTGGGATGTCACCGTGGTCTGTTTACAGGACATGGTTGCCGGCGTCTTGCCCTCGCGGGAGCGCCAGGTCGGCTTCGAGGTTCGTCGCGTTAAACGCTTCCCGGCATCCTATCGCCTGTGCAAATGGATGCAAACCCTCGTGGTTTCGGCCTGGCGGAATGCCCCGCATGCGCGGCGTAACCTGCTGGCGGCACTGCCGCTGCTGTTGCTGCTGGCGCCCTGGGCCCTGGCAATGTACCTGCTGCGGCTGACGGGATTGCTGACGCTCTATATCCGGTTCTGGATTATTCTGCGCATGATCGTAACGGGCATGCGGTTGGACGCGGATGTCTATCACAGCAACGATCTGAACACGCTGCCGCAAGGATGGATTTGTGCCCGGGTTCTGCGACGCCGCAAGCTGGTGTACGATTCCCACGAAGTGCAGAGCAGCCGAACGGGGTATGGGCGACTGCATGCCTGGTCCGAACGCTTCCTGATTCGCCATAGCGACTTGATGCTGATGACCACCGCGATGCGCGCGGAATACGTCGCCAAGCGCTACAAGATTCCGCCGCCGACGGTAATTCGCAACCTGCCCCGGTTATTGGAGCCCGACCCGGACAAGGGCGACCTGCATGCGTTGCTGCAACTGCCGCGCGACGAACCGATCCTGTTGTACCAGGGCGGGATACAGGTCGGCCGCGGTCTGGAACAACTGCTTGAGGCCGTCCCCGCGATCGAACGGGGCACGGTCGTGCTGATGGGGGAGGGCCGATTAAAGTCCAAAATCGTCCGCATGGTGCGCGAACGGCATCTGGAATCACGCGTGCGGTTCGCGCCCAGGGTGCCCTATCTGGAACTATACCACTACACGGCGCACGCCTTTCTGGGATTCCAGGTGATCCAGAACGTCTGCTTCAACCACTACTCGACCATTTCCAACAAGCTGCTGGAATACATCATGGCGGGGGTGCCGGCGATTGTCAGCGACTTCCCCGAGATGAAACGCATCGTCGAAAAATATGGAGTCGGCCTCTGCATCGATTCCTCACGACCCGAAGCGATCGCCGCCGCCGCCAACCGGCTGCTGGACGACCGAGACCTCTACGAACGTTGCCGTCGCGGCTGCTCGCAGGCACGTCGGGAACTCAACTGGGAACAGGAAGCCGGACGTTTCGTGGAACTGTATCGGGAGTTGGCAAGGGAAAGGGAATCAAATTCTGCTGGTTATTGATTGTTGTCAGATGGCACTGGTTCTTCGTCAAAAGGTAAAAAACTGACTTCGGTTTCGAATTCAATTGCTTCTCCGGTTTTGTGGAACACAATCGTAGAAGTTGGCTCAATTCGAGTGTATTTCTGCGATATCCATCCCATGGGTGGGCCTTTTTCTCCACGGTGGTGAGAAACTCTGATTGCGGGTTGGGTGTTTTGCTGGAGAATCCTGCATCGGTGACCTTGTGCGTCTGAAATCAAAACCTCATGTTCATTTAGAACTTCGACCTTTAATTCTGGGTGCAAATGAAAAGATTGTCGAATCTCGATTTCTGATCGCGATGTAATTGAGTCACGGAGGATGAGTTGGTCCGGCGGGTGGAGCGTTAGATGACGCGTATGCTTCATGCCCCCTGGGAGGCTGTGAATTCCTTCCAACTCGTGGACTTCTGGGCCAGACTGAATGAGTCTAACCTTAATTTCGTTGTGTTCATCTCGAATAGAGTCTGAACTAATGGTGTTGTGCGCCATAGCACTTCGTACATAAGTTCTCATGGGATCTTTGGTGTCATAACTATATTTACCAGGGTCAACAAACCAGAGTCTGTCATAGCGATAGAAAACAAATGACAAGGCGTCAAAATGAGCATGCCAGATTCGACCGTTGTTAATTCTGTATAAAAAGTACATGTCATCGCTAAAATCATTGTCAAACCACTGCCCATGCCGCGCAATGTAGTACCCCGCCTCCGGGAAGATAGAGAACGATTGTCGCGACGGTAGTGAACCCAGCACAAGTCTGTCATCGAAAGT
>CAZIUM010000138.1:0-7545 GCA_964542285.1 uncultured Lentisphaerales bacterium
CCGAAAAAGGAATACAGTCCTATCAATGGATCGGGAAGGACCTCGAACTGGGGCGCAAGAGTCGCATCGACATCCGGCGTTTCGACGACCGCAACATCACGCGCTACCGGGCCTGGCTGCCGCTGGAAAGTCTTGGCGTGGCCTCCGAGTCGGGCGCCCTCCTGGGGTTCAATGTCGTGGTCTTCGACAATGACGACCTGGACGGCTACGACTATTGGATGCAATACTCGGAAGGGCTGGCCGGCGGCTGGGCACCGGAAAAATTCAACCGGTTCGTTTTGGGCGAATAAATTAGGAAGGGGTGCCCCGATCTCGTCGGATAGCACACTCCTGGAACCGCCTTTGGAATCGCAAATAATCCCAGTAAACAACAGAAAAAAAAAAGAGGGGAGCCATTTCTAGCCCCTATGGGATGCTCGCGCTGTCATGCGCGGGAAGTTAATCCGTGCGGAGCAAATGTCATGAAGTTGTACGGAAAGGTAGCCATCGTGACCGGTGCAGGCGGCGCCATTGGCCAGGCCATTGCGCGACGGCTGGCACGGGAGGGTGCGGCGGTCGTGGTTGACGATATTGCAGGGGAACGCGTGGAAAAGGTGTCCGAGGAAATTCGCGCGGCCGGCGGACAAGCTCTGCCATGGGTAGCGGATGTCAGCCGAAGCGATAAGGTCCGGGATTTGGTCGCGGCGACCGTAGCCCGGTTCGGCGGGGTCGATATCCTGGTGAACAACGCCGGTGGCAGTGCCGGATTGCTCAAGCAACTCAACCTGTTTGAGAATTCCGATGAAGAGGTTTGCGACTGGGTGGTAAATCTCAATCTCAAGGGGACCATGGTCTGCATACGGGCCGTGCTTGCTTCCATGCTTGAGCGGGGCGGGGGTAAAATTATTAACCTGGGCTCGATTGCCGGAACCGTGGGTATGATCGAACGGGTGGACTATTCGGCCGCTAAAGGCGGGATTATCGCTTTGACCGCGGCCTTGGCGATGGAGGTCGGCCGGCATAATATCAATGTGAACTGCGTGTCGCCCGGCGCCATCACTTCGCATCCGACCCACATGGCCGACGGGACCTATCTGGGACGAAGCGGCAAACCGGAGGATGTCGCCAACCTGGTACTCTTTCTTGCCTCGGACGAAGCCAGTTTCATCACCGGACAGAATTACATTATCGATGGAGGGCGCAGCCTGGGGCCAAAAACCCAAACGCTACACAGGCTGCCCCGGCGGAGGTCGGCGGGGGAGAGTTCATGAAGACCAAATGGCGCGTTGGCGTGGTGGATTATTATCGTGACCTGGGACGGGGCGGACACGGCATACACCTGGCGTTTGCCGGTTTGCCGGGTGTCGAGATTGTCGCGGTGGCCGATCCCGACGAAGGTAGCCGCAATGCCCTGCAAACGGAGACCGGCGCGCCCGTGCAATACGGGGAGTGGCGGAGAATGATCGAGCGAGAGCAACCTGACATTTTATGCATTGGCTCTCGTTTGCCAACCCAGCACCTTGATGTGATCCTCGCCGCCGCCCGTGCCGGTTGCCATATCTACTGCGAGAAACCGCTCGCGGCTACGCTCGAGGATGCCGATCGCATGGTGGCCGCTGCCGAGCGCGCGGGCGTGCGCTTGGCCGTGGCCCATCTGGGGCGCCATGCCCCGGTGTTCCAGACCGCACGCGAACTGATTCAAGCGGGTGGCATCGGAAAACCATTGACGGTGTTCTGCCGTGGCAAGGAGGACGAGCGCGGCGGCGGTGAGGACATGCTGGTCCTTGGTTCCCATCTGCTGGACCTGGCACGGTTCTTTTTCGGCGATCCGCGCTGGGTCTTCGGCCATGTCACTACAGGGGATCGCGACATGGTGCGGGAAGACGCACGGGAACCCACCGAACCGGTGGGACGGGTGGCCGGCGACGGGATCGTGGCTCTGTATGGGTTCGGTCATGGCGTGCGCGGTCAATTCGAGAGCCGACGGGGCTTGTGCGATGGAAGCGAAACCAGAATGGAAATTACCGTCGTCGGCAGCGAGGCGACCCTGGCCGTTCGCTACGACAACCACCGTCAACTGCGCATCCGTCGACGTTGCCGCTCCGGGGAGGAAAAAGGAGGGTTTGAACCTCTGCCCATACAATTGCCGCCGGACCCACCGGGCGCCAAACCCCTGGCGGCAACCCGCGGCATAGCGGGCTACTTCGCCCGCGGCAACCGCCTGGCCGCACTGGATCTACTTGCGGCCATTGTGGAAAACCGGGAACCGTTGGCGAGCGGACGCGATGCCCGCTGGTCGCTCGAAATGATCCACGGTGTTTATGCCTCGCATCTTGAACGCCGGGCCATGCCCTTGCCAATGCTAGCCCGGCAACATCCGCTGTGAAAGAAACGGGGAGGGGCTCGTTCTTCTTTTCGCACGTTCATACGCATACGGAGAAAAGCCGCATTGTCTTCGGCCTACGCCATCATCGACGCAGTACAGAAGACAGCCGGCTTGGATGCGCGGAATTCCGGCTTCTGAATCCCGGGGGTCCTTTTACGATGGTGAAGCGTATCCGTCAGGGGTTTTGGATTGCAAAAAACCCGGTTTCGATGTTCAATGATGACTATTCGGTGACCCCGCGAACGGTTGGGAGTGTCTTCGGTCCGTTGACGCTCCGAAAGAAAGCGCGGGCGTGGCCGCGGAAGCCCGCATTGTTAACCACGTTGCCTTGCGAACCTTTTTTATCGAATCGCGCAAGGCCGACATAGAGGGATCGAGAAATGTCATCCAAACTGGCTGTTCAATTGTACACCGTCCGGGAGTTCACGAAAACGGAATCCGATTTCGCGGCAACCCTCGAGAAAATCAGCAAGATCGGGTACCGCGCGGTGCAGATTTCCGCCGTCGGCTGCATGAACGGCGAGGCTCCCGCCGTCGATGCCGTGAAGGCCCGTCGCATGCTCGATGACCATGGACTGAAATGCATTGCCACCCATCGCGGCTGGGCCCAACTGGCGGAAGCCCCGGAAGCCGAGATCGAGTTTCACCGGACCCTGGGATGCGATTATGCCGCCATTGGCGGCATGGCGCCCGAATACCGCCAGGCCAAGGCGGCGGGATATCGCAAGTTTATCGAGGAGTCGCGCCCCATTCTGCGCCAGTTCAAGGAGGCCGGTATCGTCTTCGGCTACCACAACCACGCCCACGAGTTCGAACGCGCCGGACAGGGACGTGAAACCCTCTACGATATCCTGATCGAGGAGGGCGACGAGCTGCTTAACCTCGAGGTGGATGTCTATTGGGTGGCGCATGCCGGCGCGAACCCCCAGCGCATCATCGAGCGCGCGCGGGGCCGGGTGCCGGTGATCCACTTTAAGGACAAGGAAGTGGTCGATCCAGACGGTCCCGTGATGGCCGCCATCGGCGAGGGCAACCTCGACTGGGACCACCTCATCCCCGCCTGCGAACAGGCCGGCGTGCAGTGGTATGCGATCGAACAGGATGTCTGCCGGCGCGATCCCTTCGACTGTCTGCGGTCCAGTTACGAGTTTTTAACGTCCAAGGGACTTTGATTTTTTTTGCAAAGGGTCTATCGATGCGGTCGGTTCGGCCGGCGTCTCGACCACAGGAAGGCAAGTCGCACCCACCATGCAACCCTATCTTGAACGATTGAACGACTTCGATCCGAACGTGCGTCAGTCCGCCCTGGAATATCTCATGGTCCAGCATGGCGGCAGCCTGCCCGCGTCCGGCGGCAATGTCAACATGCATTGCCATTCCTTCTTTTCCTACCATGCCGAAGGATGGTCGCCGAGCCGGATCGCCTGGGAGGCGCGCAAGGCCGGCTGGTACGCCGCCGCGTTATGCGATTTCGACGTGCTCGATGGGCTGGAGGAATTCCTGTCGGCCGCGCGCAGGGTGGGGCTGCGCGCCGCGGTGCATCTCGAAACGCGCGCCTTCGTGCCGGAATGGCGCGACCGCGACATCAATTCGCCGGGTGAACCGGGCGTGACCTACATCATGGGGGGCGGGTTCACCCGCCTGCCGGCCCCCGACAGCGAGAGTGGCGCCACCCTTGATCGGCTGCGACGCGCGGCGGGCCGGCGCAACGAGGCGCTGGTGCGGCGCATTCGCGCCGCCTTGCCCGAAATCCCCTTCGATTACGCCCGCGACGTGCTGCCGCTGACGCCCGCGGGGGTGGCGACGGAACGGCACATTGTGTCGGCCTACGTCGACAAGGTGCAGGCGATTCTGCCGGACGAGACGCGCCGCAATGCCTTCTGGGTCCGGTTGCTGAAGCTGTCGGAACCCCGGGAGGCGGCAACCCTGGCGGCGGGGCGTACCCTTCTGGAAGAACGCGTCCGCGGCGCCCTCGCCAAGCGCGGCGGACTTGGGTATCGCCAGCCGGACGAGACCACCTTTCCGCCCGTGGACGAATTCATCGCCTGGGTGCGGGGATGCGGCGCCATCCCGCTGATTACCTGGTTGGACGGCACCAGCCCGGGGGAGGACGATTGCGAGGGGTTGCTGGACCTTTTCATGGACAAGGGATGCGCGGCGCTCAACATCATTCCGGATCGCAACTGGAAAGGCGCCACCCCGGAAGACACGCAGCGAAAATCCGCCAAGCTCGAAGAAATCGTCAGGCAGGCCCAGCGGCGGCATCTGCCGATCAACATCGGTACGGAAATGAACCGCGCCGGACTCCCTTCCGTGGATGACCTCGACGGCGCGGGGCTGAGCGCTTACCGGAAGGCGTTTCTGCAAGGAGCCCAGATCATGGTCGGACATACGCTGCTGGCCGGCTTTGCCGAACTGCCCTACAACGGGGAGGATGCCGCCGCGGAGTTTCCGGACGTGGCGAAACGCAACGCCTTTTACGCGACGGTGGGAGCGCAGCCGCCCCTGACCCCGGTCGAGGCCGTAAAACTGCGCGAGGCCGGACCCGAAAAGGCTCGTACCCTGTTGGTGGATCGCGCCCGGCATGAGCAGACGGGGGGATGACTTCGCGCGAACCCCCGGGAGGAACCACGACATGAGCGTCCGACGATGGATAGGATTGACATGGCTGGTCTTCATCCGGTTGTCTTTGCCGGCGGAAACCGAAGATCGACCCTCCGGGGAGAAACAAGCCGCTCTTCCCGGACCGGGGAAGACCGCCGAAACGGCGATCGCCGCCTCCGGAACGTTGCCGGAGGGAAGCGAATGGCGCACCTTCGCGCAATGCGAGGCCAAGGCCGATGCGGTCCACATCCTCGAGATTCCGGTGCACGGCCAGACGGAAGAAATTGTCCGGCGGGACGTCCGCCCCATGGACCAGCGTCCGGTTGACTGGATTCTGCGTCCCGTCGAGCCTTTGGACCCCGACCGGGAGTATGTGTTTCGCGTGCTTCCCCTGGAAACGCTGCCGGCCATGGAGGTTGCCGATTGGCCCGAGGCCCGCAACCGTTGGACGCTGACGTTGCGGGTGCGCCCGATACGTCCCCGCCCGACCCGTTACGGTTTGGTGTTGCAAGCCGCGCCACGGGGGGCGCCCGTCACGCCGTCCGTCGCCGAATCCACCTCTTCCTCCGACCTGCCGCATTACACCGTAGAGGTGGTCACCGAACCGCCGGGCGCCGAAATCCGGGTCGATGACGAACCCTATCTGGGAGACGGACGACCCCTGGTTGCGCCCTGCCGGATGAGCATTCCGGAGGGCACCCACTCCTTTGTCCTGCGCCTTGCCGGGTACGAGGACGCGCAATTTCCGGATGTGTCGATTCGCCGGGACATGCGTTTAAACTGGAAGTTTGTCCGCAAACAGGCGGAAACGATCAAAGACGTCACCGTCAGCGCGCGCCTCGGGTGGCAGTCGTCGGGGGTCCTGGTATCTCCAGGGCAGCCCCTTCTGATCCAGGCCGTCGGAACCTGGAGCTGCGGACAGGGGCTCGATCCGACGGGTGCCGAAGGCTATCCGGACTCCGTGCGACCAAGACTTGGCGCGCCGGGCCAGGGAACGCGTCAACTTGCCGAGGCACCCTACGGCAAACTCCTGATGCGCATTGGCCGGGAGGGACGGATCGTCGCCATCGGCCGCCGTTGCCAGGGGGTTGCCCCGATCGGCGGCATCGTGTATTTCGATATTAACGAAACCCCGGGGCCGGCGCGCCGCGACAACCAGGGCGCCCTCAAGGTGCGCATTCAACTCCTGCCGGCGGAATGATCCTCTGGCACTACGCCTGCCCCGGTTCGTGAGGGCCTGGAGCGCGGATACCGGTTCCGCACAGGGACGCCGGGTTCAAATCGGGAATTGGGATCGCCTTAACCGCTTTCGCGGATCAGGGCGAACGCCGGGCGCTTCGCGCGAATCTCCCGCAAGATCGAAAACGCAACGAATTTTCTGAATACCGGAGTCGTTTTCTCTCCAAAAAATCACCGTTCGCTCCGGGGGATGGAGAGAACGAACAGGACCGGGTGGCCCCAGAAGCGCTTGCCGAATCCGCCGTTATCGAGAATGACCAGGAAGTCGCCGTCTTTGGAGATGTTCAGCCCCCAGACCCCGTTGCCGAAGAAAAGACCATAGCGCTCTTTCACGGCGGCCTCGAAGAATCCGAGGATTTTCCGCTTACCGGTGGCGATCTCGTACTGGTGGACGATCATGGTGTTCTTCTCGCGCGGCACCCAGTAGACGAACCGCTGGTCCGGCGACATGGCCATCTGCAGGACGGGGAAGGCTTCCGGACGGCCCGTCACGCCGAGCACCTCGAGCTGGGGGCCCTTTTCCCAGTCGGGACGGAAACGGACAAAGACTCCTCCATAATCGGTATAGTAGCGCCCCTCGCGGTCGGGCCCCGCCGCCCAGGCCCCATGCGCCTGCTGCTTTTCCTGGCCGGGATAGACGGGGAGTTCCACGTCGTGGCGCTTGAAGCGGTTGAGCTCGGGATCGTAGCTGATGAAGCGATAGGGTCGTTCGCTGATCTCGGCGCTCCAGAAGTGTCCGGTGCCGGGATCGAGGAACGTGGAACGCACACCCCACTGCCAGCCGTTGGGCGGCGAGCCGGCGTAGCGTACGCGGCGCGCGCGGATGTCGTAGCAGAGCAGGGCGGTGGAGAGCGCGCCGCTGGCGAAGAAGATGCCGCGTCGTGTATCCAGCCGGTGGTTGGGGAGACTCTGGCCGATCAGGGGTACGCCCTCGTTCGACGCTTCGCCGGTGTTGAGGTTGAAACGGAAAAGCCAGGAGCCGCGGTAGCCGGCGGCGTACCACTCTTCGGTGGGATACGGACCGTGGTGGGTGGCGCCCCAGACCGTGCCGTCGGGCATAATATCCATGTGGCCGTGCAGCTTGCCGTCGGTATACATCTCGGGAGTCCATCCCAGGGTTTGGGTCAGGTTGACGATCCGTTCCAACCGCCCCGGACGCCCCTCGCCCGGCTTGTACAAGTAGAGATTGATCTGCGCGCCCTTGCCGCGGTGGTCGCCCGCCCCCATGACGAAACGGTTGTCGTCGCCGCGGGTGATTGCGGCCCAGTTGGCCCAGCCCGCCTGGTACGCCTCGCCCTCGGGAAAATACTGCGGCTCCATGTCGGGCAGAATCTGGA
>CAZIUM010000139.1:0-7539 GCA_964542285.1 uncultured Lentisphaerales bacterium
CAGGGCCTGGTCCGTCACGAACGGATCGGTGGTGGCCAGGTGCGACCCGAAGAAGTCGCAGGAAAACAGGCATTTGATCTCCGGCACGTAGGTGCTCATGGTTTCCGGCCAATGCACCCAGGGGGTATAAACAAACTGCAAGGTGCGATTGCCAAGCGAAATGGACTCCCCGTCGGCCACGACCTGCAGGCGATCCTCCGGAATGCCAAGATGCGTATGCAGCAAATCGCGGGCCTTGTCGCTACAGACCAGCCGGGCGCCGGGATAGCGTTTCAGGATCTCGGGCAACAGCCCGGAATGATCCTGCTCGGAATGCTGCGAAACGATGTAATCCACGCGCGGCACGTCGCGCAATTCGTGCAGCAGGTCCTCGCGCAGGGCAGGGTCCGTGGTGTCGATCAAGGCGACACCCTCCGAGCCTTCCACCAGGTAGGCATTGTAGCTGGTGCCGTCCGGCAGGGGGATCAACGCATCGAACAGGCGGCGTTCCCAATGCACGCTGGGAATCATCCGGACATCTTCGCGAATGGTACGGGATTTCATGCGGTTCTAACTCCTATTCTACGATAATTGACGCAACCATGGACAAGCGGGTAATTGATGCAAAAGTATAAGCCGTCCGACGGCAAAAGTCAAAATCGCCGGGTCGGAGAAGCCGGACTTAATGTTGGGGCGACTACGACGGCGGGGCCTTCAAGAAAGAAGCCGCGGAGAAGTTCGACCTCATCCGCTGCATGAAGGTGAAGAAGACCACCGCGCCGTAGCCGCGGGAGGACGTCCGGATCCATCGCGCGTGGCAGCGTACGGCGGAGAACGAAATCGCTAGCGGAAATGGTTACGGATGTAGGAGATCGCCTCGTCCAGCGACGGCAGGATCTTGGTGCAATACCGTACCATCCAGGGAGAGCAATCGCTGAAAGAAAACGGTGCAAAGGCCACGATGAATCTGCCCAAATCGTGGGCGGCGTAAAAAACTTCCATGGCGGTGCCGATGGAAGGCTTGTTGTAATTCACCAGCAGGATGTCGGCATCGCGCACATCCTGCAGGTCGAACTCCACAATTTCATTGGCACTGTCCACCTCGCGGTCCTTGAAATTGCGACGCATGGGGTCCAGCAACTCGAAATGGTCGCCCAACCCTTGCTTGGCCCGCTCGCGCCACGTCATGGCGGCCTCGGGATGTTCATCCATGATCGGACCGCTCAGGTAAATTTTCTTACGGACCTCAACCGCATGAACGACGGGAGACGGCAGGGATGCCCCGCGGCTGGAAGGGTTGCGCTTCATGGATCACGGGGTCTCCGAATCGTCGCAGGGCTCGGGCGCCGGGTGACGCCGCACCTTGACGCCGGCTTCCATGAGAAGTGCCCGCGTCTGGCGCGTAAAGGCATAGTCGCCGCCATAGACAACCTCCTTGATGCCGGCGTTGATAATCATCTTGGCGCAGGTCAGGCAGGGGCAGATCGTTACATAAATCGTGGACCCTTTCAAGCGAATGCCGTGGTAGGCAGCCTGGGTGATGGCATTTTCCTCGGCATGAGAACAAATGCATTCATCCAACGAAGCGCCGGAAGGGGCATCGCCGGCACAACGGGGACACCCTCCCTCGCAGCAGTTGCGAACGCCCCGGGGCGTACCGTTGTAGCCGGTGGAGATGATGCGGTGTTCCGAGACAATGACGGCCGCGACCTTGCGGCGCAGGCAATTGCCGCGACGCGACACCACCTGCGCAATATCCATGAAATAAGTATCCCAGTCCGGACGCGGTTCGAAGGTCATTGTCCCGTGGCTGCGCGCAGCCTCTCCCATTCTTCAATGTACCGGTTCAAGAACTCATGGGCGGGGTCTTCCGCCAGTTCCAGTAGTCGATCGTTGAGCAGCAATTGCTCCTCTTCGTAGTCCGTGGCGTTCAAATGCCCTCCGAGATGTGCCATGCGCAACCACACCAGGTACGTGGTGAGGGCATCGAAGCAATTGTAGCGCACGATGTCCTGCCATTTCCCTTCCATCCACATGCCGGCCACCTGTTCGCCGGCGGCATCGAACTTGCCGGGAATGCCCGACAAGGTGGCAATCTCATGCAGCGCCACGCTTCCCCGGCTGCCCCAACTGCTCAGAATATCCATCAAGTCGACGTGGTATTCGTTGTCGCGCGCGAAATAATCCACCCCTTCCCAGGGCTTTTCAGGGCGTTGGCAGAATTCCGGTGCGGCAACGCCTTTGATCACGGCGCGCTGCAGCAGAATTTTCAAGTCGGAATTGCGCGAGTTGAAGCCCACCAACTGGGGGCGGTAACGCCCCAGCGCGTGCAGGAACTTGCCCACCACCGCGGTTTCGTCGGATTGCCGCGGATCGTCGACCTCGCGGGGCAGCCACAACAGGTTGAGCCGGGTTTCGTTGCCGCGCCGCACCCGCTGCAGGGCCGCAATCGACACCACGCGACAGAAAACCGTCTTCAAAAAAGGACGCGGATCCTCGGGGGTGGCGCCGTTGCGCTGCCACATTTCCTCCAAAACGGCGGCATCGTCCATCTCCGCCGACAGACCGTACAGCAAACGCCCCGCCAGGGGATCCGGAACCCATTCGCAATCGAAAAACCAAATCTGTTCTTTTGGCGCGCGGAACATCGGTGCTTGCTGCCCAATTCTGGTGCCAGGGGCGGGAGTCGAACCCGCACGGTATCGCTACCGGTGGATTTTGAGTCCACTGCGTCTGCCATTTCGCCACCCTGGCGTGAAAGATGCAGCGTTATATCAAGGTTGACGCCACGACGCAAGAACAGTTCTTGGCCGTTCTTGGCCGGGTCTTGGCCGGCAGTTATTCAGGAGCCCGCCGCGGAGTTGCCTTGGCCTCGCGCCAGAGGTGGTCCCATTCGTCCAGGGAACATTTCCCGGGGTCGCGGCCCGACGCGTACAGCGCGGATTCCATGGAGCAGAAGCGCCCCGAGAACCGTTCCACCGCGGCGCGCAAGGCGGATTCGGCATCAATCTTCAGAAAACGGCACACGTTAACTACGGAAAATAGCACATCCCCCATCTCGTCATGCATGGCTTGCCGGTCGCCGGCCGCTTCCGCCTCGGTCAACTCCGCCAGTTCCTCCGCAACCTTTTCGCGCGGCCCGGTCGAGTCGGACCAGTCAAATCCCACGCGCGCCGCCTTGGACTGAACCCGCTGCGCCCGCAAGAGCGCCGGCAGGGCTTGCGGCACCCCCGCCAGCGCGGAGCGCGGCTTGTCGTCCTTGCCTTCGTCGCGCTTGATGCGCTCCCAGTTGCCCAGGACTTCTTCCGTGGAGTCGGCGCGCACGGCGCCAAACACATGGGGGTGGCGCCGCACCAGTTTTTCGCATACCCTCGCGGAGACCTCCTCAAAATCGAAGGCCCCGGTTTCCTCGCGCAGGCGCGCCTGCATCGCCACCTGGAGCAGCACATCCCCCAATTCCTCGGCATGCGCGTCGAGATCCTGCCCCGCCATGACCTCCAGCAGTTCGTAGGCCTCCTCGACCAGGCAGGGCTTGAGCGAATCGAGCGTTTGTTCGCGGTCCCATGGGCACCCGTCGGGAGCACGCAAGCGAGCCACGATTTCAATCAAACGCTGGGTGTTCGGCAGCGTCATGCCGCGGCGGGAAGATGTTTCCGACGACCCCTGGTCAGGCTTGTCCATGAGTTCCGGCCTTCGTTTCACTTGAGGCGCAGGGCCGACAGAACCGCTTGCGCCACATCGTCGTCGAGCTGATCGGCCACATGGCGCGCGCCACAGAAATCCTGATGCATCGTCAGATCGTCGGTCGCCACCACCGTGGGCAATCCCGCCGCCAAGGCGGCTTTGCAGGAAGCCGCACCGGCCACCAGGGCAACGCACAACTTTTCTTCCATGTGCATTTTCGCCACGTTGCGGCGCCAGACATCCCAGGGAAACCCTCCGACGAGGGCATGCTGCGTTTCGCACAGCAGGGACACGTTGGCCTGCGCGAGCATCGGAGCCAGAACCTCTCCCGCCTGGGTTTCCTCCATGCGCGTCAGCAACCCCACCTTGACCTGCTTCGCGGACAGGGTATTGACCAGCTCGACAACAGGCGCATTCGGGGCAAGAGCGTGTTCGGCCAGTGCCTTCAAGTAATCGTCGCGCACGCCCCGCGCCAGTTCGGGAGCGCCGCCGCGCCCGAGGGATTGCAACAGGCGATTGAGTCCCGCCTCAAGGTACGCCCCGAGTTGATAGCGTCCGAAGAGCCCCACGTCATATGCCACGTTCATCTCTCCAAGATGACGCTTGCAGATTTCATAAATCTTTCCAATACCCCCCAGCGCAACCATATCCACTTCAATGATACAGCCCCGGCACGGCCCGGTGCCTCCCGATTTGGCTTTTTCGGTTTTCAGCATATGAACTTCTCCATAAAATCCCGCCACCCGGCGACGGCTTGTCCGCCTTGCACTCATGGCTGTCGGTATGCGGGGACAATAAGCTCTTAGCGCAAACGACGTCAACCGCTTTTCGCGCGCGCTCCCGGGATTCGCGGGATGCCTGGGGACATTGAACATCCAACATCGAGTACCGCTCACCGACTCCCGACTCCCTTGGTACACCCCCCGCAATCGGGAATAGGGACAGACCCTATATCGCGGAAAACCCGCGATTCGGAGGAACCTGTCGCTCATTAACGCTTAAGTCGCTGAACGACAACAAGTTAAAACAAAAATAAAAAAAAGCGCCGCGGCCCCCTTTTCCGTTGACATGTGGTGGGGAAAAGTGTTGAATAATGTCACGAAAGGTCAAATCATGGTGTCCACGGACGACAAGCTGGAAGGAGAACGCGTCGGCATGCTGCTGGGGCGTTTCCCGCATCGTCTTGACCCCAAGCGCCGGGTGACGATTCCGGCGCAGTTGCGCAACCGCATGGGAAATCCGCGCTACGTCTACGTGATGCCCGACCTTAACAATTTTAAGTGTTTGAACATTCTGCCGCCGGAAGAGCTTGAGAGTCGTCTGGCGCGTCTGCGGCAGGCTGCGCTTTCGGATCGGCGCGTGGCGGAATTTGTCACGCGCGTGGGAGCGATCTCGGAATCGCTCGACCTGGATGTGCAGGGACGCATCCGCATTCGCGACCGTTTGCTGAATTATGTCGGCATCGAAAAGGATGTCGTCATGATCGGGGCATTGAACCGCATTCAGCTTTGGGCGACGTCCCAGGCGCCGGCGGAGGAAGATGCCCTGCGGACCTTTGTGGAAGCCGCGCGGGAAATCGAGTTTTAGGCTGCCGGACGACACGGAGAGTCATGGAGAGTTTGGGACAGAGCAAGCACCTGTCGGTGATGCCGGACGAGGTCATGGAATGTCTAGACGTGCGTCCGGGCGGACGGTACATCGACGCCACGTTGGGTGGCGGCGGGCATGCCGCCGAGATTTTGCGGCGCGCCGGCGCCGAAGGGAGTCTACTGGGGCTGGACCGCGATGCCCAGGCCCTGGAACGGGCCGCGAAACGGCTGGATCGGATGCCGGGCCGGTACCGCCTGGCGCATGGCAACCACGGCGAACTGGCCCGATTGGCGGCGGAGCATGGATTCGACGCCGCGGACGGAATCCTGATGGACCTGGGGGTTTCGTCCGACCAGTTGGACGACCCCGCGCGCGGATTCAGCTTCATGCAGGACGGTCCGCTGGACATGCGCATGAACCCTTCCAGGGGGTTGACGGCCGCCGAATTGCTGGCGGGCAGCGGGCAAGGCGAACTGGCCGACTTGCTACGCAACCTGGGCGAGGAGCCGCGGGCGCAACGAATCGCCGCCGCGATCGTACGCGCGCGGCAGCGGGGCCCAGTGGTTACCACGGGCGCCCTGGCGGAGATCGTGACCCAGGCGGTGGGTGGGCGTCATGGCTCGCGGCGCCATCCCGCCACGCGCACCTTTCAGGCCTTGCGCATGGCGGTCAATGACGAGTTGGCGGCGCTCGATGCGGCTTTGGAAGCGGCCATCGCCTGTCTGAAGCCCGGCGGCCGGCTGGTGGCGATCGCGTTCGAGAGCCTCAGCGACCGGCGGGTAAAGCGTTGCCTCGGCCTGCATGTGGGGCGCATGCGCTCGCTGCAGCAAGGCGGAGCGGTCTGGGAAGGTCAGCCGCCGGCCATGGCTTGGGTGACGCGCGGAGCGCTCAAGGCGGGCCGGTCCGAAGTGGAGGCCAACCCGCGCGCGCGCAGTGCCAGGTTGAGAGCCGCGCGCCGCCTGACGGAGGAAGAGTCGCCCGGCCAGGCCGACAAGTATTTTGAGAACCAGAAGGAACTTTGAAAGGAATTCGAGCATGGCAAAGAAAAATCGCAAACGGCGAATGCACGCCGCCGTCCTGCCGGCGCCCTTCATCGGACTGGCGGGATTGGCCGTTAGTTTGTTGATCGGCTACTTGTGGCTCGACAACATGTGTGGTGCATTGGGCCAGCAGATTCGAAAATTGGAAGAGCAGTACGAATCGCTGGAAGGCGAATGCCGTCGCGAGCGTGACCGCTGGACCGCCATGAAGGGCCCGGAACAGATTGACCTGGCGCTGCAACGCCATGGACTTCACATGACGTTGCCGCATGGCGGGCAGGTGGTGCGAACCTCGACGTTGCCGTCGTACGGCGACTATCGCTCGTTCGACCAATATGCCAGCAGGCGCTGACGGTGGGTGCGATACCCGGAGGGCATGGATTGCGGGGAACGGATCATTTTCTACGCTTGTGGCTGGTGCCGCTGGCCCTGGGGCTGTGGCAGATCGTCCTGGGCGCGCGGCTGCTGGACCTGCATCTCGGCAACCACTCGCGCATTTCGCGGGATTGGGAACGGGTGCTGGTGGCGCAACGCGGCACGATTTTCGACCGCAACGGCAGGCAGAATCCCCTGGCCTTCAGCGTGCCGACCCGCATGGTGTTCCTGGATCCGGAGACGCTGCTGCCCCAACATGACAAACGCCAGATCGCAACCAGGGTGGCACGGGAGGTCGGCGCCAAACCGGAAGAGGTTTTGCGACAGTTGGAACGCACCGATTCGCGTTACATCCGCATGGGGCTGGCATTCGACGAAACGGTCCTGGAACTGGTCACCAACAAGACGGTCTACAGCGGCGTGGGGATCGAGGATGCGATTACGCGACGCTACCCGCTGGGGCAACGCATGGCGCATGTTCTGGGGTTCGTCAACCATGGCGGCGTGGGCAGTGCCGGTCTCGAACAGCGCTACAACCGTTACCTGCGCGGCACGGACGGCTTCATCAAAGGCGAAGTCGACGCCCGGCGACACGAAATCCACGCCCGGCGACAGGCGCATGTCAAACCGATCGACGGAGCCTCGCTGCACCTGACACTGGACCAGAACATCCAGTACATCGTGGAACGCGAGTTGGAAGACGCCATGATACGACACCAGGCCACCGCCGCCTGGTGCATTGTCCAGCGGGTTCAGACCGGCGAAATTCTGGCCATGGCCGCGCGCCCCGACTTCGACCCCAGCCATTACAACGAAACCAGTTGCAACGTGTGGCGCAATCCCAACATCAGCGTGGTCTACGAACCGGGGT
>CAZIUM010000140.1:0-7488 GCA_964542285.1 uncultured Lentisphaerales bacterium
CACCCCTCACCCCTCGACCCTCACCCCTCACCCCTCGACCCTATCACAACCCTGCCAGGCCTCGCCGCCCTACCTTTCCGGCGCCACGCGCCGGAAACAACCCGGCCCCAGGGAACGCTACCAGTCGCGGGCGTTTGGAGGCAGGGGGAACTCGCGCATGCGACGGCGTTTTTCAGCCTCGTGTTCCTTTTCGCGCTGCAAGGCGCGCTGCAGGACATCCTTGATCTCCGGGGGGGGCTCATCCGAGGGTTCCGGTTTCTCCGAAGGTTGTTCCTGGTTCTGTTCCCGCGGCGAGGGCGACTCCTGAGGCTGGGGTTGCGGCTGGGGGTCTTGTTCCTGCTCGGGCGGGGATTGCGGCGGCGGAGATTGAGGCGACTTGGGCAGCAATTCGCGGATTCGATGCAGGTTGTCGAGCGCCTGGCGGCGCATCCGACGCGCGTCGTCCGGGTTGGGTTCGTCCAGGGACTGACGTTGCAACTCCTGGGTTTCCCCGGCCAGGAATTCGATCTCCTGACGGGCCTCCGGCGTCAAGGTGGGAGCGTTGGTGTCGGACTGGGCCTGCGCCTGGAGCCGATCGGCCCAGGGCGGGAAGCGCTCGCGGAACAAGCCGGTCAGTTCAGTGGCTTCAAGTTGATCGGGACGGTTCGGGTAGCGCGGGCGTTCCGGCCGGGCCAGGGCGTTGGTCTGCGCGGCAAGGTCCTCGTCGAGCAGGGCCGGAGGCGCCGCCAGGCCCTTCCAGAGCGCATAGACGCCCTGCTCCGATCGGGAGACATCATCCAGCGAACGCTCCTCCAGGTCGCGCAATCCGCGGGCGGCGGACTTCATGGCATCGCGCAGGGTCTCGATGTTTTGTGCCAGGAAGGCCCGTTGACGCTCGTTGGTGACGACACCGGAAGCGAGCAACTGCTGTTTCAAGGGAATCCACAAATCGGCATTGTCCGCCTGCCGGTCGCCCAGGCTTTCCAGCGCCGCGATTCGGGCGGCCGGTGGATTGGTGAAGGCCGATGGCGCCCGTTCGATCAGGGCGCGCTGCTCGCGCAACATGCGGTCCAGGAGTTGATCCGGCGGGGCATCGGCATGCTTCTCGAGCACCCGGGCCACATGGGCGGCTTCCCGGGCGGCGCCCAGCGGTTTCACGGCCCGCGCCAGGTTGCGACCGCGACGTTCCTCCGCCGGAGCCTGCCTCAGGACGCGCTGGAATTGCGCGGCGGCCTGTTCCAGGGCTTCAGCGCGCGCGAGTTCGTTGGTGGACAAATCGTCCTGCGCCAATTGCAATTGCACGGCGGCATACAGTTCCGCCGCCGCTTCCTGGTCGGGCTGCGCGCTGAGGGGACGCAGGATGTCCGCAGCTTGCCGGACCTCACCGGCCTCCAGCAGCGCCAGGGCGGCATTGAAACGATAGCGCGCCGCCGCCGCGGGTTCGCTCCCGCTGGCCGCCGCCAGGTAGGCCTCGGCGGCCTCGAGATGGTTTCCCCGGCGATACAGGCGCTGGGCCACGCGGGCCCCGGCCCGTCCGGTCGGCAGGTCGGACACGGGCTCCTCCGCGGCCGCGGCGACAGCCGGCGCGGAATTCGACACCGCCGCGGAAGGTTCCTGCGCCCGGACAGGGAAAGACAGGCAGAGAAAACCCAGGAATAGCAGCACCCGCGCCGTCGCGGGCCGCGGCCCCGGAGGATTCGACCGGCGAGGTCGTGCCAGGCGACCGCAACTCAGCATCCCGACGGCGGCCAGCAACAAAATGGCAGGCGTCAGAAAAAGTCCGAAGCGTTCGCGGTAGCCGCTCTGCAGGCGTTCCTCCTGTTCCCGCGCGGCCACGCGGCGCAGATGGCGCCGGTAGATGGCGCCCAGCGTGGTGCTGGCGGTCCCCGAGGTGGCCAGCGGAATGTAGGCTCCTCCGGAAGCCCGCGCGACTTCCTCCAGCGTGGACTCCATCAAGCGCGAAACCACCTGCTGACCTTCATATTCCAGCATGCCGTCGCCGTCGGAATCGGGAATCCCGGCGCCGGCGGGGTCGCCGATGCCGACGGCGAAGATCGGAACGCCGCGCCGGCCGGCTTCCTGTGCCGCCACAGCGGCACGTCCCTCGAGGTCTTCGCCATCGGTAATCAGCATGATGGCGTTGTTTTCGTAGGCAGCGTCCTCGAAGGCCGTCAGGGATGTACGGATCGCATCAGCCAGGTCCGTCGATCCGCGCGGGGCCGATTCGGGGGACATACCGTCGAGCGCCTGCCGCAAAAAGGCACGATCGGTGGTCAAGGGGCAAATCATGTTGGCCTTGCCGCGAAACGCCAGCAACCCGACCCGGTCGCCCTCCAACTCGCCCAGCAGGTCCATGATGTCGACCTTGGCGCGTTCCAGACGGTTGGGATGCACATCGCGGGCCAGCATGGAACGCGACACATCCAGCGCCACGATAACATTCCGTCCCCGGGTGACGATCGTGTCGTCCCGCTGCCCCCACTGCGGCCGCGCGGCGGCAAAAAGCAGCAGGGCCAACCCGGCGAGCGTCAGGACGACCTGCGCCGGAAGCCGCGGTCCCGTCCGGCGCGGCAGTATCGTCTCCTGCAACTCGGGCGCCACCAGGTTTTCCAGGCGACGCATCCCGAGCCGGTACAGCCACCACCCCAAAAGTGCCGCCAGCGGCAGGAGGGAGAGCAAGATCAAAACCCAGGGAAAACCAAAACGCATCGTTACCGCTTATTAATCACCCAGTTCGCCACCCGGCAAGACCCGCTTGAGTTCCACTTGGCGCGGAGCCTTGGTTTCCAGTCGCGGGCCGCTAAACACAAAACAGGGACGCAAAATGCCACCCAGGCCGATTTCGTTGGCCTTGGAGTTGCGCACGACCTGGATCGCCAGCAGGTTCTGACCTTCCGGATCGGCATCCTCCGTCAGATCGAAGCAGAACGAACGACTGAAGCCGCGCCCCGACCCGATCAGGTTGCCATTCAACCAGACCCGCGCCTCGTCTTCGACACCTCCCACGAACAGGCCGAGCGGCTGATTGCGCGCGTCCTCGGGCAGGTCAAACCGCACCCGGTACCATACGGCTCCATCCCGAATGCCGGTGAGTCCCTGGGCATCCCAGGTGGTGGAAAAGGTCCGGGTACGTACAAAGCCTTCGTCGTTGATTTCCGGGCGATGGTAATTGAGACGGTGACCGATTCCCAACGGATCGAACATCGTGGGCAGTTCGTCTGGAATTCGGAACACGATCTTGTAGGGATCGGCGGAATACTTGCTCGCTTCGCCGACAAAACTGGCGATAAAGCGCTTGAGGTAGGCCGGGGTTTCGTTGGCCACCATGTCGCTGTTCTGATCGTAGCCCTTTTGCCAGTGTGCCATCATGTCCTCGTAGAGACGCAAAGCCGCGGCAAAATCGAATTCCCGCGTGGCGCGGTGGTAGTTCAGATACAGCGCCAGCGCCTCGACGTTGTGGCCGGTAAAGCCGATACGTTCCCGCTCGTCCTCGCCCTGAGCGGCCGCCAGGGCCTCCACGATGTCCTTGCGAGCGGTCCGGACCCAGTCGTCGTCATAAATCAGGTGGAAGGCATGATAGGACCCGGCTTCCTGCCCCGCGGCGTGCTGGGTGTCGATCAGCCGCCGGTGATAGCGCAGCATCGCCCCGGCGCCGCCGCCATAGGCCTTGCGGCAGAACTCCTCCAGCAGTGCCGGCCACTCCAGCGTGGTATCCCAGGCCAGCCGCATGAAGACATAATCGGAGGGCGCTAGGATGGACCAGCTCTTGGTGGCTTCGACATTCAGTCCCATGAAATGGTGCTTTTTGTAGAACGGGAGTTCCTCGCCCCAGATGCGAACCTTGGTAAAGGGCAGCATGTTATCGGCCAGGTTCCAGTTGTACCCGCGGTAGAAAAGCAGATTGCCCTGCTCTTCACTCAGGCGCGACCACTGTTTCACGACGTCCAGGTAGTAGGCCTGGGTCTTGCTGTTGGAGTCGAGCACGCTGTGAAAACGCGAAAAGTTGATCGGCGCGAAGACCTGCACCAGGTTGGGGTGGGGTTTGTACCGGGCCGGAAAGTCCGCGTGGACGGAATAGGAGTAAAAGCCCACATAGGCATGAGGATATTCATCCACGACGGCTTCCAGGATGCGATTGCCCAGCAAAACCAGTTCGTCGGTGCGGTCGGTTTCGCCCACGATCGGGTCAATACGCCCGGCGCCGGCCAACATGGCCTCGGACGACATCGAATAGCCCAGGCCGTCGGCCGGGCCGATCGGAAAGGCGGCGGGGGTCTCGGCCGTCCATTTGCCCGCCTCGATGTTCTTGCGATAGGCGGCGCGAATTTCCTCGATATAGAGCTCGGCCACGCCCGGATGAGTGCCCTCGACCTGCGGGCCGCGACGCACCATGGAGCCATCCGGAGCCCGCACCAGTGCCAGCATGGTGGGATCGGCTTCGAACTCCGCCTTGTGCCGATTGATCAGACCGGGCCAGGCGTGTCCCCCGGAACGGGCGGCCGGATGCTGCCAGTTGCCCCCCTTCTGGCGGCGCAGCCATGCGGTCATGCGCGCGCGTTCCTCGGGTTTGCGCGGCTGCGGGTAGCCGCGGTACCACAGGCGGCGCTGCAAAAAGTCGGGCGCCTGGGATTCGTCGGTCGCGGCCAGCGTAACGGTCGTCTTGCGCGGCACCACGCGTCCGATTTCGCCGGGCATGATCCAGTCGCACCCCAAGCGGTAGAGGGTTTCGTAGACACCGAACAACACCGCCTGGGCGCTCTGGCCGCCAATCAGCCAACGCCCGTCTCGTTCGAGCAGGCGGAACCCCTCGAGCGATTCGGTCAACTCGCCGGGAACCGCACCAAGCTGTTCCGCGGGGGTTCCCAGCACGATGGCCGGTTTCGGCAGGGTCTTGACATCGTCCTGCCGTACCAGGGTCAGCTCGGCGCCGGACATCGCCTGCAGATGTTCGACCAGTTCGCGTGCCGCCAGTTCCAAGGTCTCGCGTTCCCGGTCGTCGGCATAGGTAACCGGCAGCACAATGCCGGCGATGGCCTGGCCGTCGCGCACCAGGGTCACATCCCCGTGCGACATCCATGCCGGCAGCAACGCCAGGGACAGGATTCCCGTCAGCCTCCGCAACCGCCTTCCGAACCCGGCGCGAACCAGTCTGAACTCCATGCTCCGAAACGTAACGCGTGCAAATTCCTTGCTCATGATGTGTCCTTTCTATCTGTCCGCCCGCGCGGCGAGGTGTTCGCGGAAAAAGTCCGTTGACCGGTTGGCACCCCAGGCATGTTCCCTGGGGTGCAAGTCGAGCTGCAGCATATCGCCGGCGCCCGCGGTTTCGTAAATTTTCTCGAGCCGCCGGAAAGCCTGCATGGTGGAATCGACGGTAAAGCAACTGTCATACACCCCGATGTCGACCAAAAGCGGCCTGGGTGCCAACAGCCCTTGCAAGTCGGGCAGGTCCACCAACTTGTAGAGTCCCGGAGCCACCTGCATACCGCAATAATTCAGATCGCGCATTCCGAAGACTTCCCATAGGTCGCAGTAGCAGATGATTTCCGCGGCCTGAAAACGTTCGTCGCAGAGGTAGGACCAGGTCGCCATGGTGCCGCCGCCGCTCAATCCCATCACGCCCAGGCGGCTTGCGTCGACCTCGGGCCGCGACGACACGAAATCCGTGGCCATGCGCCCGTGGGCGATATTGATCGAGAGCGAAGTCAGGCCAAACATGGTGGCGTTCAGGTACAACAGGTTGCACCAGTCGCGTCCCCGTCCGACGTTGACCTGGTTGGGCTTGTGTTCCGGATGGCGCTCCCCCGCTCCGATCCAATCGATCGCGAAAGTGATGAACCCCGCCTTGGCCATCTGGAAACCGTAGTCATAGTTGAGCCGCTGGATGGAGTCGCGCATTTCCCGCGACCCGGTATTCCCCATCACCGGCTCCTTGCCGAAGGCACCGTGCCCATGCCAGCACAAAATGGCGGGACGCTGCTCGCCGGGCTTCAAATCGTCCGGCAGGTTGATCCGTAGCGACGCGGAAAGATGGGGATGCACATCCACCAGCCAGCGCTGCATGCGCAAGCCCCGTTCGTGCCACTCCACAACGAGCTCGGGATTGGGATCCACCGACGGGGGAAAATCGCCAAGGCAGGCCATGACGGCCGGCAGCGCCTCGGCCTTCCAGGCGGCAAACTGCTCCCTGGAACTTCCGTCAAAGGCAAACTGCGGACGATGCTCCGCCGCCATCCGGCGAAACATGATGTAGGGGTCAAGATTGCGCATATTGCCTCCGGTGCATCAAGGGTTCATTCGGCGGCCGGCGGGGTCCCGGCGGCCTGGTCGTCGTTGGTGCCGCTCGCCATGCCCTGGCGAAGCAGTTGCAGGGTGGCGTCCTCCTGGAGATCGGGTGGCGGGGCGGACTGCGACTGCAGACTCTTGGAAGCGGCATCGAGCCGATCGAAAATGCCCTCGCCCCTGAACCCGTCGAAGCGTTCGATGACCCCACGCAGGTTCCGGGCCATGGGTTCCCAGACCGTATCGGCTTCCGCGATCAGAATACGATCCACCTGGTCCAGGGCCTCCGCCTTGCGTTCCTGCGCCGCCAGACAGCGCGCGACGCCCATTTGCGCCAGGGGGCGAAGGTAATGTTCTGGATGGGCAGCGACAAACTCCTGGTACGCCGCCAGCGCTTCCGGGTACTCCTGGCGCCCTTCCAGGGCCTCGGCCCGGCCCAGGCGCGCAATGTCCGCCATGGCGTGACGCTCATGCCGCTTGAGAAACTCATTGTAGAGTTCCAGGGCCTGGTCGTATTGGCCCGCGTCATAACGCATGCGCGCCAAACGCAACCGGAGCAGCGGTCCCACCTTGGTGCGCCCGTACTCGTCCAGAAGATTTTCAAGGCTCTCGATGCTCTCCGCGCCGGCCAGGGCCATGGAAGCCTCGATTCCCCGGGTCCGCTGATGCCGCAGGTACATCAAGCCCGAGACCAGCGCCAGCACCACGACCCCGGTCAGAACCAAGACATTGACGCCGTGCTGCTTGAACCATTGATACAAAGGCTGTATTTCCTCGGGGATTCGCTCCGGAATCGATGCCTCGGGCTGCTTGCCTGTCTTGGTGTTGTGTTGCGGTTCCTGCTTCATGGGTTCTCCTGCATAAGACCGACTCCTGCGGTCACGCGTAGTTGTATGCGTTTTGGGCGCACTTTTCAAGCAGGAAAGGAGTCGGGGGTTGCGGCGCGAAACGCCGAACGCGGAAGTCCGAAGTCCGAAATCAGAATGGGAGCGGGCTCCAGCGCGGGATTATCTCCCGCAGGGGGCAGGAGGTGGGGACCCCGGACGCAGGACGCAGGACGCAGGTTCGCGACGCTCGACGTTCGGGGCGCAGCAAGTTCCAAGTTCCAACAGCCCAACACCCAAGGTCCAAGTTTTGCGCGTGTGGAGATCGCGTGGGAGTCGCGCGGGTGGAGATCGCGCGGGGAACCCGCGCGCGGCGGCGAAGGGCCTCGCCGCCCTACCCTTT
>CAZIUM010000141.1:0-7369 GCA_964542285.1 uncultured Lentisphaerales bacterium
ACTTACCGCGCCCCTCCCACTCCCCAGGGGGCGCATTTACTTTGTCAAGTCACCAAAAAACCAAAACACATTCATGTTCCTAATCCTTTTTACAAGTGATTCCAATCTAAAGTATAGTGTCTTTCCTCGAATCTGTATTGGGCGCGATCTAATTCGAAGAACGAAGGCGGATCCGGGTTTGCAGGCGTCGGATTCCACGTCCCAGATGGTACAGGCGATGGCAAATTCCTGGAAAATAACGCAAATTCTGTTGCAACCGGTGCGGCAGGAACATGATGGCGACCTGACTTTCGAGTTTTTGTAATTCGGATGGCGAGAAAATGGATTGCAGAACCTGGTCGCGCTCCCATCGTTGCAGGGCATGGTAATCCGGTCGGTTGCTGATTCCCGTGGCATCGAAGCGGGTGACAAAGGTGTCGAGATGGCGAAACGAGAATCCTGCCCGGAACGCTTGCAGAAAAAATTTCCAGTCCGCAACGATGCGCAGACTCTCGTCGTAGGGGAATTTTTGCAGCAGTTTGCGCTGAATTAAGGTGGCCTCATGGGCAATCGAGGTGACCAGCAGGAACTCGTGGGTTAACGTCTGGGGGTAGGTCAGGGGGCGGACACGACGGGAGGATACCGCCAGGGCATTCCCATATACGATATCGGCGGCCGGATGCGCCTGGCATAGCGTTTCCAGGCTGTTCGTGGCGAAAAAGGTGTCTCCGGAATTGAGAAAGACCACCCGCTCGCCTTGAGCCGCCGTGACGCCCTTGTTCATGGCGTGGAAGATGCCTTGATCGGGTTCACTTCGCCAAAAGGACAATGCCCGGTCCCATTGTTCCAGCAATTCTCGGCTCCCGTCCGTGGAACCGCCGTCGATCACGAGGTGCTCGCGGTCGTGCCAGGTCTGTTCCTTCACACTGGCCAGGGTTTGTTTCAGGCCGGCGCGGTTGTTGAGGTTGACCGTGATAATGGAAACCGACATGTCAGATCGTTGCCGTTTCTCGAAGGGCTTCAAGATACTGGTCTAATACGGTATCAAAGGCAAACGTTGTTTCAACACGGCGCAACCCTTCCTGGGACAGGCGCGCATAGAGGCCGGGATCTTCCAGGACTTCGGTGACCGCGGAGGCAATGGCTTTCGGATCTTCGATGTCCGTGAGTCTTCCGGCGCGGCCCTGGTCCAGAACCCAGGCAGCGGCGCCGCTGTCGCGTCCGGCAATCACCGGAACGCCTTGTGACATGGCTTCGAGCAGCACCATGCCGAAGGATTCTTCGCGTGAGGTGTGGAGCAGAATATCCGTTTCCCGGTTGAGGGTGAGGAGTACTTCATGCCGGGGGAGGGCGCCTCGAAAGTGAACCCCGGCTTCCAATTGGTTCCGAGCCGCGTATTGTGCCGCCGGGCCATGCTCTTCCAGTCCTCTTCCTATCAATATGAATTTGGTCTTGGGGAAATGCCGTCGCAGCAGGGCAAAGGCGCGCAGGGCCGCGGGAATGTTCTTGCGTAGATCCCAAGTCGAAATCGTGGCGAGGGTTGGCGCAACGTTATTCAAGCGATGACGTCGGAATATGGGGATGGCCTGGTGCGAAGGGACGGCGTTGGGAATTACGGCGATGGGACGGCGATAACCGCAGCGACGACGGATTTCATTGCGCATATAGGGCGAAACGGCTGACAGGTTTCGAATTCTTGGAAGCACCCTGAATTGAGCATACAGGGCGCGATACCACCAGTAGGGTTGACGCATCAACGATGCGATACGCCAGGGTGAATCGTGGGTGGTCACGAGACACGGGATTTTGGACGTGAGCGCGGCATCGGCAAACTCGTACAGCCAGTGGGCATGGACCACATCCGTGTTCGTCCGGCGAATTTGGGTCGCCATTTCCCGGACCAGCGCTGGAAGCCCTGTGGAGGTATTTCGCATCGGCACGACCGTCAGGCGCAGCGCATCATCGTTCCAGGTTTGCGTTGAGGTAACCCCCCGGCTCCAGCTGATAATCGAAACTCGATGTCCGCGAGCGAGATATCCTTTGGCCAGGTCGGTTGTCAGCCCACATCTTTCCCGCAAAGCGTTTGGAGAAAAATTCAAGCGGCGGGAAAATTCCGCAAAGGTCACCGGTGCACATAATGCAATATGCAAGGTGCAATCTCGATGATCCCGTGTGTGATGTCCAGGTTCCATGGCACTGTAGGAGGTTGATTGCCGTCATCAGGCGGAACGTGACCGGCGGCTGTCATTGAGGACGCTGGTAAAACGCCATTTTAAAATCGATCCAACATCCATAATTCGTTGAAACAAACTCTGTTGGGGTGGTTGGTAGTTGTTTAAAAATTCATGTAAAATTGTTCGATCGACCGTTTCTTCATTTGGAAAGTTTATGGGCCACTTGGCCATTGAAACTTCGTGGATGGCACGAGGATCCTGACCGTGTACATGAGTCCCATTTGATGTCGGTTGACTGGAAACATAAGAACGTACAGGCGTTAAGCACAGTCCATGGTTCATGGTGATCGTGGCGGTCATGGCAACCGCCCAGGAACTGATGCGTCCAATTGCGGCATCACGCAACATTCCCGGAAGGTCGGCGCCGGCCAGGTCGATCAATCGCTTTTTATTGTCAGGGGCGTGGGCATTGCGGTACTGAGAGACGGCATCGAAATTAATCCGTTGCCACGGATCTCGCCAAGTGCCCCAACCGTAGGAATTGTTGCGGTGTAGGAAATATGCATCCATATTTCTTTGCAAAGGGGACGCCAGGTACGACTTGTTCAGACAGCATCCGTTAACACACCAGACTTTGTCGGAAAGAGCATAGCGTTCCAGAGCGGCGTTCATATAATCCAAAAAATGAGATGAGAGCCGCAAATCATCTTCTATAGCGATGACGCGATCGTGATTTTGCAGCACCTGTCCAATGCCTTGAATGACGTTGTCGCGGCAACCCAGGTTTGTGGCACGTTCCACCAGCACAACGCTTTGAAACCCGTTGATGTTTCGAACCAGGGCACGAACCTGGCGTACACAATTGGTTTCATCTGTCCTGTCGCAACGCGGGCCATCGCTGAAAACGAACAGCTTTGTAAAAGGGCTGAGGGGATTTGCTTTCAGATCGGATAGAGTCTTGGCCAGGAGGTCAGGGCGGTTAAAAGCGAAGAGCGCCACGGGCGCTAAGGAAGATAATGTGGCGTTCATGTTGCAGTATGTTTTGTCTTGTCAGTTCTACTTTGCACTGTGGTGCGCGTGTCCTGGGGTCCATTGGGGTGTTCCGATCGCTTCCATGTCGGTAGGCATCCCAGGAAAAACAGTAAAGTCAGGAGATTCAGTCCCGTCATGAACCCATGCGACCGCCGCGAGCGCAGTACGATGACATGCTTGCCGGCTTCCAGAATCAGGCCGATGTGTCGGTATTCGGCTTCAACGGTCTCATGGGGTTTTCCATCGACGAATGCAACCAGGTTTGAATTGGGCGTTTCACGAATCGTCAGCAACATGGAGGAGGGGAGATCGACTTCAATCCGGGTGGCCAGGGCGCCGTTGCGGAAACGCGATGACCGCACCCGCACTTCACCCTTCGAATCGTTGTTGGACGCGGACGTGGAGGCAAGTTCCCGGTCGGAAACGACAATCGCTTCCCGGGAGTGTGGGGGGTGACGGAATAGTGCCGCCTTGGCTTCGTCCGCGGGCAGTGTGCGCCATTGGGCATGAAGTTGAGCATATGGGGGAAGGGGATTCAGGCGCATGAATTCCACAGCTTCTTCCCGCGCCGAGGTGGTTGCGACGGTTCCCTGGCCGATATCCAGCCAGGCCACCCGGTCGCAGAGCGTGCGGTCGATCGAACGCGACCAGCTTGCCGGAATCAGGGCGTAGCCGGCGCCGGCAACCTGCCAGAAACGTGTGATGTCGCCATTGGCATGCCGTAACAGGTCGCGTAGCTCGTCCTCGGACGTCGGCGTGCTGGGTCGAATTCCTGCATACAGAAGAGACCCCGAAAACCAATGCCTGGAGTTACGGGGCGTGGCATGGTTGGCCAAGGCGGCTCCATGCGGCATGTTGTTCAGCACCTCTTCCATCACAAGATTGGGTCGATACCATGGAGCGATGTCCATTGCCGTAATGAAGTGCCGGTTCACGGATGCCAGGTCGATCCCGATCGCCACGGTGATCACTGCGCAAGCCGTGCCCGATCCGATTTTTTCCCGGTACAGCAGAAACGCCAACCCCGCAAACAGTCCAAAGCCCATCAAGGCATGCAGAAAAGCTCGCGACATGTGCGCCGCGAAGCGTGGCGCATAGGATGCGGCGTTGAAGTGCGTCAAGCTCGGAACCAGCAGGTCCGAACGCAAGGAAATGATCAGCGCTGTCAGCGCCGCCAGCAAGGCCAGCAGCCCTCCCGCGATCGCGGCGCCGCGCCGGATGCGCGCTGTTTTTTTCGGCAACGTCACTTTCGTGACAAGTGCCGTCAATCCAAGACCTGCCAGGATGGCCACCGAAAGCTCCACCAGGCGTATGAATTTTACGGGAGCTCGCAACAACGACATGTAGGGCAGACTGTAGAACAGCCGGTAAAAGGGCGCATAGCGACCAAAGGACAACAGCAGACCGATTATTCCCACCGTCATCCAGAAGGGCACATCCGCCAGGTATTCCGGTCCTTCGGAGCAAGCGCGATCACCGCCTCCCTTTGTTTCAGAACGACGCCGGGCAAGAAAGGCCATGACGATTGCGATGGCGGCCAGGCTGAGGGGCAGGGCGCCAAGATAGATCGCATGCTGTCGGAAATTGGGGAATCCCTGGCGGTGTTGAGCCCATCCATGGCTGCGTCCGAGTTGTCCCCAGTAGGGAACGCGCTTGTCCCCGCTCTGGTACCCCAGCAGGCAGGGGGCGATCAGTTCGACGAGTTCGGAGGGGGGGAGGCTCCAGTTGGTGGCGAAAATCCATTTTTGTTGCTCCGATTGTTTGTCCGCTGACACCTCAGACTGGGCGTTCGTGAGACGTGGGAAGGACTGTTCGATCTGCTGTAGTCGGTTGCGCAGATGTTCGTCAAGCAATTTGCGCAGGCTGGGTGCGGCAATCAACCCAAAGCCGAGAATCGCGATGGGGGCGGCGCGCGCAAGCATCAGCAAGCGGTTGCGCAGTGGTTGCCGTGCGGCATTGCGGCACAGCAGCCACAGGCCATAGGCCAAACCCAAAGTCATATACACAATGGCCAGGTCTGGAGCGAAGCGGATCAGCCAGGCCGCACAGGCGCCCGCGAGAAAAAAATAACGCCAGTGGCCCCATTGCATGGCCCTGACAATAAATCCCAGCATGAATACGCCATACACGCTCATGTTGAAAAAACCGCGGTGTCCGGCGTAAATCAGGGTGAACGAATACCCGGCCAGGGCCAGAATGCCACCCGAAAGCCAGGCGCAGACGTGGGGAACGGAC
This sequence comes from uncultured Lentisphaerales bacterium, assembly GCA_964542285.1. Taxonomy (GTDB): domain Bacteria; phylum Verrucomicrobiota; class Kiritimatiellia; order RFP12; family JAAYLN01; genus CAZIUM01. The sequence goes on from CAZIUM010000141.1 coordinate 5,421, forward strand.
AAGGCGCGCAGAAAAAAGAACATCCCCAGGGCTACGAGCAGGGTATCGATCAGGTAACTCAGGTCATGATAGAGCAAAGGCGGCAGCAAGACCCGGACGAGGTCGTGGGGCGCCAGGGATACCCCTCCCTGGAGAAGGGTGTCCAGAAAACGCAACCGTGCATTCTGAAAATAAAACGGCGCGCTGTCCGGGGATGGCAGCACGGCATAGTAAGGCAATACCGGCACAAAGAGAACCAGTACGACCAGGCTCCAAAAGAGCGGGGGCCAGATGCGGGACCAAGAGATGTTTTTCAAGTGCACTGTTTTCCAAAATCCTACGAATTACCAATCTTTTTTGACATGGGCGGCATACAACCGGCGAAAGAAAGAGCGTCCCCGGTCGTACGGCAGCATACGATCGAGTATTCGAATGGTCATCAATTTCAACGAGATCTTGCGTTGCAGTGGACAATCGGCATAGGGAGAGCGTTGCCAGTGACGCAACCATTCCCGTTCGCGCAGGCAGCCCCGAACCAGCCAAGGCTTGCCGTCGACGTAATGCAACACCACCGGGTTGCGTCGCGCCTGCTGCCATTCGGTGGCGGAAATGCCATAATGATGGCAGGCTTCGCGGATCGAGCACAACATGTCGTTGACGTTGCAGTAGTTAAATTGAGGCCCCACCAGCGTTACCTTGTCGCCCAACACGCGGTTAAACGCCTCCTGGTCGTGGCATCCCAGGTCGAGTTCCTTGAGGGTGTTGAACAACTGTTCGCGGAGGTTTTCATTCCGCATGTATGCCGTGTCCAGCAGCATCACGCCCGTATAAAATTGACGCCGACTTCCGTCAAGGTTGAAGGGCGGGAGTTCGGCGATGTTCATTTGTTTAACGGCGGCGGCGCAATGCACGTTGAGGGACGTTTGAAACAGGGGCGTCAGATCTCCATTGACGATGATGTCGCCGTCCAGATACACTAGGCGCTCGTATTCGGGAAACAGGATGCCCAGGTCAAAGATCAACAACGCGGTAGAGGTGACGTGCGTTCGTTGGGCAATCTGTCCACGGTACCTGTCGTTGACGTCAACGAGCCTGACGGAAGCGCCGGGACGCGACAGGGACGCAAGTTTCCGTTTGTGGGCCGGTTCAACCTGGTTGCACAGAACATGAATCTCGTATGTCGTCTCCTTTGCTTTGCTGGAGACAAGCGAACCGATGGCCACTGCCGTCGGCAGGGCATAGTTATTGTCACAGGCAAAAACGACGGGAATGTTCATGATAAAGGTTCAGGGGGGCCGGTGTTTCGGGATCACCAAACTTCCCACATCGAACATTGAACATGGAACGCGGAAGCATGGCAATCAAAAATGATTGTTCCCGAAAGCATAACGGGCGACATGGGGGGCATCTCTTCGTTTCTCCATCATTCCGGTGCCCCATTCTTCCAATTTCCTGGGCCCTTCGCCGTACGGTGGGTTCTACGCAGGTGCCATTCGATCAGCATGGCGGCGGTAATGACCAGATTGGCGGCCATGATGATCCCGACGAACAGTTGCAGGCTGGGTTGTGCGTGCGTCGCAACCCAGCTCCAAAGGCTGTGCGGCAGGTAGGCCCGGGTCAATTGCCAAGCGGGCAACACATAGAGAAGCGCGCTTTCCGCCAGCATAAGAGGCACCAGGTAGCGCATGTAGACAAAACGTCGGCATCCCATTTCATGGGCCTTGTAGATGTTCTGCGCGGCCTTCAGCGTGCCGATGAAGGCCGTCTGCCAGACAAAGCCACTGTAGGCCTGGTATTCCTGCCAGGGCCCTGGAAGGGTGAAAAACCAGGGCATCATGGCGGCAAAAAGCATCACGAACAGCAAGCCGACGATAAAATTGAAGTTCATGGCCTGCCGCAGCATCTTCTCTGTTTCCTGCCCCCGCTCGTATCGATCGGATACCAGCGACCACAGAAACGGCATCATGGCG
>CAZIUM010000142.1:0-7338 GCA_964542285.1 uncultured Lentisphaerales bacterium
TCGGGGTGACGGCGGGGGTGGTGTTGTCGATTGTCGCCGCGATTTACCCCGCGCGCGTGGCGGCGTCGATGGTTCCCGCTACGGCGCTGCGTTCGACCGTCTAGCCGCCAGGGGGGGTGAGCAGACACCCCGGATTAATCTTATGAGCGAATCATTAAATCTCAAGTCCCTGTTCGAGGAACCCGCCGAGCAACCGGCTCCGGTGGTGATCCGTGGTGTCGATATTCACAAGGTCTATCGCATGGGCTCGCAGGAAACGCATGCCCTCCGGGGTGCCACGCTGGATGTCTACCGCGGGGAGTACCTGGCGATCATGGGTCCTTCGGGCTCCGGTAAATCGACGCTGTTTAACGCCATCGGCGCGCTCGTTAAGCCCACCTCGGGAAAGGTCTATATCGACCAGGTCGATATCGCCCAGCTCGATGCCGAGGAACTGGCCTGGCTGCGGTGCCGTAAAATCGGCTACGTTTTTCAGACGTTTAATCTGATCCAGGTGATGACCTGTCTCGAGAATGTCACCCTGCCCATGAGCTTCGCGGGCCTGAGCAACGAGGAGGCGCGCGAGAAGGGCATTCGCATCCTCAAGATGGTCGGACTGGGACACCGCATCCTGCACAAGCCCGCCGAGCTCTCCGGCGGACAGCAGCAGCGCGTGGCCGTGGCCCGCGCCCTGGCCAATTCGCCCGATATCATCCTGGCCGACGAGCCGACCGCCAACCTGGACCAGACCACGGGCCAGGAAATCATTGACCTGTTCAAGCGCTTGCAGCGCGACCTGGGCGTCACCATCATCTCGGCCACGCACGATCTCAAGATGTTGCAGGCTTCGGACCGCATCCTCTGGATCGAGGACGGCACGATTGTCAAGTCCGCCCGGCCCCATGAGGTCGATTTCCACACCGAGGAGTTCGGACACTGATTTTAGGCCCGCCATGACCAACGACATCATCATTCGCACCGAAAACGTGAAGAAGCGCTACATCACCGGCGAGGAAGTGCTGTGGGCGCTCAAGGGCATCGACCTGGAAATCGGAAGGGGCGAATTTCTCTCGATCATGGGACCCTCCGGGTCGGGAAAATCGACCTTTTTCAACCAGATCGGCGCCCTGGATAAACCCACCGAGGGGCGCGTTCTTTTCGAGGGACAATCGATCTTCGACATGAGCGAAAGCCAGCAGGCCTGGTTTCGCTGCAATCGTATCGGCTACATTTTCCAGACCTTTAATCTCATCCAGGTGATGACCGCCCTGCAGAACGTCACCCTGCCGATGGTTTTTCAGGGCACGTCCAAGGAGGAAGCCGCCCGGCGCGGCGTCGCCATCCTCGAACGGGTCGGGCTGGGACACCGCGTGCATCACAAACCCTTCGAGCTTTCGGGCGGACAACAACAGCGCGTGGCCGTCGCGCGCGCCCTGGCCAACACCCCCAGCGTGGTCCTGGCCGACGAGCCGACGGGCAATCTCGACACCAAAACCGGTTCCGAAATCATCGAGTTGCTCAAGGAACTCAACAGCAAGGAGGGTGTGACGGTGGTTTGCTCCACCCACGACCCCAAGATGCTGCGCAGCTCGGACCGCATCTGCTGGATGCTCGACGGAAGCCTCGACAAGATCAGCACCCAGGCCGAATTTTCGCTGGAAGCCATGAAACAAGATACCCAGGGACGGGAGTGATCTCCGGCATGAAGCGCCGGCGTAAAAATCCCCCCGAACCCGCCTCTCCCCCGGAGGGCGCGCGTCAAGTCAGCCGCGAGGAACTCCTCGCCGGCGTTCCGACGTTGCATCCCGCGGTCGAAATGATGTTTAACAAGCGGCATGGGTTCCATCTGTCCTGGGCGAATCCCACGCCTCCCGGCAAACGGCGGGCGTGGTTTCCCTGGATGCGGCCAACGCAACGACATCGGCTGGCCCTGGACGCCATGGGCCGCCGCACCGTCGAGCTGATGGATGGCCGGAGCCCCCTGAAGCAAATCGCCGCGCAACTGGCCGGCGAGTCGGGACACAAGACCGACGACATGGAGAAGGCCCTGTTGGCGTTCGTAACCCAACTGGTCAAGCGCAATGCCGTCCAGTTGGTCGCCGCCGGGCTCTGCGCTTCGGGCCGGGACAATCCCTCCGCCGCCGGAAGGCGAGAATAAGGGGCCATCGGAATTTCGACGGATCGAGAACCGGAAAATGAAACAGAAGATGAACTCCCGCCCCAATATTTTGTCGATTGTCGTATGTCGCGAAGCCGCGGCTCGTAGAGTGAAGGCGGCGGCGAATTTCCTCTCCGCCATTTCGTGCGCGGGTTTTCTTGTTCCGGCGCGTGGCGTCGGAAAGGCGGTGAGGACCTTCAGCGCCACGCGCGGGTCTCCCGCGCGAATTTGGACGCCCCGCTCAGGCTTCGGACTTCTTGACTCCTGAATTCAGCGTTCCGTGTCGGAACGCTTACTCACTCAGCAGCGCGGCGGCATGGCGGGCAAAAAGCCCGCGCAGGTCGCGACGGTAGCGTTCCAGGATGTCGGCCGCCAGTCCCTCGCAATCGCCGCAGCGCCACAAGGCGCGGGCCAGAACGATTTCTCGCAGGGCTCCTTCGCGACGTCTCCGCGACATCGGATGGTTGTAAAGGGGTTCGATACGGTGCATGGCATGTCCCGACATGCCGGGCTCGCGCAGCTTGTCCGCCAGGGGGCTCGCCGCGGAAGGGTCGCGCAGACATTCCAGCGCTTGGGCGACGGCGCGATGATGCGACAGGGGCGTTTCCGGCGTCAATTGGGTCAGCTTGCGCAGAAGGACCGGCAGGGCGCAGCGATCGCCAGCATGACCCAGTGCCAGGATCAGGGCATCGACGGGCGTCGGCAGGTGAGCGTATTCGGCCATGGCGCCCTGCAGAATGCGCGGGTCGAACTCGGCCGGTTCCAACGCCTCGATCAGCCGGGGCACGCCGACCGGATCGCCCAGCAGCCCCAGGAACTTGGCCAGGGCCAGGGCTTCTTCCGGTCTGTCGGTGCGTTGGTACCGGCGGGCCAGCGGTTCGCGAGCCTCGCGGCCCTCCCTGTACAGCCAGGCCAGCGCCAGGCAGCGATCCCGGTAACTTCGGTCGGGGTCGAGATAGGTGTCGATGTACGTGTCCGGGGCCTGGGACCGGTTTGGAGCGAACCGCGGCAAGTACCGTTCGGGTTCCGGCAGAATGTCCAGAGACTGCAGTCGTTGTTGCAGCCGGGGCACATCGATCCGCCGGGGCGGGCAATGCGCCGCCACCGCCATCGAGGCGGCCAATCCCACGGCATATCCCTGGTTCAGCAGGTCGCGCTGCATGCGGACCATGGCATAGGCGTCGCGTTGCATCCGGATGCCGATTCCCGCCACCAGCAGGCCCTCGATGCCATCCGGCAAGAGGCAGCGATATGGAGTGAAGGCGATTTCCGCGGAGGGGGCAGGGTGGTTGGCTGTAATGGTTTCGGAGGTATGCGGCAGCAGCGCGAAGAAGGGATGGCTGGGGTATCCGTGCGAGTCGTAATCGCTGCGCGAAATGGCGATCGTGTCGGGATAGCGTCGTTCGAGCAACTGGTCCAGGTAGGTCAGCGGGCCGGTGCCTCCCAGTCTCCGGCGTTCGCGCGACTGCACGAACCCGACGATGTCGAAAGCCTTGGCTTCGCCCGCCGCCAGCGTGGCGCCCAGCACGGCGCTGGAGACGTCCACCACGTCGCATTCGTCCACCAGCAGGTAGTCGCTGTTGTTGCCCTTCCCGACCTCCAGGGGAGCCAGGGACAACCCCGTGCCCTGCAGGGCGATGTCGTCCGCGTCATCTCCGAAAATCGTCGGTGCGCCGGTCGCCGCCGCGACATCGACGTTGCCCGTTGCATCGATCACCGTCGTGGCTGTCACCACGCCGCCCCCCCAGGGGGTCGCGAGGACCACCCCGCGAACCTCCCGCCCGTGCATCAGGACGCCATGCGTCAGGGCGGAAAAGACGACGCGCCCACCGGCCTGGCGCAGACGACGGCGAAGCATTTCGGCCTTGTCGGAAAGGGTGCAGCCCGGTCCGGCAAATGGCACCTGCGCCGCAAACCCGATGTCGAGCCCATGGTAGGCGCTGCCGATCCGTCCCACCGTGCCCACGCCGCCCAGCTCGTTTTGAAATTCGAGCAGCAGCACGTCGCGACCGTCTTCGGCCGCGGCGATGGCCGCCGCGGCTCCGGCCGTGCCGCCGCCTACGACCAGGACCTCGGCTCGTGCCGACACCGGCCAGTCCCGCGCGGCTTCCGCCACCGTCGAGTGCGGACCATCGGTCGGACGCAGTCCGGTCAGCCGTTCGCGCAGGTCGACCCCGGATGTCGCGGTGACGCCCGGGACGCCGCGGACGCGCAGTCCGCGCGGTGCCGGACGCTCCCGGGCGCGTTCGGCCGCCCGATGCCCCATACGCGCGCCCGTGGCTTCGTCGCGCACCCAGGGAAGGGTTTCGGAAAAGGGAACGTCCCGGTCGCTTTCGTCCGCGATCCAAAGACTGCCGGCGGCACGGACTCCCTCCCGGCGACTGCAATCGCGCAAGTCCTGGTCGGCACGCGCCATGGAAATCGGGTCGAAAGGATCGCAGTTCGCTTCAATCTCGTAGAGGTGGGCATCGTGCGCCTTGTCCCCTTCGCGGGCCGCGCCGGGCAGGGTTTTAAGGAGGTGGTCGCCGGCGGTCTCTTGTCCTCCGATGACCACGCGACGCAGCCTGACGGGGCGCCGCGGCGAGGAGGCAAAGGATGCGCCGGCCTCCCATCGCGCCGGCAGGGGGCGAGTCCCGCCGTCAAGGATCGCCTTGGCCGCCAGGGCCTGGCGCCCGGCACGGTTGGCGATGACCAGGCCGGAAAGTTCGCCGTCCGCGTCTTCCAGCAGGCCTGTCGGCAGACAACCCAGCAGCACTTCGACCCCCGCATCCAGCAGGGAGCGGGTCAGAAAATGCTTGATGACCAGGGGCGTCAGCCCCGCCGGGGCGCGCGCGCAGGCTTCCCGCAAAGGTCCGCCGTCCGACGGCAGACATTCGGGCCACAACCGCAGAGTGTCGCAGAGGTCTTCGCCCAATCCCAGGCGCGGCGCCAGCAGCAGCGTGCGGGCTCCCTGTCCGGCCGCGGCCCGCGCCGCGGCGACCGCCGCGAATCCTCCGCCGGTGATCGCGACATCGACCTCGCGCACCAGCGGAAGCTCGCGGAGAGAAGATGAAAGGGGTCCTGCTTGAGTTTTCATGCCCAGCCATTATACTGGCCGGCCAATGACCGTAAACCAATTATCGACTCCTGCCTACGTGGTGGACTACCAGGCGCTTGCCGACAATCTCGATGTCTTGCGCCGGGTCCGGCAACGCACCGGGTGCCGTATCCTGCTGGCCTTGAAGGCCTTTGCCATGTTCGACGCCTTTCCGTTGTTGCGTGAGGGGCTCGACGGCTGTTGCGCCAGTTCATTGCATGAGGCGCGCCTGGCCCGCGAGGAATTCGGCGGCGAGGTGCATGTGTTCGGCGCGGCCTTCCATGCGGCGGACATGCGGACGATCGCCCGCCTGGCCGATCACGTGACCTTTAATACGCTCAACCAGTGGCGCCTGTTTCGCGAGCAGACCTCCGCGGACCCGGATCATCCGCTCCGCGGCCTGCGCATCAACCCCGAACATTCCGAGGGCGCTGTCGCCCTCTACGACCCCTGCGCCCCGGGATCGCGACTGGGCATCCGGCGCGAGTCGCTGGAAGGCACGTCGCTTGAGGGACTTACCGGGGTGCATTTTCACAACCTCTGCGAGCACAACTCCGATGCGCTCGAACGTACCCTGGCGGCCGTGGAAGCGCGCTTCGGCGACCTGCTTTCGCGCTTTTCCTGGTTTAATTTCGGTGGGGGACACCATATCACCCGTCCGGACTATGACCTGGAGCGCCTGTACCGGACGATCGCAACGTTTCGTGAACGCCATCCCGGGGAGGTCTATCTGGAACCCGGCGAAGCCGTGGCTCTGAATGCCGGCACCCTGGTGACCACCGTGCTGGACCTCGTCTCGACCGGCGAAATGGAGGTTGCCGTCCTGGATACCGCCTGCCCCTGCCACATGCCGGACGTGCTCGAAATGCCCTATCGCCCCAGGGTGTTTCGCGATGAGGCCTGGGACGGGCGGGCACGCCCCCGGGATGAAGCCGATCGCGGCGGCGAGCCGGGCGCCAGGCCCTTTGCCTACCGCCTGGCCGGACCGAGCTGCCTGGCCGGGGACGTAATGGGCGACTATGCGTTTCAACGCCCGCTTCGAATTGGCGACCGGTTGATGTTTGAAGACATGGCCATCTACACCATGGTCAAAAACAATACCTTCAATGGCGTCAAGCTGCCGGATATCGTCGCGCGTGACTTGGATGGCACCCTCCGATTGGTGAAATCGTTCGGCTACCAGGATTTTAAAGGACGTCTTTCATGAATCGAATCGAATGTCGCTCGTTGCCGGGCTTCCTGGCTTCCGAATATGTCAACGCCCCCGCGGATCGGGCCGCCTTTCATGTCATCCCGGCGCCAATGGAAATCAGCGTGTCCTATGGCGGCGGCGCCGCCAAAGGCCCGAGCGCGATCCTGGACGCTTCGCAACAGCTTGAAGCGGACGATCGCGGACTGGCGCCGGGACGGTACGGCATCCATACACAGCCTTTGGTGACGGCCGCGACCGATACCGCCGAGGCCTGGCTGGACGCCGTTGAAGAACGCCTGATGCAATGTTTTGCGGCCGGCGCCGCCCCCCTGCTGTTGGGGGGCGAGCACACCCTGACGCTGGCCGCGGCGCGCGTCCTGCGCCGTCTCGGACGACGGGTGGGGTTCGTCCAGTTCGATGCCCACGCCGACCTGCGTGACCGCTACGAGGGTTCGCCCCTGAGCCACGCCTGCGTCATGCGGCGCATCCTGGACCTGGATTTTCCAATCCTGCAACTGGGCACGCGCGCCTACTCCCAGGAGGAACGCGCGTTGCGCCGCCGGCACCGCATCCCCGCCTTTGATGCCGACGACCTCGACCGCGATCTGAGCACGCTTCAACTGTTTCCTGAGGATTTTCCCCGCGAGGTTTACGTAACCTTCGATGTCGATGGGCTCGATCCTTCACTGATGCCGGCCACGGGCACACCGGTGGCGGGTGGACTGACCTGGCGCGAGGCCATGCGCCTGCTCGACCAGGTGGCCGCTACCCGAAAAATTGTGGGGGCGGACGTGGTGGAGCTGGCCCCCCTGCCGGGACTTCATTATGCCGACTTTGCCGCGGCCCAGCTCGCGCATCGGCTCCTGGGCCTGATGATGTCATGAACGCGTTTCATCAATATTTCATGCGGCTGGCGCTGCGCGAGGCCCTCAA
>CAZIUM010000143.1:0-7323 GCA_964542285.1 uncultured Lentisphaerales bacterium
GTCTGCCAATTCCACCACGGGTGCGAAAAGTGGATGCATTGTGACAGAAGAGAACCCGGACGTCAACCCGGTTTTTCGAGAATTTCGAGGGACTATTTGCGGTTGGCGGTGGGGTCTGTGGCAACGGCACGGACCCCGAGCATCACCGGGATGGGGCGTGTGAAGATTTCCGAAGGCCGATTCATCAGGACCGGCGCTTGGCCGGGGGAGGCGCTGTGGAAAAGCGCCGAGCTGCCGCCGCCGTCGAGATTGAGCGCTTCGTGGCATCCCAGGTCGCGCATCAGGTGGCCGAGTTCGTGCATGTCCATGCCTTCGCTGTAGCCCGGCTGCCTTCCGTCCACAACCACCAGCCACAAATAGCGCCGCAGACGATCGAAGCCCATGGCGCTGCGCGGCGCCAGTTTCCCGGAGGGCGGGCGCAGCACCTCGCCGCCGGAGAGCACGGGACCGAATCCGGCCGCGCCTTGCCGGATGCCGGGGGGGGGCTTGCCTCGCGCGATCGCAGGCCGGCCCTGGCGGTCGAACCAGAAACAATAGCCCTTGCCGGCATCGCTGAACCACTGGCCGTCGCTTACGGCCAGCCCGCTGATGTCGACAGGCCAGCCATGCGGGTATCGGAAGGGGCGTTTCCCGGCATGGTCCGGCAGCAGGCGGAAGGGATTGGTGTTGATGGCCGCAATCAGGGAATGGTTGCTGACGACGATTTCCGGAAAGGCCAACCGGGTTTCAGCGGGTCCTTCGCCATCCGGATCGGGGTTCGCCACCGCCACGACGGCTTCATAGCCGACGTGGCGCAGGTCGAACCGAACGGCATGAATGCGCAGCGGGCGCGGTTTTTCCAGCGTTCGGGTGTGATAGCGCAGGGGGGAACGAGAACGTCTGCCGCCCCCCAGGGGCGCATGGCAGCCGGCGAGAATGACCAGAAGGAGCACCCATCCGATTCCGAAAGGATGCGCTCTGCGGCCGCCGGTTCCCATGGGGCTTCGTGGGCTGGATTGTTTTGCTTGGTCCGGGCGCGAACTCTTCATGGCAGCAATCGCAAATCCAGCCTCGTGGCGGGGTCTGCCCGCATTCGTCCGGGACTCTCCCAGCAAACGTCACGCGGTCCCTCGGGAGTACGGATCGTGGCGGCCGGCATGGTTCGTTGACCATGCCAGACGGCACGCAAATTCAGCAGACCGGTGGGATCGGGGACGGCCTGCCACAGGGCGGATTGAATCCAGGGAAGAAATTGCAAACTGGCGGACGAACTGTGATCGCCCGCGGGAAGACCGGCGGCGGCGAAACTTTCGGCCCAGGCCTCGAGATATTCGGAACGGTTGTAGCGCAGGGCACAATACCCCATCAAGCGAGCCAGGTTGTCCTGGTGCCAAATGGACTTGGAGGGGAGTTCGACGATGGGCGCGTTCTGGTTCTGCTGGTGCAGTCGCTCGCCACGATAATCGTGTTGGTAGCCCCAGGTCAGGGCGCCTTCGCGTTGCGTGCGTTCCGCCATCAACCAATCGGCAAACCGCTTGACGCAAGCCTCCAGTTCCGGACGAGGCCCGACCACCTCCAGATAATCGATGAGGCCGTTGATCGCCAACAGCCCCATCCAGGGCTTGGTGATGTAGCCGCTCCATTGGTGAATTCCAGAACCTCCCCCCTGGTCGCCAAAGCTGCCGTTTTCGCGCTGCGACTGGGCGACGGTCAAAGACCCCTTCAACGCCATGTCGCGAAAGTGCCGGTAGCCGGTGTAGCGGTACAACATGACGGCGGACCGGATATAGCAGGCGTCCCGTCCCACGGCCATGCGCGGCCAGGCATTATGGTGCTGGCGGTTGGCGGCTTCGACGACCTTTTCCGCGGTGTCCAGCAGAAAGTCGTCGCCGGTTTCAAGAAATGCCGCCAAGGTGCCTTGCAGGCGATTCATCGGCAGGGCGAAAGCGATCGGGGGATAGCCGTGCATGCGCACCAGCTTGGCGGCATGATCGACGACCACATCGCTGAAATGATAGGCCGAACGCAGGGCGCGTTGATGATCTTCGGCGTCGCCATAACGCCAGGCGGACAGAAACAGGGCGTAGGGGATCTCCCCCTCCCAGCCCGGTTCCAGCTTGTCGCCGGATTGGCGTCGTTTGCCGCCGCGCGCCACGCTGCCGTCTTCGAACCCCCCCTCCTCGGTCGATTGGCGAATCCAGTCCCGCGCGGCCATGATGGATTCTTCCGTGCCGCCCCGAACGGGCAGTGTGGCGGTCGGGGTGAACTCCTCGCAAAGTCCGTACCACCAGTCCGGCGCCAGGAAGCGGACCACCCGCGGCGAACGATTCGACAAGCTCAGGCTGAAACGCAGCGTGCGCGACATGCCGCGCAGGATGGTTTCGTCCTGGGCGCGCAGGATGTAGCCGTCCGATTCGGCACGCTGGGTGGCACAGATGCCGCCGAAGAGTTCGCATCCCTGGTAGGGCTGCCAGATCAGCAGGTTGTCCTGGACGTCCATGCGTCCCGGCTTTTCGGGGGTGGCCAGGCGCGCGGTTTCTGTCACGTCAAAGGCGATGTCCCCCAGTTGGAAGGAATCGCGGGTTCCGTCCCACGGCCCCGCCAGGTTTGCTTTCTCGATGTCCGCGGCCTCTTCCGTCCAGAGACCGATCACCGGCACGGCCGGTTTAAGATTGTCGCCATCATCCACGTAACTGCTGTTGACATGACGGGCAAAAACCTCGCAAACGCCGTTGGCGTGCATGCGCAGACGCAGATGCCCGTACAGCCAGTGATGCTTGTGCAACCAGGGGTTGCGATAGGTTTCCCCCGACGCCTCGGTCTTGTGGCTGTGCACCAGGGGAATGGCGCCTCCCATGGCAACGGTGCGACACTGGGGCGTGTCTTCCTCCACGACCATGCGACAAGCCTCCCACCAGCGCCACTCGTCGCCCGTGCGCAACCCCATGGCCAGGGCGAGGGTGCGTTGCCCGTGACGCAGACGCAGGCGGTGGCGTTCCCAGTAGAAGTACGGTTCCCCGCTCCGCGCGAAGAGTTCGCTCTCGCCCCTCGGAGGTTGATCTCGTGGCGGGGGGGCTTCAAACGTGGGACGCAATTCCCGCGGGGCTGGGGTATCGCCCCCATCGGCAATCAAAAGCAAGCGGCGCGGGAAGCCATCCGGGGATTCGGGCCACTGCCCCAGTTGGCGCTGGTAGGTTGACGCTCCGTTCAGCGACAGCGACTTGGCGGCAGTCCGTGGCCAGGGAAGCGACGCCAACCAAAGCCCCGCCGGACGGTCATCGCCGAGGCGCTTCAGGGTTAACCGATCGAAGAAACGCATACTCTCCACACCGGATTGTGGGTTCATGATGTCAACCTTCGGGCAAGCCCGTTTGATGATTTTCACGGCCGGGATCTGTCATCCCGGCACCAAGATGTGTCTGCAATAGCGGCAGATAATACCCCTTCGGCGGTAGGATGACCAGAGCGATTTTTCCCAGTTGCAATCGACCGCTTTTTGGAAATGCGCTCAGCTCAGACGGGCTTCAAGTGCGTCAAGCTGCGCCGTGATTTCTGCCGGGAGCTTGTCTCCGAATTTCGCCAGGTATTTCCTGGCATCCTCCAGCGTGACTTTGTAGGCCGCGGCGTCCACCCGTGTCAGTTCGTCCATGTCCTCCGCCGATAGATCCAGGCCGTCCAGGGTCAGATCGCCCTCTCTGGGCATCAGGCCGATGGACGTTTCGCGGGCGCCGACCTTGCCTTCGACCCGCTCGCACATCCATTTGAGGACACGGCTGTTTTCCCCGAATCCCGGCCAGAGCCACTTGCCGTTTTCGTCTTTGCGAAACCAGTTGACGTAGAAGCAGCGCGGCATCTTGTCGCCCAGCTCATCCCCCATGTCGAACCAGTGCTGCATGTAGTCGCCGGCGTGGTAGCCGATGAACGGTGTCATGGCGAAGGGATCGAAGCGCAACTTGACGTTGCCCAGGTCGAGCGCGGCGGCGGTCGGCTCCGAAGAAGCCGTGGCGCCCATGAATACGCCGTGCTTGAAATCGAAAGCTTCATGAACCAGCGGCACGGTGGTGGTGCGTTTTCCGCCGAAAATGAAGATGTCGATCGGCACACCGGACGGATTCTCCCAGTCTTCGCAGATCACCGGGCACTGCGCCGCCGGCGCGGTAAAGCGGCTGTTGGGGTGCGCGCCCTTGATTTTGTTGCCGTCGGCGTCTCGCATGCCCGGTTTCCACGGACGGTTGAGCCAGTCGGTTCCTCCTTCGCATTCCACGCCCATGTCTTCCCACCAGACATCGCCGTCGTGGGTGACGACCACGTTGGTGAAGATGCTGTTGGCTTTCAGCGTAGCCAGCGCCATCGGGTTGGAAGCTTCACTGGTGCCCGGAGCGACACCGAAAAATCCGGCTTCCGGGTTGATGGCGTAGAGACGTCCGTCCGGCCCCGGTTTCATCCAGGCGATGTCGTCGCCGATGGTTTCGACTTTCCAGCCCGGAACGGTGGACTGCAGCATGGCCAGATTCGTCTTGCCGCAGGCGCTGGGGAACGCGGCGGCGATGTGGAACGGCCGGCCTTCCGGATTGGTCATGCGCAGGATGAGCATGTGCTCGGCCATCCAGCCTTCGTTCCGGGCCATGTTGGAAGCGATGCGCAGGGCCAGGCATTTTTTGCCGAGCAGCGCGTTGCCCCCGTATCCGGAGCCGTAGGACCAGATCATGTTTTCTTCCGGAAAGTGCGCGATGTACTTCTTCTCGATCGGGGCGCAGGGCCAGCGGCTGTCCGAATCGCCCGGTTCAAGCGGAGCCCCGACGGAGTGCAGGCAGGGGATAAACTCGCCGGTCTCGTCGATCCGTTCCAGAACCCTGGGACTGACGCGCGTCATGATATGCATGTTGACCACCACGTAGGGGGAATCGGTGATTTCGATGGCGTTCTTGGCAATCGGCGAACCGATCGGTCCCATGGAGAACGGGATGACATACATGGTGCGGCCTTGCATGCAGCCGGAGTAGAGTTCGCGCATGGTTTTCTTCAGTTCAACCGGATCGATCCAGTTGTTGGTCGGTCCGGCATCCTCCGGCTTGACGGAGGCGATATAGGTCCGGCTTTCGACCCGCGCCACGTCGGAGGGATCGGAGTTGAAGGCCACGCTGTTCGGCCGCTTCCTTTCGTTGAGCTTGATGGCCATGCCGCTTGCGACCATTTCGGCTATCAAGCGATCATATTCTTTCTGGCTTCCGTCACACCAGACCACCCGGTCCGGCGCGCACATTTTTTCGACTTCCGCCACCCACTCGAGCAGCTTTTTGTTTTTTGTCATGTTAGGTCTCCTCTTCGATGTTCAGCCGATGTGTTCATCGGCCTCTTCAATTCCGCGTGTTATTTCCTTGCGGAGGAAAACGCGCCCAGCAGCGCCAGCGTCATCACGCCGAGGCAGGGAAGCGTGGCGGCGCCGGTGTGGCCGAGCAGCCACCCTCCCGCCGGTGGTCCCGCCAGTCCGGCAATGCCGTACCCTAGAAAGGCAAACGGGTAAATTTCTCCGATCCGCTCCGATCCGAAATCATCCGCAACGCGAGCCGCAAAGAGAACAAAGCAACCGCCGAAGGCGAACGCCGTTGTTGCGGTGGCCATGGAGAACGCCAAGGGGGTGTTCGGAAACCCCATTGCCGCCGCACCGGCGGCCAACAGCAGCAGGCAGAGGGTGATGACGCCGGGGCCGATGCGATCGTACAGCCAGCCCCAGAGAACCCGTCCGGCCGCGTTGCCCGCGGCAAACAGCATCACCGCCCGGGTGGCCGACTCCGGGCCCAGTCCGTTCAACAGCCCGATCGGCTTCAGATTGCCGATGATGAGCAATCCGCCGAAGGTTCCGCAGAACATCTGCCAGAACAGAATGCGAAACCGCCGTTGCTTGAGAATGGCTCCGAGGGACCCGCGGGGCTCCGCAGTCGGGCCGGTTTCGGGAAGGACGGTCGGCGGCATGAACAAAAACACGGAGCCGAGCATCACTGTGATTCCGACCCCCAGCCCGATACGCTGCAGAACCACTAGAACCGGCATCTGCGCATCGAGCATCTGCTGACCGACGCGGGCAAAGAAAACTCCGCCGAGCCCGAAGCCGGCCACCGCCAGCCCGGTAATGAGCCCCTTTTGCTGCGGAAACCACCCGATGCCGGTGGCCAGCGGGCAGATATAGGCGAAACCGATTCCCGCTCCGGCCAGCAGTCCAAATCCGAGGACCATCAGCAGGAAGTTGGCGGGGGAGGCCGAGCCGGTGAGGTATCCGGCCAGAAAGAGCAGTCCCCCGGTCATGGCGGTACGCCGCGGCCCCTGTTTTTTCTGAAGTCTTCCGCCGAAAATCATGCTGACCGTGAATGAGGCGATGCAACTGCCGAAAATCAGACCGGTTTGTGCCGGGGTGACCCCGTGTTCGCGCTCCAGGGCCGGGACAAAGGTGCTCCATGCATACACCATTCCCAGGCAGGTTTGTATGAGGATGGCGGAGAGTAAGGCCGTTTCCCGCTTCATCGCGGTTCTCCGATGGGCCGATACCGCGCTAGAATCCAGTCGGTGGCCTCTTTAATGGTGGGGAAGACGGGATCGCTTCCGTTCAATTCCGCCCGGTGTTTGCGTCCATGTCCGGTCAGCACAAGCATCCCGGTTACTCCAAAGCGGCGTCCGAAAGCGGCATCGTGCGGATGATCGCCCACGGCATGGGATTCACGGAGGCTCACACCGAATTCGTTGGCGGCCTGCTGTGCAAAAAACCGTTCCGGCTTGATGCCGCCGCATCCGTCTTCCCGCCGGTGCGGACACGTGTACGTTTTGCGGATGACGATTCCGGCCTCGTGCAAGCGCGTCTCCACAAACCGATTTACGGTTTCAACCTCCTCCGGGGTCTGGAACCCCTTGGCGATCCCGCTCTGGTTGGTTACGATGAAAAGCAGGAACCGCGCTTGGAGGGCGCGTAAAGCGGGAAACGTTTCTTCGTAGAACACGACTTCCCCGGGACGGCGAAGATATCCGCCGTCGTGAATCAGCGTCCCGTCCCGGTCGAGAAACACGGCGGCATGGCGCTGTCTGGTTGTCGAGTTCATGGTCATCGCATTCGTTCCGAAAACAAAAAGGCCGCAACACAGCGGCGTGTGTTGCGGCCTATCTTCTGCCAGCCCCGTGGGGCTCTCAGTCAATCCACCGAAAATTCAAAAAACACTTTAGATGGATTTGCATTCTTCGTCAAGCCCCGTCTTGCGATCCCTGCGCTTCAGACACTGGGGGCACCGGGGCGGGGGCTGCGAGGATTCTTGTCATGCAACGTTCTCTTCTCAGAGCCCCCTGATCCCCTGTTGACGG
>CAZIUM010000144.1:0-7306 GCA_964542285.1 uncultured Lentisphaerales bacterium
CGCAGGGGAATGTCCGCCAGCGACCAGGTTTTTGCGCGGGGCTGTTTGAGGCTGGGAAGTTCCAGGACCAACTTGCCGGCGGCGTCCGACAGGGTTGCGCGACCGTCCCCAATGGCGATCGTGTAGTCGGTGGTGCGATGGCGTTCGCGCAGCACAACGGCCAGGGCTACCAGGCGTTCGAGTCCGTCGCCGCGCTGGAAGGTCCAGACTTCGTCCGGCTGCGCGCAGCGTGCCTCGCCGTCATAAATGGATTCGTTCGGCAAATTCCCCAGGCACGTCGCGAAGTCCTCGTCGGAGAGTTCGCGGGCACCTTCCAGCACCACCGGCGAACGTTGCATGGCCGCCAGCAGAAACGGCGTCGCATCCGTCCGCGACAAGTCGCGCAAGGCATGGAAAGCCAGGTCCGCAATGGAGTTTTCGGGGCGGATCGAATCGAGATGGGCCTCGATTTCTGCACGCGACATGCCTGGGGCGATTTCCAGCGGAACGTTTTCGGAAGCGAATGTTGCCCGGGCAGGGTCCGGCAGACGCGGACGCACATGGCAGAAGCGCACCAGCTCGTCGATCGCATTGAAGGTATTAAGGCAGGAGCAACGCACTTCGTGCTTGAGGCGTTCGACGTCCTGGGGCTTGTCGAGATCCAGGGTATGTTCGCGAACGAATTCCTCGACATCGTTGAAGACGATTTTACCCTGTCCGTACCCGCTGGAGAATTCCTCCTGGTCGATTTCCGCCATCAGTTTGTCTCGGCTGCCGTCCGTGAGGCGGAACTTGCTGTTGTGTTCGTAGGCAAACACGCGGTCCATGCGAATGTAATGGTCCACGCCGTGCAGGGACCAGCGCATCACAAAGCATTGCTGACAGGGTCGGTTCTGTCGCAGGAAGTTACCCAGGGTTTCCGGCGTCAGGTCGGTGCGCAAGTATTCCCGCAGATGACTGGAAAAACGCTCGTACGCGGCCGGATCGATGGTAGCGCGGTCGTAGATTGTATGAATGTAGCCGCTTTCGTGCGCCACCAGCGTCACACGTTCGTTTTCCAGGGCCCGCCGCGCCTGTGCGGACAGGGCCGTGCCATTGAACCACATGTTCTTGGTGACCAGTCGACGGTTGTTGATGACGATGCCGTCGTCCAGGTCGATGAAGTTCTGGGAATGCAACGGCGTCGCCATCAAAAAAATGTCGCGCAATGGAATTCGCGCCACGATGAAGAGGGCCGCGGCGTACAGCGCTGCCAGGGAAACGCATTCTCCGGCCCCGGTTTCGAAACCGGGTCGGTACCGAAAGGCGTCCATGGCCTCCACCGTTTCGGTTTTCCAGTATGGGATGGCATCCTCAGTGTACTTGTCGAGCCCGAAATGCGTGCGGATATCGATATCGAAATAGTACTTGTCGCCCTCATAGCCAAACAGGGCGTTGGATTGGGCCAGGGTGTCGGCATCGATGAAGTCGCGGAAGCGCGACAGCTCACGCTCCTTGGTGGTCATGCCCCAGGTGTCCAGGTCGAGATTGAAGGCATAATGATCCATGATGTACTGCCGCAGTCGTTGGATGCGGCGATAGGGCTTCATTTTCCCGATATTGGCGAACCAGGGGTCTTCGATCCAGCGCCAGATGCGGGGCGACATCAGGTTGGCAAGCAGCAGGCTGTAGATCAGTTCCGGAAAAATGAAGACTTCCATGTCGGACAAGGTGACGGCCGCCGAACGTTTTTCCAGTTCCTGGTGGTTGCTTTTCTTGGTCATAATGGCTGCCCTTCTTTCGTGTCGTTTTTTTGGTTGGGTCGTCCGGACGACGATCCGACGGAGGTCGTGGTGTCTGCGTGACGGGGTTCGCGGTTCGCTGCCGAAGGCTCGGACGATGCGTCGACCTCCCCGCGATTCCTGGCGTTCCTGGCGGGTTTGATGGGTTTGCGCCGCTGCAGTGTGGGATCCAGTTCGTTGAGTTCATCGAGGCTTTTGAGGCCAAAATGCTCAAGAAACGTGGGGGTGGTGCCGTAGAGGAAGGGGCGTCCCGGAAGGTCGCTGCGTCCGGCGATGCGAATCAGGCGCATTTCCATCAGGGCCTTGATGGTATGGTCCACCGTCACGCCGCGAATACCCTCCAGCTCGGATTTTGCGATCGGCTGGCGGTAGGCCACGATCGCCAGGGTTTCGATGGCGGGACGGGAAAGTCGAGTGGGCCGTTCCTGCTTGAGCAGCCCGCGGATCCAGCTTGCGCAGGCCGGGTGAGTTTCAAAGCGAAACCCACCCGAAACCTCGCGTAAATCGATTCCCAGTTCGAGCCGTTCGAGGTCCTTGGCAATGTCCGCCAGGGCCTCGCGGATGTCCCGCGGGGTGACGGAGGCAAACGCCTTGGCGGATTCGTCCGTTTCGGCGGTTTCGTGCAAGCATCGGCGCAGGGCCTCCGCCGATAGTGCTTCGTTGGCGCTGAACACCAGCGCTCCGATGACCTGGCGCAGACTCGAGGCGCTGAGGTTTGTCTTGCTGTCAGGCTGTGACATGTTCATGCCCTCCAATGATCGGGGGTGAGGGAACCCCGTCGGCGGACGGAGTTTCCTCGTCCGCCATGATTTCGATTTCGCAAAACGCCGCCGATTGCCGCACGGCCACCTGGCGCAAACGCAGGAGTTCCAGCAAGGCCAGGAAGGTGATGATGATCTCTCCACGCGGAGACCCGGCATGAAACAGCCGCGAAAAGGCCACGGTTTTGTCGCGAAAGGTTAACTGGAGAATATCCTCCATCTTGTCCGGCACACTCCATCTTATGGGGTCGATATGCCCCAGCGGTTCCTGCGGCGCACGTTCCAGGACCTGTTGGAAGGCGGCCAGCAGGTCGAACAGTCCGATGTCGCCCAACGGCAACGCCTCACGGTCATCCCTCGCAGGCGCCTGGATCTCGCCCCCGAAAAGAAAGCGTTCGTTCTGCAGAAGCTCGCGCTCCATCAGGCGACCGGCCGCATCCTTGAACTTCTTGTACTCGATCAGTTGGCGAATCAGGTCCAGACGCGGGTCCACCCCTTCTTCCTCATCGTCCTCGACTTCGCCTTCACGCGCGTCAACCGGCAGAATCATGCGGCTTTTGATCAACATCAGGGTGGCGGCCATCACCAGGAACTCGCCTGCAATGTTGAGATCGAGCAACTTCATCATGTCAAGGTAGGCCAGGTACGAGGTGGCGATACGCTCGATACTGATCTCGTAGATGTCGATTTCGTCGCGGCGGACCAAATACAGCAGCAGATCGAGCGGGCCTTCGAAAACTTCAAGGTCGACCTTGTAATCCTCATGCAACGTCTGGTTGTTCATGCCAGGCCCATGACGCGCCGGGCGGCGGCCAGTGTTTCGCGGGCCGCCGCTTGCGCACGATTCGCTCCGGCCCGCAGAATGGCTTCGACTTTTTCGGGATGCGCAACGAGCTCCTCGCGTCTTGCGCGCAAGGGAGCGAACCGGCGCTCGAACATCTCCGCGAGCGCCTTCTTGGCGCTGCCATAGCCGAACCCCCCGGCGCGATACTTCGCGGCCAGGATTTCGCATTCGTTCTCGTCGGCGAATAGCTTGTAGAGGGCGAAGACGTTGCACTTGTCCGGGTCCTTGGGTTCTTCCAGCGGGGTGCTGTCGGTCACGATGCGCATGATGCGCGCCCGCGTTTCCTTCGGGTCGCCGAAAAGCTCGATCGTGTTGCCGTAACTCTTGGACATCTTCTGCCCGTCGACGCCCGGCACCACGGCCACCTGTTCCTGGATCGAAGGTTCGGGAATCGTGAACACCTCGCCGAACTGGCGATTGAATTTTATGGCGATGTCGCGTGTCACCTCCACATGCTGTTTCTGATCGCGCCCCACGGGGACCAGTTGCGATTGATAGGCGAGGATGTCGGCCGCCATCAACACCGGGTAAGCGAACAAGCCATGGCTGGGGGCGATCCCCCGGGCCAGCTTGTCCTTGTAGGAATGGCAACGTTCCAGCAATCCCATGGGCGTCACGACGGACAGCAGCCAGGTCAGCTCCGTCACCTCCGGCACGTCACTCTGTCGGAAAAACACGGTGCGTTCGGGGTCCAATCCGCAGGCCAGAAAGTCCAGCGCCACGTTCCAGGTCTCCTCACGCAGACGCTCCGGATCGCTGACGGAGGTCAGGGCATGATAGTTGGCGATGAAATAGTAGGCCTCGCCACGCGATTGCAAATCGATCGCCGGCTTCATCATGCCGAAATAATTGCCCAGGTGCAATTTGCCAGAGGGTTGAATACCAGAAAGAATCCGCATAACATAGGTTCCCTTGCCGCGCCGTCCATCAAGCGCTTGCCAAGTCCGTATCATATCCCTTGAAAGCTTTCGGAATCAAGCGGAAGATACCCTCGGTCGTCGTCAACGGCAACGGAAGATGCGCCCGTCGCATCGTCGCATCGTTCCTGCCCGTTTTTTATTGTCATCCGTTCCGGTTCCGTGTTTAATAATGGTTTGGCAGTTCTTGTTTCATCAGGGGTTGCCGCAAGTTTTGTTTGGCGTTTTTAACCCGCAGGCCCCTTAACCAGAGAGCGCACTCCATGTCAGTTCCCTTTTTCGATCTTTCCGGGCGTACCGCCCTGGTAACCGGCGCCAGCAAGGGGATTGGCTTTTCCATAGCGCGCGGTTTCGCGCATGCCGGCGCCAACCTGATACTTTGCAGCCGCGGCGAAGAGGCACTGGAAAAGGCCGCCGAGCGCCTGCGCAAGGAAACCGGGGTCCCCGTGGAAACCTGCCGGGGCGATATGGCCTCGCGACAGGAAGTCGTCCGTGTGGCCACGGAAGCACTTCGCCGTTTCGCGGCCATCGACATCCTGGTCAACAATGCCGGGTGGAACGTCCCGCAGGCCATTGACAAGATCGAGGATAAAGACTGGGACTATGTCGTTGAGTTGAATCTCGGCAGCGCCATGGCCATGTCACGAGCCCTGGCGCCAGGCATGAAAAAACGCCGATGGGGACGCATCATTCACATTGCCTCGATCATGGCGTTGGCAAGCACCCCGGAACGCAATGGATATTCGGCCACCAAGGCCGCGTTGGTCGCCCTGGCCAAGGCCAGTGCGCTGGACCTGGGACCGTTCGGTATCACGGTCAACTGCATTGCTCCCGGCCCGATTGCCACGGATATGCCCATGTCGATTCTCGGCAAGGAACAGCAGGACGCCCTGGCCGCGCGCACCGCCGTGGGACGCTGGGGCCGTCCCGACGAACTGGCCGGACCGGCCCTGCTGCTGGCCAGTGATGCCGGCAGTTTCATCAGCGGCGCCTGCCTGGTGGTCGACGGCGGCGCCACCAGCCGTATCTTTTAGTTTCGTCCGGAAAAACGGTCGACGAACTCGTACCCATAATGCACGATATTCTAAGCGTCATCGTTCTGTCGATTCTTCAGGGGTTGACGGAATTTCTCCCCGTCAGCAGCTCGGGCCACCTGGTCATTGCGGGGCGACTCCTGCATTTTGAATCCCCCGGCATTCATTTGGAACTGATGCTGCATTTCGGCACCTGCATTTCGATCTGTATTTTTTTCCGTCGTCAACTAGCCGACTTGGGACATGGCCTCTGGTTGCGGGACCGGGTTTCCAGGCGTAAGGTGGGGCTGCTGCTGCTGGCGGATGTTCCGGCAGTTCTTTTTTTCCTGCTGGCTGGAAAATGGATCGGGGCGCGTTTCGAAGATCCGCGCATGACCGCGGTGTTTTTGATGGTTACCGGACTGGTTCTGCTCTCGACGTTTTTTCTGAATTGCGCGGGCCGACCGATGAACCGCCGGCGTGCGCTTCTGGTGGGGTTGGCTCAGTCCTTGGCGTTGTTGCCGGGTATCAGCCGTTCGGGCTTGACCATCGTCACGGCCCGGCATCTGGGCGTGGATGCGCGTGAAGCCGCGGAATTTTCTTTGTTGATGTCGTTGCCCCTGTTGATCGGCGGGATGCTCCTGACGTTCAGCCGTCATTCCGTCCTGGCCGGTGCAGGCAATCCATCCTGGCATCTGGCCTTGTTGGGACTGCCGATTTCCGCCGGTGTGGGGTGGGTGGCCATCAAGCTGCTGATGCGGGCCCTCAACGGACGTCGCATCTGGTGTTTTGGGGTCTATTGCCTGGGGATGGGAGCCCTGCTTTGGGCATTGCTGTAGGTCCAGGTACGCCCGCGGATCCACACACGGGCTGCAATTCCAGGCGGGATCACAGTATTTTCAGGCGCGGTAAATCCTGGATGTCGACATAGCCGACCAGCTTGCCGTTGTCATCGACGACCGGCAAATCGTCGATCTTGTGACGTTCGAACAGGCGCAGCACATCGACGGCCAATTGATGCGCCTCAAGGCAGATGGGATTGGAGGTCATGGCCTCGCGCATGGGCATGTCCAGTGCCCTGGGACAATGGGTCAGATGCCGCCGCAAATCGCCATCGGTGAAGATTCCCTCGAGGCGACCGTCCGGCGTTACCACGCAGGCGGCTCCCGCCTGGGCTTTGGTCATGGCCACAATCGCATCCTGCACCATGGCCTGGGGCGCAATGATGGCGATGCGGTCGCCGGTACGCATTACGTCCACTACGCGCATCAGCAACGTGCGTCCGATGGCCCCCGCAGGATGCAGACGGGCGTAATCGTCCTTTTTGAATCCGCGTGCCTCGAGCAGGGCCATCGCCAGCGCGTCCCCCAGGGCGAGCGTGGCGGTGGTGCTGGCCGTTGGAGCCATGTTGAAGGGACAGGCTTCGCGCGGAACATGCAAGGGCAGCAGAATGCGGCAGAATGTAGCCAGCGAGCAATCGTCGCGACCGGCCAAGCCGACGATCGAAACGCCCAGGCGCCGGACCGCCGGCATCAGCGCGAGCAATTCCTCCGATTCGCCGGAAAAACTCAATGCCAGCAAAACGTCCTGTTCGGCCAGCATGCCGAGATCACCGTGCATGGCCTGCACCGGATTAAGCACCACGCTGGTGGCTCCGGTGCTGGCAAAGGTCGCGGACATCTTCTCGGCAATCGAGAGGTTTTTCCCCACCCCTGTGACCACAATTTTGCCTTTGTGCTTCAAGGTGTCGCACAACAGGTCGATGGTTTCCGCGAACCGTTCGTCCAGATGATCCCGGGTGGAGGCCAGGGCTTCGATCTCGGTATCCAGAACCTGCCTGGCGCGCTGGATGCAGGTGGCGACATCATGGAGTGCGGTGCTGGTGTTTTGCATGGATTCTGATGAAAAAATCAAATCGTCGGTTAGAAAGAATATCGCAAGGCCGTGTAGAGGTTGCTGTTGTCCTCGAACTGGCCAAAGAACGTGTCGTCGCGGCGTCCGGCGAACAGAT
>CAZIUM010000145.1:0-7270 GCA_964542285.1 uncultured Lentisphaerales bacterium
TTCGGAGAACCAGCACATTTTAAACGCCGCGCGCCGCGCGGCGTGAGGGTTGAGGCTTGAGGGTTGAGGGTTGAGGGTTGAGGCGCTTCGCGCGGAAAGGGTAGGGCGGCGAGGCCCTTCGCCGCCGCGCGCGGGTCCCCCGCGCGATCCTTGAACATTGTCTCCCTCCGTGCGTCGAGCGGTGCGAACCTGCGTCCGGGGTCCTGCGTCCTTCCTCCCCCCGCACTGGAGTTCGCTTCCATTCCGACTCCTGACTCCTGAATTCTGACTTCTACGTTCGGCGCCTGGCGCCGCAACGCGCGCCGCAACATTGTCCTTGTGTTGTTCGGATCGATTGTACTAAACTGATAATTTTCCCATGAGAAAGGCACCCATGACTTCGATTATACTGGGACTGCCGAAGGGCAGTCTGCAAGAGGCTACATTCACGATGATGCGCAAGGCCGGGTTCGACATGTCCGTCGGCCGGCGCAGTTATGTGCCCACCTGCGACGATCCCCAGTTGCAGTGCCGGCTGATCCGGGCGCAGGAGATCAGCCGCTATGTCGAGCTGGGGGTTCTGGATGCCGGCATCACGGGCTACGATTGGATTTACGAGAACAACGCCGATGTGCACGAGGTCTGCGAGCTTCTTTACGCCAAGCAGGGGTTGCGTCCCGTGCGTTGGGTTGTGGCCGTGCCCAACGATTCGCCCATCCAAAAGGTCGGGGATTTGCAGGGCAAGCGCATTGCGACCGAGGCGGTGGGTTTGACGGAACGGTACCTGCAAGAACGCGGCATCGCGGCCGAGGTTGAGTTTTCCTGGGGCGCCACCGAGGTCAAGGCGCCGGAACTGGTGGACGCGATCGTCGAGCTGACGGAGACCGGTTCCTCGTTGCGCGCCAACAACCTGCGCATTTTGGACACGGTCCTGGAGTCGACCACGCGGTTGATCGCCAACCGCAAGATCTGGGAGGATGCCGGCAAGCGCGCCAAGATCGAGCAGATCGCCATGTTGCTGGGCGGCGCCCTGGCCGCCGAGACGCGCGTGCTGCTCAAGATGAACGTGTCGGCCGGCAAGCTGAAGGAAGTGTCCGGGTTGCTGCCTTCGCTGCATGCCCCCACGGTCAGCGCCTTGAACGATGAAGGCTGGCATGCCGTCGAAACGGTGGTGGAAGAGCGCGTGATGCGCGATCTGCTGCCGGCGTTGCGCCTCGCCGGCGCACAGGGTATTATCGAGCTTCCGATCAACAAGATAATAATGTAGGATTTTTCAAACGGCGTCGGGAGAAGGCACGAGATTCCCTCGCGACGCCGGGAGAACAGCAGGAGAGAACAACGTGGGTACAATCAAGAAGAAGCGCCGCGCCAAGATGTCGAAGCACAAGCACAACAAGCGACTCAAGGCCGATCGGCACAAGAACAAGTAACCGCCTTCCGAGGCCGATGATGAATTCCGTCCTTCTGGCGGTGCTTGTCGCGGCACTGTTCGGTGCGGGCTGTGCCGGTTCGCGGGGTACCGGGCGCGACGCTGCGACCGCCCTGCCGCCCGAGGAGGCGGATTTCTCCAGGGCGCTGGCGCATTTTGCCCACGGTATCATTCTGGAAGCCGAGTCCGCCGAGGGCGTCGGCGAGGTTTTCAACGACGCCGCACGTCTGGATCCCGACACGCCCATGCTGAGTGACCTGGCCGCGGCCGGGTTGCTGCGCGAGGGGCGGGTGGACGAAGCCATCGCGACGCTGGAACGGCGCTGTCGTCACGCTCCGACCCCCGAGGCGCATGGCACGTTGGCGCAGGTGGCCGAGGCCGCCGGACGCCACGAATTGGCGCTCGAACATTTTGAGCGCGCGGAGCGCTTGGCGCCCGACGACGAGACCTGGCGCCAGGCTCGGATTCGCGTGTTGTTTGCCCTGGGGCGCGATCGGCGCGCCCTCAAGCACATGCAGGCGCTCTGTCTCCCGCGTCGCGCGCCGCCGGACCCTTCCTTGCCCTATGCCTGGGGGGTGCGTTTCATTCGCCGGGAAAAGGAACCCGAGCGCGGCCTGGAAGTGCTGCGCCTGGCCATGCGTTGCGCCACCAATGCCGCGCAGCGGGCGCAGGTTTACGATGCCATGGCGGGAGGCGAACTGGGGCTCGGCAACACCAATGCGGCCCGCACCGCGTTGTTGCGGGCCGCAAAACAGGATTGTTCCGATGTCTCCCGGGCCGGTCGCCTGGCGCGTTTCGATCGGGCGGTTTGGGGCGGTGAGGCCACCAATCGCTGGCGGGAAGCCCTGGCCCGGGACCCGCACGATTCGTTCGCCCTGCTTGCGCTGGCGCAGGAGTCCGTGGCGCGCCGCGATTGGGGGCGGGCCCGCGAGCGCCTGGAAAAAGTCCGTGCCCTCTGTCGTGCCCGTGGCGTCCAGCGGCTTCACCCCGCGTTTCATTCCCTGTGGGCGCATTGCCTCGAGATGGGCGGCGCCACGGATGAAGCCGACCAAGCCTTGCGTCGGGCGTTGCGGGAACACCCCGACAATGCCATGCTCTGCAATCACCAGGCCTATTTCTGGGCCGTGCACAATCGGGAACTCGAGCAGGCCGAGAAACGGGTGCGCAAGGCCCTGGAGCAGGAGCCCCGCAACGGCGCCTACCTGGACACGCTGGGTTGGATTTACTACCGGCAGGGACGCCACGCCGAAGCCCTGGCGCAATTGACCGTGGCGCTGCGCCTGGAGGGCGACGATCCGGAAATCCTGGATCATGTCGGCGACGTGTTGCTGGCGCTCGGACGCCTCGACGAGGCCATCGCCTACTGGCGGCGCAGCCTGCGCCTGGACCCCTCCGCAAGCGAGGTGGCCGAGAAGCTGCGGCGCCACGAACAGAGGTGACTTCCCATGTCCCTGCCCGCCATTCATCAGTTTGTCGCAGGATATCGTCATGGGGATGCCATCAGCACCTCCGCCCGGGTTCTGCGCGACATCTTCCGCGCCTGGGGACATCCTTCGGAAATCGCCTGCGAGGTGCGGCGCACCGATCCCAGGGTGCGGGGGCAGGTGCGCGACGCCGTCCTCCTCGGGGAAAGCATGGCGCCCGCCGACATCGGCTTGCTGCATTTGTCGATCGGCAGTTCCGTCAACCGTCTTTTTCCGCAACTGCGTTGCCGCAAGGCGATTCTCTACCACAACGTCACCCCGGCGCATTATTTCCGCTTCTGCAATCCGTCGCTGGCCGCGGATTTGCAAGACGGGCGTCGCCAGGCCGCGGCCCTGGCCCATGCCGCGGAGGTCAACCTGGCCGACAGCGCCTACAACGCCGGCGAGCTGAAAACCATGGGGTATCGCGATGTGCGCGTGCTGCCGCTGACCCTCGACCTGGCCGCCCTGGAACCTTCGGGCGCCGATCCCGTCATGACCCGGCGCTTGTCGGATGGCGCGTTCAACATCCTGTTCGTCGGGCGTTGTGTTCCCAACAAGCGCTTCGAGGACCTGTTGACGGTCATGCATTACCTGCAGCGCCATGTGGAGCCCAACGCGCGCCTGGTGCATGCGGGATCCCATGCCGGGGTCGAGGCCTATTACAGCCTGCTGGTGGCGCGCGCGCGTGCCCTGGGCCTGCGCGACCTGCGCTTCCTGGGGCCCGTCACCCAGCCGCAGTTGAATGCCTGCTACGCCACGGCACATGCTTTTCTGTGCCTGAGCGAGCACGAAGGCTTCTGCGCCCCCCTGATCGAGGCCATGCTGCACGGGGTGCCCGTGCTCGCGCGGGCGGCGGCGGCCGTGCCCGAAACGCTCGACGGCGCCGGCGTGCTCCTGCGCACGACGGACCCCGTCACGATCGCCGAAACCCTCGGACGCGTACTGCGCGATCCGGAGCTGCGCCAGGCCATCCTGGCGCGCCAGCGGCAACGGGTCGCGGCCTACCGCGCCAGGAACCTCTCCGACGAGGTGCGGCAGGCCCTCGCGCCGGTGCTCTCCAAATCTCGTGGTGCCCCCCCTTGACATGAAACCAACCCCGCCAGGGACGACATTGGGCGCCATCGCTCCCGGGAGCCTGCGCCGCGGACTGGACCTCAGCATCACCGCCGGCAGCCTGGGAATGGTGTGGTTTGCCGTGGCGCTCAACATGCCGTTTGTGATGCTGCTCGAGGCCCTGGGCGCCTCCGGCGTCCTGCTGGGCATTTCCTCGACGATCCGGCAGATCGCCATTCTCGGCCAGATTCCCGGCTCGTTCCTGATGGAACGCCTGCCGCACCGCAAACAGGCCTGGGCCATTCTTGCCTGCATTCATCGCGGGCTCCTGCTGGTGCCGGCCTGGCTGGCCTGGAGCCGCCCCCAGGGGGACGACACCATCCTGCTGATCCTGGTGGCGGTGGGATTGTCGTTTGTGATCGAGAGCATGGCCGCGCCGGCCTGGCACAGTTGGATGGCCGACCTGATTCCGGAAGCGCTGCGGGGACGTTTCTGGAGCCGGCGTCAGGCCTATGTAACCGTTTCTTTCCTGTTGGCCATCGGCGGTTCGGGGTGGCTGCTGGATGTGTTCCGCCGCAATCCCGCCGCCGAGCTCAATGGATTTGCCCTGCTGCTGACGCTGGCGGCGCTGTTTGGCATCGCCGACATCCTGCTGCATACCGGCGTGCCGGAACCGGCGCGCCGTCCGGCCTTGCCGGGACGCGGCTGGCTGACCCGCATCGTCACGCCACTGCGGCATCGCAACTTCCGCAACCTGGCCCTCGGCATGGGCATCTGGATGTTCGCCATTACCATGGCCGGCACCTTCAATGCCGTGTACCTGAAACGGGTCTTCGATGTGTCCTACACGGGGTTGTCCCTGATGACGATCTGCGGTTCGATCAGCACCATTTGCGCCAGTTTTTTTGTCGGGTACCTGATCGAGCGCGTGGGGGCGCGCACGTTTGCCGTGACCATGATGTGCGTGGCGCCCTTGTTTTGCCTGCCCTGGTTTTTTGTGACGGGCAGGGTGGTAACGCTTAACCTTCCCTTCCTGGGAACGGTTCCCGTGGTGCAGGCCTTGCTGCTGATGTGCGTGGCGACCTTCGTTTTCAGCGGCATGTATGCGGCCGTCGGGATTTGCCACCTCAGCCTTCTGGGGACCCTGGCGCCGCGTCGCGAGCGCACCCTGGCGATGGCGGTGCATTGGTGCCTGGTGGGGCTTTGCACGGCCGGAGGCCCGTTGTTGGGCGGCCTGATCGTGGACTGGTTTGCAACGCATCCTTCGCGCCTGCGCTTGTTTGGCGGAACCCGGTTCGATTTCATTCAAATGCTGCACGCACTGCATGCGATCGTCATCTGGACGCTGGCGGTGCCCTTCATGCTGCGGGTGCGTGCCCGCGGCGAACCGTTGAATGTGGCGGCCGCCTTCGAACGGGTGGTGCTCGTCAATCCACTTCGCTTTGCCAGCGGGCTCTATCATGCCCAGGTGCTCGGGGCGCCGGCGGCGCGCAAGCGCCGGCTGCGCGCCGCCGAGGCGATCGGCATCGTCGGGGCCGAGATCGCCACCGCCGACCTGGTCGCCCGGCTGGACGATCCGGTCGTGGATGTGCGTGAAGCCGCGGCCATTGCCCTGGGGCGCATCGGCGGACGCGAGGCGCATGCGGCCTTGTGGCGCAGGATCGAGGACCCCGACAACGATCTGACCTTGCCGGCCTTGCGGGCCTTGCGCCTGGCGCCGTCCG
This sequence comes from uncultured Lentisphaerales bacterium, assembly GCA_964542285.1. GTDB lineage: Bacteria > Verrucomicrobiota > Kiritimatiellia > RFP12 > JAAYLN01 > CAZIUM01. The sequence continues at coordinate 5,652 of CAZIUM010000145.1, forward strand.
AGCGATTGACGCCCCGGCTGCTGCCGATGCTGCGGCATCCCGAACCGCTGGTGGTGCGGGAAGTCGTGCGGACGCTGGGCGCCTGCCGGGGCGATGAAGCCATTGCCCCGCTGATCGACCTGCTCCACCGTACGCCCGGAGGTCCGTTGGTGGCCATCACCGCCGAAATCCTGGGCCATTTCGGCGACATTTCGGCCCTGTACGAGATTCTGCCGCGGTTGCGTACGGCCTCCTCGCCCTTCATGCGGCGCGCCCTGGCCGCGGCTTGTGGCGATCTCCTGGGACAACCGGACGGATTCTATAAGCTGCTGGTGCGCGAGGAGCGCGCGCTCGGGGCGGGGGTGTCCCGATTGTTACGCCGCGCGCGCCGTTTCCTGTGGCGCTCGAACCGAAACCTGGACCGCGCCCATCGCCGCGCCTTGCGGTCCGGTCTGACCCGCATCGAGGGGGCCTACGAAGCGATGGAACTGCCCGAGGCCGCCAGGGCCGCCTATGAACTGGCACGGCTCCTGGCGCGTTGCCGCTACGGGGTGGTGCCGGCCGACGATATTGCCGTCTTCCTGCACGATCTGGATCGGCGCGATCCGCGCTATACCGTGGGTGCCTGGTACCTGGCGATCCTGAACGGCGATTTCGCGCACCTGGATGCCAGCGGATCGCTGGCGCCGGTTCGGGACGCGCTCGAAATCATGTTGGCGGTGCATCTCGTGGCTTCCTGGATTCTGGACGAACGGTCAAGCGAGGGACCCCGCCGACGGGGAATCCTGTCGCTGACGCATTTCCAGCCGCCAAGGGAGGCCGCCAAACCATGAACCGCCCGAACCGGGATTTCCAGCGACCGCCATTGCATGTCCTCTGGGACTGGAACGGCACCTTGCTGGACGACACCAGGGCCTGCCTGGAGGTGATCAATCGCCTGCTGGCGGAACGGGCGCTGCCGGCCATCGACCTGCGGACCTACCGGCGGCATTTCGGCTTCCCGGTGCGAAGGTTTTATTTTTTTTTGGGCCTCCATCCCGCGCCGGGTGAGTGGCAAGAACTCGCGCGCCGGTTTCATGAACTGTATCTGCAACAACCGATGCGCGCCTCTCCCGCCGGGCGCGAGGCGGTGGCGCGCCTGGCAAGCCGGGGCCTGCCGCAATCGGTGCTTTCCGCCTGCGAACAGAACCTGTTGGAAACCATGATTGCCCGGTACGGGTTTAAAGACCGCTTCGTGGCGGTCCAGGGGACCGACAACCTGGACGGGCGCTCCAAGATCGACGGGGCACGCCGGCTGGTCGACCGGCTGGGGCTGGCTCCCCGCGACCTGTTGCTGATCGGCGACACGCAACACGATGCCGAAGTCGCCGCCGCGCTGGGCTGCGAATGCCTGCTGGTTGCCGAAGGCCACCAGAGTCATGAGCGCCTCGCGGCTACAGGCTGCCGCGTGATCGAATCCCTGGCGCAGGTCGCGACAAGCCTGGGGGCTTGAGGGAGGCGGGATCGGTCGGATCGGACCGGCATGGACCCTTGCGCGGAGAATCGCGCGGGGGACCCGCGCGCCGCCCTACCCTTTCGGCGCGCCAAGCGCCGGAACAATAAACCCTTGCGCGAACCCAACCCTCACCCCTCAACCCTTC
>CAZIUM010000146.1:0-7265 GCA_964542285.1 uncultured Lentisphaerales bacterium
CCGGCGCGAAAATAACGAGCGCAGGATGACACCCATCGGCACCGGCATCATCGATCACCGTCTGGCCATCGACAAGCTCGTCGCGGCAGGGTACCCGGGGTATCTGAGTGGCGAATGGATCCGCTGGACCCCCGCCGAGGAACACTTGCCGCGGGAATTAAACACCCTGAAACAATATGTAACCGCAGCCGGACGATAACCCCCCAGAAAATATTTTTTGGATGGCGTGTTTTTTTGTTGCACCGGCTTATGCTACCGAATTATCGTAGCACTGTTGGCTTGGCAAGCACCAACCCAACGTTGAATTCGGCTTGAACGACTCGTTTCACACAAGGAGTTTAACCATGAACAGGACAGCCTTGTTGGCTCAGCGGTGTTTTCTTTTGTGCCTGATCTGGTGCGGGGCGCATGCGTTTTCCCTCATGGGGCAGGTTGCGCCCCCCGCGGATTCCGGAACAGCGCCGGAAGCGGCTCCCGAAATGACGCCGGGGGAGGAACGCCCGGAAACCCCGGGCGTCGCGACGCTCGGAGCGGCGGGCGGCGAAGATTATTTTGAGGGCCGCCTGGACCTCCTGTATCCGCTGCTGCCGGTCTTCGATGACCGCGGCCTGTTTTTGGGCGTCCTGCGCGGGACCTGGGCCGACGAGGGGGAACAGGAGTTCAATGCCGGCCTGGTCTATCGCCACGACATCGGCTATTACGACGCCCTGGTGGGCGCCAATATCTTTTACGACTCGCGCTGGACGAGGGAAGACTCCCGCTTCGATCAGCTTGGACTGGGTCTCGAATGGCTCAGCCCCTGGGTGGACGCCCGGGCCAACCTCTACCTGCCGGAAAATCGCCGCGAACTCCTGGACCGACAGGAGGAAACCGTCCTGATCGGACAGGTGGACCGCGTAACTTACCAGAATTACGCCGTCGGACACCAAATCCACGAGAAGGAAGAGACCACGCGCACCGAAACCTTCCGCACCGATCTCTACGAAGTGTACGAATCGCCGCGCCGGGGCTGGGACGCCGAGGTGGGCGTGCGTTTCCCGCTGCCGCAACATTTGGACGATCTGCAGTTGCGCGGGTTCGTGGGGTATTACGATTTCGAGCCGAAATGGAGCGGCAACGCCGGCCCCGACAACGAGGCTTCGGGAATGAAGGCTCGGCTGGAGCTGCGCGCCTGGGACTGCCTTTACCTGGACGCGGAATGGTTCGAGGACGACAACCTGTACGGCACCGATTATCTCGTGGGGATGCGCCTTCGCCTGCCGCTGGGCAGCCAGGCATTCCGCAAACTCAAAGCCGGACCGGCCACATGGTTTGACGGACAAAAGGCGCGCCCCCCCGCGCGCCGCCGCATGACCGACATGGTCATGCGCGATCCGCAGATTCAAGTCCGCAATGGCGTCGAGCTGACGCAGAGCCTCTCCAGCCAGACGCGCTCGCTGCCGTCCCGGGACCGCCTCCTGATGGATAACGTCCTGTTCGTGTATGGCGACAACCCGGACGACCCGTCCGAAAACGGCACGGCCGAACATCCGTTCGACCGCGTCCAGGAAGGGGTGGACGAATCGGCGGCGCGTGCCTGGCCCGACGTGTATGTGTTCGGTTCCTCAGCGCCCTACCGCGAAAATGTGACCGTGCGCGACAACCTGCGTCTGCGGGGAGAAGGCGCACCGCTCGGGCGGGCCGCGCCTCCCACGCGCGGGTTCGGACGCCCCGTGATCGAAGGACAGCCCGGCACGGAGCTCCTGACTCCCGGCGTACTGGATATCCGGGCCCCGGCCGAAACGGTGCGTGTAACCGGCTTCGAGATCACCGCGGCCCCCTTCGCCGGCGGCGATTGGACGCGGCCCTCCGCGGAGGGCACGCTTTCGCCCCTGGCAGGCATTTATGCCCAGGATGTCGCCACCCTGACGGTGGACCACAATCGAATCCGCGATCTCCCGGCCGGCGTGGTTTCCCTGTACGGACCGGTGGAGAATTTCGAACTGGACGTGTTCGAGAATCGTTTTGAGAACCTCGGGCTGGGCGTCGGCGCCCTGTTTGACGTCGGAGGCCGGGTACGCATCGCCGACAACGACCTCAACCGCACGCTGCTCGGCATCGGAGTGATTGGCGCCGCAATGGACACCCCCGCGCAGGTGGACATTCTCGGCAACCGCATCGTGGGACGCACGGTGGACCTGGCGCGGATCGAACCGTTTGCCCTGTACCAGGACCTCTTCAGCGAACTGTTGCCTGCCGTGCCCGGCTTCCCGGGCGACCATCCCGAAACGCTGCCCTTCCCCGCCCTGGCGGGCGTCGCGGTGGTGGCCGCTCCCGGAGCGGACATCGATGCCCGGGTGATCGGCAACCAGATCCGCCACCCGGCTCTCGGTATTGCCGGCCTCGCAATCTCCCCCAACCTGCTGGGTGCCGACCTGCCGTACGAGGACGCGCTGACCCGTCTCGACTGGGAAGTGCGCGATAATCTGCTGATCGGCGGCGGGCTGGACAGCCTGTATCGACTCGGACGCGCGCATGCCGGCACCCTGGGCGCCCTGTTTACCGGCAACTACGGCAACTGGACCGCGGAAGAAACCGAGGACTTTGGCGACAATCTGCGTGCCATGCTGCCGGAATCCCTAGGCTTTGACATGGGCCTTCTCGGCATCGGCTCCCTGGCGCTGGGCGAAGGCGCCGAGATGAACCGCACGATCATCGCCGGCAACCACGTGGAGGACTTTGCCTTCGGGATCGCCACTCTGGCCGGCATGGAAGGAAAACAACGCGGCGCGACCGTCGCGGACAACAGCCTGCGGCGCAACCTGCTGGGCATTTCCGGCATCGCCGTGGCGGGCGGACAGTTGCGCCGCATGGCCGTGCTGGACAACCGCCTGGAAGACAACCTGCTGGGTATCGCCGGACTGAGCCTGCTGGACGGCAACCTGCGCCGCTTCGAGGTGGGTGGCAACGACATCCGGGGCGGCATGCCGTGGCTTTCCCAGGGACTGCTGGGCGAACTGTTGGGCGACACGCTGGCCCCCCTGGGCGACTACGATCCCGGCATCGGCGGCATCCTCCTGCTGGCGGCCGACGCCCGGGCGCGGGAGTTCAATATCCATGACAACCGAATCTCGCGGCAACTGGTCGGCATCGGTGCGATCGGACTGGGGGCGAACCTGAGCGACGGCACGATCGCCAACAACCGCATCGATCGGTCGCTGGCCGGGATTGTCGGGCTGGGCATCGGGGCGCGCATGAACCGCCTACGCATTGCCGGCAACGAAATCCGCGGCGGGGGACTGCGTCCCCTGGCCTCGCTGTTGACGGGAGGCGGGAACCTGCCGTTCGATGGCGATGCCGGACTGCTGGGCATCGGACTGGCGGGCATCTCCAGTCCGATGGACGACTTCGAGATCGTGGGCAATCGTCTCGCGTCTCATGTCGCCGGCATCGGAATTCTCGGGCTGGACGAATCGCGCATGCGCCACGGCATCATCCTGGACAACCGCTCCGTCAATCATGGCTTCGGCATCCTGGCGCTGGCCGCCGACGATTCCAACCTGAGATATCTGACGGTCAATAATAACACGCTCCACGGCGCCGGCCTGGACCTCCTGACCCCACTGCTCTGGGAAACCTCCACCCAGGCCCCCCTGCATGACATCGGCATCGCGGGCGTGACCTTGCTAGCCGTCAACGGCGGCCGAATCCGGGACGCCGTTCTCTTCGAGAATACGATCGAACGTCACGCCGTGGGCCTGCTGGCGGCGGGTCTTGACGAGTCGTCCACGCTGCGCGGGTTGACCACTTGGAACAACACACTGGAGAAAAACGCCTTCGGCGTCTTGCTGGCCGGCGTGAATGGAGCAAACCTGAACGATATCGTGCTGTTTCAGAACCGGATTTCCGACAGCCTGGTCGGAGTCCTGGCCTCCGCTTCGCGTGTCGACAGTTTCGAGGCACGCACCCCGATGGATCTGCTTCTGTTGGACAACACCATCCAGGGCAGCGATTCGATGCTGGTGGAAGGGATGGTGTCCCTGAGCCTGGCCTCGATTCTGGCCGGCAACGGCGCGTATGGTTTCCCGACGGCCGTACTGGGACTGGACGAGCTTCTCGCTCACCCGGCGGACCTGCTCGAGGTCTTCCCGGGGCTGGATGCCGTGCTGCCCGGAGGGTTCGACGAGTTGAATCCCCCCTCGCTGGGCGATGTGCTGGAATCCCCGAACTTCGCCCAGTTGCTGAACGGACAGGGGCTGGCCGGAGTCCTGCTGCATTTCGACGAAAGTGCCCCGGGCTCGGGCGCCATCCTGATTGAAAACACGATTGCCAACATGGAAAACGGCATTTATGCCGTGGTGACCGATCCGGACGACCTGACGGAGGTAGACCTGATTTTGATCGACAACGAAAGCCAGGACAACTGGGTCATCGGCGAAGACACCACGGGAAGCGATTACAACGTGATCGAAGCCGGCGCCCCGCTGCAGGAACCGGTGGGGTTCCTGCCCTCTGCGCCCTGACGAGAAGCGGCATTCCCGTCTATTCGTTGCCTCCGGTTCGAACTGAACGGGAATCCTCACGGTCGACAACAGCCAGGTGTTGCGGCTGTGGATCAAGTCCCCCCGGGGGCACATTAATCATGCTCCGGTGATGTCTCCGCCCCGTTTTTTAACAGCCGAAACGTCATCTCGTCGAGCATGCGATAGAGCAAGCCCTGGTACAGTCCGCTGACCGGCGCAATGCGTCCCGGCGGGAAGGGCACGGGCACGACGGCATCGCCGAACTCCCAGTTCTGCTCGATATGCGCCAGCGCGCCTTGCCCGTTGTTGTCCGGATGCAATGGATCGTGGGCACAGCAAACGATCAGGTCCAGTCCCGCCTCGCGAAGCGGGCGGTCGTAGTCGATATATAATTGGGAAGGCGCATCATCCCGCGGATAGGACCAGATGCTGACCCCGTTGAAACCGAGCCAAAAAAACAAATCGCCCGGTTGGGTGTGCTTTTGCAACACGTCCTCCATCCGTCGCAGCGTGTTCAAGGCGGTCCAGGGGGTTTTGTTGTTCTTGTCCATTTCGCTGAGCATGATGTGCGTATTCGTCGAAACAAAAACTTTCCCGCCTTTTTTGATCCGGTCGGCAATGATCCGGGCGGCGGTTTCCAATTGATCCGCGGTTTCCGCGCCCGACAAGTCCCGGAGCATCCGCTCCACCCGTCGCAGGTAGATGCGGGCAAGATCGCCGGCCGGGACACGGACCGCGATCGGATAGGTGTGGTGACGCGTCCGCCGATCCTGGTAGACGCGGTTATGGGCACGCGACCCCGCGGTCGTGATGCTCTGCAGGATGCCCGGATGACGGCCCTGCCGGGTGAGCGCGGCGGTATATTCACAGACCCAGAGCCATCCGTTGAGCGCATTGGCGATGCTGTTGACCGCCGCATCCTGCTCTCCGCCGCTGGACGCTCCGTTGTCGATGAAGAAATCCACTTCCAGGTCATCCGGCCGTCCCGCCTGGGACGCAAAGAGGAGGATCATCCAGCCCTTTTCCCGACATTCGCGTAAGTAGTCCCGGGCAACCTGCCCATTTTTTTCCCAGGAACGAACGGAAAACACGACGATGTCGTCGTCCGTTATCCATGCGGAACGCTCTTCCGAGGGCAGGGCGCCGGCCAGGCCGCCCGAACGATTGAGCATTTCCTCGGCGAAAGACGGCTGGCGATGGTAGGTGATGTTGAGCAGGGCTTCGGGATTTTCTGCCTTGCGGGCCGCGGCGGCCTCGGCGGCGGCGACGATCCGCGGCAACTGTACCGCGGACACCTCCACCCGCCTTTTGAAGTCACTCCACGCGAGGGATTCCCCCCCGTCCCGCGCAGCCGCGACGGCGGCAAGCGTCAGCAAGACGCTCCAGGTTGCGGATCGTATCGAATGTCGATACTTGATGCGGTTAACCCAGCCTTTCACGGGGATCAGGACAAATCCAGCTCGGCGAAATAGATATCGGCTTTGGCGATCAGATCCCCGATCGGGGTGCCGTCGGGGGTGTCGTTGTAGCGGTAGGCAAAGGGTTCGACCCCGAAAATGTAGGCGTGTTGGGAATAATAGCTGATGCAGACCCGGCCCTCGGGATCCTCGATCAGACCGCAGTACGAGCAGTCCCCGGCGGCTGGCAGGTTCAGAACCGGGGTAACGCGTCCTTTGTCGAGCCGCCAGATGCCCGTGGTGGCCGTTCCGGCCTGGGCATAATCGGACATGCCCATGTCGCCCAGCCGAGCGCGTCCGGCGACGTAGTGAACGCCGCGATGACGGAGAATAACGGGGGCATGGATCATGCCATCCAGCTCGACAACCTCCCAGTCCGTGTAGGGAGGACGCGCGCTGGCAAAGAAGGCATTGCGGTTGCCGCTGTTGGCGCGCACCACGACCCAGGCTTCCCCGTCCTCCTGAAAGACGATGTCCGATTCGCCCAGCGTCCGATCCGTCGGACCGATTTGCGCCACGGGTTTCCAGTGCAGCATGTCCTCGCTGATCATCAAGCGATGCTGGCGGTCGGTCTCCTCGCGACGCAGCGAACCGCCGGGCATGGCGCCGTATTGCAGCCCGTAGTACTTACCCTCGTGCAGCCGCACACGCCAAAGCCACTGATCGGGTTTGCAGATCGGTTGCGGACGGGACCAGTTGCAGGCGTCGTCGCTGAAACTGACAAACTGCTGGAGCTTACGTGCGGCGACGCCCTCGGTCCAGCAGGCGGTGAGCAGGGCCAACCGACCGTCGGCCATGGGCACCAGTTTGGGGTCGCGGGTGTCGCCGTTGACCTTGACGCGGGCCACTTCCGTGAAGCGCTCGCGGTCGCTCGATACGGCCACCACGGCCTGCCCATCTCCGGAGATGTGCCCGGCGCCCTTGCGGTAGCCGACAACGTACATGTCGTGCCAGTGAATCATGTCGGTGAATGCATTGTGCATTCCATCGCGGGTGACGGTTACAAGGCGGCGAATTCTAGCCATGTCATGAACTCCTGTTGGCGGTGTCCCGTCCGATGCCAGCGGCGCGGGAACTTATGGGAACTTGGTAAAAAACTTATAGGTGACAAATCAAACGAATAGAGTATGAGGAGACACGCGGCCTGTCCACTTCTTTTGAAAACTTGCGCGGGATCGGGTCGCACCCGGGGCTCATTGACGATTGCAGCCGTCGGCGGAACCCAAAGAGATTCGATGGAACCAATAGGTGTACGAGCATGGAGACGGGATCGCGCGGGAAACCCGCGCGCGGCTCCCCTCAAGCC
>CAZIUM010000147.1:0-7251 GCA_964542285.1 uncultured Lentisphaerales bacterium
CAGCGCACAAATTGACGAGGCCTACGCGCTGGCCCGGCGGTTCGGATCGATGGGGGTTCCAACCGTCATTGGAGGACCTCATGTCACGGCGCTTCCCGAGGAAGCGGCGCAACATTGCGATGCCGTGGTCATCGGGGAAGGCGAATGCTCGTGGTTGCGGGTGCTGGAAGATGTCGAACGCGGTCGCCTGCAGACGTACTACCGAACGGATGCGAACGGGTACGATCTGGCGGACGCCCCCATGCCGGCATTTGAGCTGCTCGACATTGAAAAATACAACCGTCTAACCGTTCAAACCAGCCGGGGGTGCCCCCATCATTGCGAATTCTGCGCCAGTTCCGTCGTGCTTACGCACAAGTACAAGCAAAAGCCTGTCGCCAAGGTGTTGGCGGAAATCGAGCGCATCCTCACGATCTGGGATCGACCGTTCATCGAATTTGCCGACGACAACAGTTTCGTCGAGAAAGCGTACTGGAAAGAATTGTTACAACCCCTTATAGGGAAGGGGGTCAAGTGGTTCGCGGAAACCGACCTTTCCGTTGCCGAGGATGATGAACTGCTCGACCTGATGCGCGAGACCGGGTGCGCGCAAGTGCTGATCGGATTGGAAAGTCCGGTGGAAGGAGGACTGCCTGGACTCGAGCAGCGCAATGACTGGAAGTTCAGGAATTATCCGCGCTACAGAGAGGCCGTTCGTACGATTCAATCCCATGGCATCACGGTCAACGGGTGTTTTGTCATCGGGCTCGATGGACACACGCCCGACATTTTTAACCAGGTCTTCGAGTTTGTGCGGGATACGGAAATGTACGAGGTTCAAATCACCGTGTTGACGCCCTTTCCGGGCACGCCGTTGTACACCCGCCTGGAGAGGGAACAGCGTTTAATCGAACCGCGCAACTGGAAGAAATGCACCCTGTTCGATATCAATTTTCGTCCCGACAATATGTCCGTAAAGGAACTTCGGGACGGGTTCGGGAAGCTGACCGTCGATCTCTACGGCGACGAGTTCACTCGCTGGCGCCGAGGACAATTTAAGCGCGCTCTGCGAAAACGGTTGCACGGGAAAGGGGTGAAGAGATGAGGCCGGAACAAAAAATCCGGGGATTGTTTGTCATCGCCGCCGTTTACGACGGCTTGCTCGGGGCCGCCTTCCTGTTTGCGGGCGGGCAACTGTTTCAAGGATTTGGTGTGACGCCGCCGAATCATCTGGGGTATGTGCATTTTCCCGCGGCCCTGTTGTTGGTTTTCGCGTGGATGTTTGTGGCCATTGCCCGCGCCCCGGCCAAAAACAGCAATCTGATACCCTACGGCATTCTGCTCAAGGCTTCGTATTGCGGGGTCGTGATATTTCACTGGTTCTCCCAGGGGTTGCCGGACATGTGGAAGCCGTTCTGCGTTGCCGATCTCGTCTTTCTGGTCCTCTTTGGCTGGTCATGGGGAGCGATCGGAAACGGATTCCTTGAAAGAGAATCATGAAACGAATGCAGATCGCTAAGGCCTTCACGTTGTTGGAATCGGGCCCCGTTGTTCTCGTGACAACGCACGATGGCGTGAAGAACAACATCATGACCATCACCTGGACCATGGTGGTGGACTTTTCGGCGCATTTTGCCCTCGCCACCGGAAGCTGGAACTATTCCTATGCCGCGCTTCGGAAATCCAGGGAATGCGTGATTGCGATTCCAACGGTTGATCTGCTCGATCAGGTTGTTGGCATTGGAACCTGTTCGGGAGCCGACACCAATAAGTTCGAGAAGTTCGGCCTGACACCTGTAAAAGGAAAACATGTCCGGGCGCCTCGAATCAAGGAGTGCCTGGCAAATATCGAATGCAACGTGATCGATATTGTCCGGAAGCACAACCTTGTGGTTCTCGAAGGCGTCGCGGCGTATGTCGACCAGGCACGAAAAGAGCGGCGCACACTGCACGCCATCGGCGATGGCACCTTCGTGGTGAACGGGCGCAGGCTGGATCGAAGGAAAACGATGCGGACGAAGCTTCCCGACGGCGTGTAAGGTTCGTGTTTCTACTTCATAATTGACCTGTGCCGAGCTTTGATGGATAGTGTCTGCATCGCGGATGGAAGGATTCTATTAGAAAGGTGTGACAATGCAGCCGATTCGAGTCGGGATCATGGGACAGGGCCGCAGTGGCCGAAATATTCATGGAGTCTATCTGAAGGATGATCCGCGGTATCGCATCGTGGCCGTGGCCGATCCGATCGCCTACCGCCGGGAATGGTCCGCGCGCGAATACGGGTGCGAAGCGCATGCGGACCACCGCGAATTGCTGGCCCGCAAGGACCTTGACCTGGTGATCAACGCTACGTTCAGCCACTTGCACGTGCCGCTGACGCTGGAAGCGCTGGAGGCCGGGCACCATGTGCTGTGCGAAAAACCCCTGGCACGCTCGGCCGCCGAGGCCGATCGGCTGATCGCGGCCTCGGAAAAAGCCGGCAAGGTGTTGGCGATTTTCCAGCAATCCCGTTTTGCTTCCTATTTCCAGCAGGTCCGTCAAGTGATCGCCTCGGGGGTATTGGGACGCATCGTGCAAATCTCGATCCGCTTCAATGGCCACAGCCGTCGCTGGGACTGGCAAACGCTGACCGAGTTCAATGGCGGCAACCTGCTCAATACCGGGCCGCATCCGCTGGACCAGGCCCTGGCACTCTTTGGCGAGGGCGAACCGGAGGTTTGGTGCCGCATGGACCGCACCGAGGAAGGCAGTGTCGGGGATGCCGAGAACCACGTCAAGTTGTTGCTGACGGGGGAGGGGCATCCGCTGATCGACCTGGAAATCTCGTCCTGTTGCGGCTATTCCCCTTTCACCTACCAGGTATACGGCAGCCGCGGCGGACTGCGGGCCACCCAGACGGAGGCTCAGTGGCGGTATTTCGATCCCGCCGCCGCGCCGGAACTTGTCCTGCGGCGCGAGCCGCTGGCCGACGAAAAGGGCGACCCCATCTATCCGCGCGAGACGATCGAATGGATCGAGCGCAAGTGGCCCGAGGAAGACGAGTCCGCCGAAACGTCGGACGATAAGTCCTATGCTCCGGCGCAGCCTGGCGTTAACATGTCGAAAGCCTTCTATGATATGTTGCATCGCACGCTGGCGACCGGGGCGCCGTTGGAAATCACCCCGCAACAGGTGCGGCGCCAGATGGCGGTAATCGCGGCCTGTCGGCGTCAGAATCCGCGCATTTATCCCCAGGGGTGAGTCCCGCCGCTTGGCGTCCTCCGCGGCATCATCCGCGGGGTACCCGGTTATTCCGCCAGCGCAAGGTCGTCGATCACCCGGATGCCGGTGCGCTCGGCCAGGGCCAGGGCTTCATCCACCTTGCCTACGATGTCTTCAGGCTTGTGGGCATCGGAATTGACGATCGCCGTGGCGCCGGACTCGGCTGCGATTTTCCAGAAGGGCTCCCACGGGTACATGGAACGGGTGCCCTCGGACGTTTCCATGGGCGGCTTGCGCAGTCCGTAGGCGTTGATTTCGAGCGGCAGGCGGCAATCGCGCGCCGCGGCGACGATGGCCCGCGAGACGGCCTCGGTTTCTGCGTCCCAGCAATCGTAGAACATGCCGAACACGTCGGGGTGCGCGATATAGGCGAACAGTCCCGTGGACATCAGCTCGATCAGGTGGTCGGCGTAGGCCGCCAGGGCATGGCGATCGTTGGGCGTGGCGCGGGCATGGATCGAGACCCATTCGCCACGATAAGGGATGCTGTGAACCGCGCCCACCAGGTAGGCCAGATTATGCCTGCCCAGCAGCTCCTCGCGGTAGTAGCCTCCCAGCGATTTAATGTATTCACACTCCAGACCGGGGTAAATCCGCAGGGCCGGGAAGCGGCCCTGGGCATCCGCGATCGCCTCTCGGTAGCCGGTCAGTTCCTCCGGCGACATGCGCACGGCGATCCACAGATTGTCGGGCAGGGGTTGATGATCGGAAAACCCCAAGGTTTCAAGTCCGGCGTCGAGAGCGGCACGGCAATAGTCGTCCACTTCGCCGGTGGCATGTTTGCAGCGATAAGTATGGGTGTGCCAGTTTGCTTTGAAAGTTGGTTTGGGTGCGTCGATTTCTATGGGCACGGGATGGGGCTCCTTTGGCTATTCATGGAAAACTTCGGCTTCGAACACCATGAACGCCGCGCCGGTGCGCCAGGCATCGTCCGGCAACCCGGCCTTGCGAGCCAGATGATTCAGCATGGTTTCACGGTCCCAGCCTTGTTCCGGGGCGACTTGTGGCAGGAAAACGGCGCTGCGTCCCTGCCGGGCCAGCACGACTCCGTGCCGTCCAACGTCGATTTCGCGCCACGAGGACACGGGGCGCGGCGGAGTCAGCGCCGAAATTTCGATGGTTATGGAAGGAGTTTCGTGCTGCGTGACGGGGGCGAAGCGCGGGTCGTTGCAGGCGGCGTTGACCGTTTGTTCGCGCACCACTTCCCAGATGGGCCGTCGCGGCTGAATTTCGCCGATGCAGCCGCGCAGAGCGCCGCGGATTTTCAGCGTCACAAAGCCTCCCATGATCTGCTCGAGTTCGGGGGTGATCCGGATGTCGGCCTCTTCTGGGGTGGGGAGATCGTCGCCGCGCACGCAATATTCGAGCGTATCGCGCGCCAGTTGCAGCAGGGTTTTGCGGGCGGAGGCGGGCAGCATGGCGCTCGAGGCGCCGGCATCTGTCACGGATTTCGTCCAGCGGCCTTCCACCAGGGCGCCAAGATAGCTGACGGAATTGTCCCAGGAACCGAGCATGTTGCCGGAGGTGTCGTAGGCGGTCTTGAGAACTTTGGCCTCGGGTGGCAGCATGGCCAGCAGGATGCCGATGGCGTGGCGTCCACAGACGGTGGCGCCGGTTTCCGCCAGAAGGTGCCAGAACCCGTCCCCGTCGTGCTGCGCGAATCGTTCGAAAATCGCGTGGTCAAGTTCCTCGATGCGTCGCGGTACGTCGTTGGTGAAGGGGACATATTCGTACTGGGGACCGTAATGGGTAAAATCGCTGCTGACCAGCACCAGCGTTTGCGGGTCCAGGCATTGCCGAAGCCGTTTGCCGAAGGTTTGGGCCGTTTTCGGTGTCATTTGCCCCACCACGATCGGAACCACTTGGAGGCGGTTGCCGAAATGCTGCTGCAGCAGGGGCAATTGAATCTGCACACTGTGTTCGCGGTCGTGGGCGCGTTCATCGGACTCGACTTCCGGCAACGCTCGCAGGCGTTCGGCCAGCGCCACGTCGAGCGCCACTTCTCCGAGGGGCGTGGCAATATGAGTGCATTCCGGCACGCTGACGGCGTTGGGCAGCGCCAGGTAGTGACTGGGTGCCAGGATCAGGACGCGGTCGTAAGCTTTCGGGTCGAGACGGGCGATGGTTTGGGCGGCGACCGCGCCGGAAAATTGGTAGCCGGCATGGGGAACGATCGCGGCGCACACCGGTTGAGGGTGGGGCTTGGCGTCGGAAGGCCAGAGGGATTCCAGCATGGACCGCAGGGCGGTGGCGGAGGCCGGGTACCAACGTCCCGCCAGGGAGGAGTGCAGCACGGATTTACGCACCGTGGGGGGCTCCTCTAGCCTTTTCGGGACCGCGGAATCGTGCCCGCCGCAGCCCGTATGGATGGCAAGTGATGCGTACATGATGATTCTCCCGATTCGTAATGACTTCAGCGCGTTCAATACAATCTCGCTTCGCGATCTCCCGCAACATTGAACTCAAAACATTGAACATCGGATATCGCATTTTGGCAAGCAGCATCTTAACGGGTGCCATTCCCCTGGGTATGATTCAACGCTGCTGGATTATAATCTATCTTGAAGTCAAGCCCATCTTAACCAGCCCAGCGCCCCACGCGGGCCACGGAGGCGGCGTACAGCGGTTTGCGAGGCGGGCGAAAGGCCATACCAACGCGCCGGTACGGGGCAAAGCATCGGCTAACCAGCCAGGCCGCGCCTCCCGATAGCGAGATCAGGAAGCGGCGCCGGCTCATGGCGAACGACGGGGGGGTGTGCGGGGCCGGTGGAATCATGTGCTTACCATTCCGGTGTCGCTGGAGGGCGGGCGGGGATCAGAAGACGCCCCGGAGCGGGTGTCCGCAATGGGAACAGGCGCCCCGGTCCAAGTGATTCGCCAACAGGCGGTAGTGCTGCCGTTCGATCAACAATTGCCCACAGTTGGCGCAATGCGTGTTGGATCCGTCCTCGACCTCGATGTTGCCGACATAGACATGCTTGAGCCCGGTTTTGCGGGCAATTTCGCGGGCTCGGAGCAGGGTTGTCGGTGGCGTTGGGGGCAGATGCGTCATGCGGTATTGCGGGTAAAAGCGCGAGAAATGCAGGGGGGTTTCGGCACCCAGTTCGCGATACACCCATGTGGCCAGGGCTTGGAGCCCGTTGTCGTCGTCATTGAGCGTGGGAATCACCAGGTTGGTGATCTCGAGATGCACTCCTGCGTCGCGCAGGATGCGTATTGCCGCAAGGACGGGTTCAAGCGTGGCGCCGCAAATCTGGCGGTAAAAAGCGTCCGACATGGCTTTGATGTCGACATTGGCGGCGTCGAGCAGCGGAACCAGGGCACGTAACGGAGCGGGATTGATGTAGGCCGCGGTGACGATGATGTTGCGCAACCCGGCGCCATGGGCTGTTTCGCAACAGTCGTGGGTGTATTCATAAAACACCAGCGGTTCGGTGTAGGTATAGGAAATCGAGGGACAATGATGGCGTTGCGCCAGAGGCGGCACCGCCGCGGGAAGAAACTCGTGAGCGGGGACTTCTTCGGGGCGTCCCTGCGAGATTTCCCAGTTCTGGCAATGCTTGCAGGAGAGGTTGCAGCCCACCGTCGCCAGCGAAAGGGTGCTTGTGCCCGGCATGAAATGCAACAGCGGCTTCTTCTCGACGGGATCGACATGCACCGAACAGGGGCGCCCGTACGTCACGGAGCGCAAGCGCCCGTCGATGTTCGCGCGCACACGGCAGCGACCGCGTCCGCCGGGTGCGATGCGGCAGGCATGCGGACAAAGCTCGCATTGCACACTGCCGGTATGTGAATTCGTTCCCATCGGTATGCCTATGCCCCTTCCGATAAATCTACACCCACGCGATCAACAAGCGACAACATGAATCATTAAAACGCGTTTTCACTTGGGTCGCAAGGAAAATGGCCAGGGCAAACGCATCAAAATCTTTCCCTTTGACTTATTTGGTATCTTAATGGATATTAGGGACAGACAAATAGATTTCTTGTCCTGGCGTCTTCGGTCTGCTA
>CAZIUM010000148.1:0-7246 GCA_964542285.1 uncultured Lentisphaerales bacterium
CACCATCCAGGGCCTCTCGCCCAAGGGCGTATTAAACGGCATGTACGAGTTGCTCGAGCAACTCGGCTTTCGCTGGTACATGCCGGGCGAGTTCGGCCTGGTGCGTCCATCCGAACAAAAATCGCATGCGCTGCCGCAAGGAACTTCTTTGCAAGTGCCATCCTTTACCGAACGCATGGTGACGACGGCCTGGCCGGTGGAGCGCGATTGGATTCGGCGTTTGCGCGTGCACGCGGTGGAATGGAGCATCGGTCACGCCATGCCCAATCCGTCCTTTGAAGAACATCCCGAATTCTTTGCCCTGCGCGATGGCGAACGCCGCAAGGGCCGATGGACCTGCGTTTCGAATCCCGAATACGTGGAATGGATGGCGGAGTATTATCGCAAGCGTTTCCGTGAAAATCCCGACGAGCCCCGCCGTTTGGCGTTGATGCCGCCGGATGGGGGATCGTTTTGCCAGTGCGAGAATTGCCGCGCGTTGGATGCGCCGGTCAACACCTCGTTGCAAACTCCGAGGCAATCGGTAACCGACCGCTACATCTGGTTCAACAACCAGGTTCTCGAACGGCTCGAGGACGAGTTTCCGGAGGTGCGTGCCGGTTTCCTGATCTATGCCGGACTGATGGACCCGCCCGTGCGCCTGAAGCCGCACCCGAAAATTTTCGGTTCCATTGCTGAAATTCATGTCTGCCGGTATCATGGCCCCAACAATCCCAACTGTCCCGAATCCGATTACCTGCTCTGGTTGATGCGCGAGTGGGGACAGCATCTGGCCTGGTTTCGAAATTCCGGTTATTGGTTTATCCTGGGCGATCCGGGGCTGCCCAACATGATGATCGGTCGCATGCGCGACGAGATTCCCGCGATTCATGCGCATGGCAGTATCGGTATCCGTCGTTCCGCCGGTTGTTTCTGGGCCAACGAGGGACCTTCGCTTTACCTGGCCATGAAACTTAAGTGGGACGTAAAAACGGATGTCGATGCTCTGCTGGAGGAGTTCTTTACGCGCTTTTACGGTCCGGCCGCCGGACCCATGCGCCGCTACACCATGCTGCTGGACCGGGTCATGTATGAAACGGATTTTCATGCCGGCCGCTCGTGGGATATCTTGCACATTTACGACGCCGCGGTCCGCGAAGCGGCGGTGGCCGCCCTGGCCGAGGCCGCCAGGCTGGCCCCCGCGACCGATGACAATTTATACGCCATGCGCGTGGAGGTGGCCACCAAGGGCTGGCGTTACTTCGAGGCGTATGCCGCGATGGTCGAGCATCGTCAACAGTGCGACTTTGTTGCGTCCATGAAAGCGGTGGAGCGGGCCCGCGCCCTGATCGAGGACCTGACCACCCAGTACGAATACCCGATGCTGCGCACACGCCCCGGCAGCGTTTCGTCGGAACGTTTCTTCAACCGTCTCTGGGGTCATGCCGCCATCACGGAGGCCGGATACGAACGTGTGACGGGGGGCAACGAGCTGGTTGCGGGCTGCGATCCGGTGTGGGATTTCCTGCTTGAGCCGCAGGGAATCGGCGAGCGCTTCGGGCTCGAAAATCCCGCGAACACCGGCGGCAACTGGCGGGCGATGGACACCCGGTATACCTGGAGCTACCACGGGTTGCGCTACTATTACGGCGAGGCCTGGTACCGTCAGAACGTCAAGGTGCCGGCCCAGTATGCCGGACGCAAGTTGATGTTGTGGTTCTCCAGCATCGACAACGGCGGCAAGGTCTGGCTCAACGGCAAGCTCCTGGGAACCAGTCCCGGCGCCGAGTTCGACCTCGATGCCCACGGCGGATCGTTGTCCCCGTTCGAGTTCGACATCTCCGACGCAGTCAAACCCGGGGAGGAGAACACGATTGTCGTGCGGGCCATTCGCGACCGCTCCAACGAAATTGGAACCGGCGGCATCATGGGGCCGGTCATGATATACGCCGCGGACGATTAGCGCCGGGCGTCTGGAGGATGCCTGCCGCCGGACGATCTGCCTGGTGCATAAACCTTGTCGAGTGGGATACTGTCATGAATAAAACGGGCGGTCATGTTTTGATCCTGTCGCTGGCCCTGGTGGCGCAACTTTCTGCCGCGGCGCCGGAAATCCTGTTGGTCGAGAAAGACCGGGCGCTTTTCGATGTTGTCGTGTCCCCATCCGCCCAAAGCGAGGTACGCGTCCTGGCGGCGGAACTGACCAACCAGCTTCGGCGCGTGACGGGGCAATCCTTTGGCCTGGTCGAGGGCGACGGCGCCACCGGAATTGCCTTTGGACTCGGGAGCGATTTTCCAGCCACCGCACCGGAGGAGATCGCCCGCTTTGATCCGGATCATCCCTTGAAACGTGAAACCTACCTGATGCGGACCCATGCCGATGGACTGTGGTTGCTGGGTGCCACCCCCGTGGGCCTCGACAACGCCATCTGGGATTTTCTGCGCTCGCTGGGTTGGCGTCAGTTCTTTCCGGGGGAGACCTGGGAAGTGCTGCCGGAAAATCCGCTGCTTTCCCTGTCTTTGGACCGCCTCGAGACGCCTTCCTTCTACCAGCGCACGATCGGCGTGGGGCATGGGCTCCGGCGCGAACGGCAGGCGCCGCATCAAGAGTGGCGGCGGCGAAACCGCTTTCGTTCCGCAATGGCGATCCACTCCGGGCATGCCTATGGCGCCATCCTGCGGGCCAACCGCGAAGCCTTCCAAGAACATCCAGAATACCTTGCTCTGGTGAACGGCGAGAGGAAGGGCGGCAAGTTCTGTATTTCCAATCCGGGTTTGCGCCAACTGGTGGTCGATCATGCCGTCCGGTTTTTCGTAGATAACCCCGCGGCGGAAAGCATTTCGATGGAGCCCAGTGACGGGGGCGGATGGTGCCAGTGCGCGGAGTGTGCCGCCATGGGAAGCATCTCCGACCGGGTCGTGATCCTGGCCAACGCCGTGGCCGAGGCCGTCAACGGGCTTGAACTCGGCACGAAGTACGTGGGGTTGCTCGCCTATAACATGCATTCGCCGCCGCCCAGCGTCCGCGTGCACTCGAACATCGTGGTTCGGGCCGCCACCAATGGCGTGCGGGGCGGCTATACCCTGTGGGAAATCCTGGAAGGCTGGCGCCGCCAGGGCGCGATCATGGGCGTTTCCGATTTTTTCAGCGTGTTCTCCTGGGACCTTTCGCTGCCTGCGCGGCAAAAGGCTTCCGACCTGCCGGCCATCGCGTCCAGCCTGAAACGCTACCATCAGGACGGCGTTCGCTACTTTAATGTCGCGATCAGCGACAACTGGGGGTCCGCCGGACTGGGAGCCTATCTCACGTCGCGCATCCTCTGGGATATCGACGAGGCCGACCGGGTGAAGGACCTATTCCGGGACTTCATCGACAAGTCGTTTGGTCCCGCCGCGGATCCCATGGAGCGATTTTTCCGCCTGGTCAACCGGGTCGATCCCGAGGACCGTCGTCCCATGATCCGCCAGGACCTGATCGCGCGCATGTACCGACGGATCGATGAAGCCTATGCCCTCGCCCGTGCGCCCGCGATCCGGCGGCGATTGGACGATCTCGTGCTGCTGACGCGCTACCTCGATCTATATCATCGCTTCTCCGAGGCCTCGGGCGACGAGCGCCAGGCGGCGTTTGCCGAGGTCTTGCGGCATGCCTGGCGCATCCGGGATACCGGCATGGTGCACACCCGTGCCATTCTCACCCATCTGTCCCGGCGGGAGCGCGGCGTGCAGGCGGTACCCTTCGAGGATATCCAGAACGCCGGAGAGATCGATGCTGCCGAAATCGGAGCCATGCTGCGCGACGGCATCGCGCGGAACGAGCCCGTAAATGTTGGGTTCGAGCCCGTGGCCTTCAGCCGGGACCTCGTGCCGGCCGGCCCCTTGGCGCTGACCTCAGAGAGCGGGGCGGGCAGTTTCGGCGGCGTGCCGATGGGACGGCAAATCTATTACACCTGGTTGCCGCGCGCCGGCCAGACCCAGGTGCGTGCCAGCGGGGGTCATGTCGAGCATTACCGCCACCTGGCCGGACCGGCCAAAATTCTGCTGTACGCCGCGGAGAACCCCGTGGAGGAGCCGGTGGACAGCGACGAGGAATCGGTTCTCCCGGACGGCGAGGAACAAGTGATCACGCTGCACAGCGAATATGCCGGACTGCACTGGGTCGAGGCCTACCAGGCGGTGAATCGTGTGTGGTTGGCCCCCCATGAGGCGCAGCAGCCCTGGACGGTGGAGATCGGCCTCGAGTCCCATAACCGCTTTTCCAGTTACTGGACCCTCTATGTCTATGTTCCCCGGGGAACCCGGGGGATCGGCGGGTTTGCCTCCACCGGACGCGGCGATTTGCGCGATGCCGGCGGCGCCGTGCGCCTGCGGTTCGAGGACATCGAAACCCCGGGCTATTTTCACGTCGAGGTTCCCCCGGGACAGGACGGCAAACTCTGGCAGTTGAACCGCGTCAACGGAACCCGTCGCATGATGACCATCCCGCCCTGGGCGGCACGCCGGCCGGAGGAACTGCTGTTGCCGCGCGAGGTCGTCGAGGCCGATGCGGTTGCGCATCCCTGATCCGCCCGTGCGGAAAGGCAGGGATGAAATCGCCGCGGACGGTCATTTAACCCGATTTCGATCCCGATACCGATTTTGATTAATCACGCGACTTTATTCTTGTCTGGGCTGCAGCACCAGGTAGGTCGGTAAACCGGCGACTTCGAAAGCTTGCAGCATGGTCCGCGCGGGTTCCTGATCGGGACGTTCCGCCTGCACCTTGACAAATTCAAAGTCTTCCATCCGGGCGCGCACCGCGGGATCCTGGAAGGTGGTGCGGTCCATTGCCAGGCAGTTTTTGCACCAGGTGGCCCAGAAGTCCAGCAGCAAGGGCTTGCCATCGCGGCGGGCCTTGGCAAGGCGTTCGCGCCAGGCGTCGCGGTCGCCGGCCACAATCGAGTCCGCATGGGGGGGGACGGGGGAGAATCCCTGCCAGGCCAGTTTCCCGTAGTACAGCGCCATCAACAGCACCAGGATGCCGAACACGTATTTGACGCCGTTCATCCATCGCCCCGGCTTGGGCAGACAGGACAGCCCGGCGCCCGCCAGGGGCCAGGGAAGCGCCATGCCGACTCCCAGCAGCAGCGGCAGAAAGATCGCTGCCCGCAGACCGTCCGCATACAGCTTGCCCGCCAGCAGCAGCACCGCCATCACCACGGGAGCCACGCAGGCCCCGGCCAGCAGGGCCGCCATGACCCCCATCGAGAGAGCCGCAAGGAATCGTCCGTGACCGCTGGGCGCCCCCGGACGCTGAAAACGGGTCAGGTCGATCGCCAGAATGTCGAACATGGCCAGTGCCAGGACGGCAAAGACCAACGCGATGGAAAGGTTAAACCAGGGGGAGGCCTGCAACGCTCCGAAAAAACCGCCTGTCAGTACGACGACAATGCCCAGCAAGCCGTAGGCCATGGCCATGCCGAGACCGTAGGCGCCTCCCAGCAACAAGCCCCGGCCCCGGGAACCGTCCTGGGCGCCGGCGCCAATGATCGCCAGATTGATGGGGATCATCGGCAGCACACAGGGCGTGAGATTCAACAACAGTCCGCCCAGCAGCATCAGCAGCGACGTCAGCAGCCAGCCGCGGCGTGCCAGGAATGCGGCCGGATCGGCGGCAAACGCCCGCAGCCCTCCCTCGGTTGTCGGAGTGGCGGCTCCCTCGATCCCTTCCGCACCATCCAGGAAGGCCAGAAAATCGTCAACGGACAGGTAGCCCGCCGCGCGGCCTGCAATTTCATGCCCGCCGAGCCAGTTGTCGCCTGGGGCGGGGGGCGGGGCGACAACCGCGGATTCGGTCCGGTCCGCCTCCGCCTGGGTTTCACCCAGCGACAAGGTCACCTGCTGGGGCATGAAGCAGATCGTGGGAGAACACCCTTGATAGGCCACCTCGATCCGGTTCGGCGTTGGGGTGGGCAGGGGGTAGCGGGCTGCAAAACTGTGCTTGAGCAAGTCGCGCTCGGCTTCCGACAGCGGATCGTACACGCGCGTCACCGGCAAGGGCGTGGCCGGGGCCAACTCCTGTTCACCGGCGCGGACAGACCACATGTCGTGGTAGAGGTAATGCCCCTCCGGAACCGAGACGGAGACCACCACCTGGTTTTCGGGCGCCCGAGTAAGCGTCAAGCGGAACGGGGAGTCCTGCGCCATGAGCTCGCAGGGCGCCAGCGCTATCAAGATACAAGCCAGGCGGTGCGTCCCGCGACGCACCGCCTGGATGATGGAATCGCCTCGACGTGTCATGATCAGTCGTCTTCGCGTTTGCCGAGCTGACGGTCGACCTGGAACATGGCGCCCTTGGAGCCGGCGGCCATTTCGAGCATCCAGAGGATGTCTTCGACGCTTCCTTCTTCTTCGACCTGCTCTTTAAAGAACCACTGCAGCATTTCAAGCGAAGCGAAATCCTCGAGCTTCTTCGCCAGTTTGCCCAGATCGTTGATCGAGGCCGTGATGAACCGTTCGTGCTTGAGCGTGTCCTCGAACATCGTTTTCACATCGTTCCATGCGGCCTGGGGCTTTTCAATGGCTTCCAGTTCGACCTTGGCGCCGCGGTTCTGCAGGTAATCGATAAAACGTTCCGCATGTTCCTGCTCTTCCGCGCCCTGGATTTTCATCCAGTTGGCCACCCCCTTGTAGCCCTTGTCCATGGCGTCGGACGACATGGCGAGGTACAGGTACGACGAAAACAGTTCTTTGTTGATTTGCCGATTGATGGCTTCCGCCATTTGTTTGTCGATCATGGTAGGTTCTTTCTTTTGACTGGTTATGCGTTGCTTTCTGGACTTATTGCGCCGGATTGGCCTTGGGGGCCAACAGTTCGCGCAAATGGTCTACATATTTTTCCGCGCCGCCGGCCTGGTATCCGGTACGCGCCAATTCCTTGCCGCCGGCGTCCAGGAGCAGGATCGTGGGAAACCCTTGAATGCCATAGCGTGTAGCCAGTTCGCGATTCTGTTGCTTCAGGTCTTCTGCCTGCGGGGTCCGCTGGGGAAAATCGGCCTTGAACAGCACCAGGTTGGCCTTCGCATACTCCTTGAAAGCTTCCTGAGAGAAAACCTCTTTTTTGAGTCGGACACACCAGACGCACCAGTCCGAACCGGTAAAATCGGCCAGAATCGGATTTCCGGTTTCCCTGGCCGTGGTCTGTGCATCGGCAAAGGATTCGATCCAAGCCGGTTCAGACTCGGCTTTCTCCGGGGCCGCCGCGTCCGCGGTGGCACGCTGGGCGGGG
>CAZIUM010000149.1:0-7228 GCA_964542285.1 uncultured Lentisphaerales bacterium
GGTATTTCCTGCGGTGCCGCCACCGCGGCCGCCGCGCGTCTGGCTGCCGAACCGGACATGGCCGGCAAGACGATCGTCGTCATCCTGCCGGATGCCGGGGAACGTTATCTTTCGACCCCATTGTTTGAATAAGGACCCACACAAGCTCATGCCTGAAAATATCGCCGCACGCATCAAGGAACTGGCCCGGCAACGCAACGCCGTGATCCTGGCCCACAACTACCAGGAGGCGGCCGTGCAGGACGTGGCCGACTTTGTCGGCGACTCCCTCGAACTCAGCCGCAAAGCCGCCGCGACCGATTACGAAACGATCGTGTTTTGCGGCGTGTATTTTATGGCCGAAACGGCCGTCATCCTTTCGCCTCGCAAACGCGTGCTGATCCCCGACCCCGAAGCCGGCTGTCCCATGGTAACCATGGCCCCGGTGGCCGCGGTACGCGAGCTCAAGGCCCGGCATCCCGATGCCATAGTGGTGACCTACGTCAACTCCAGCGCCGAGGTCAAGGCGGAAAGCGACATTTGCTGCACCTCCGCCAACGCCGAGAAAATTGTCGCCGGCCTGCCGGACAACGCCAAAATTCTGTTCGTGCCCGATCGTCATCTGGGGGGATACGTGGCGCGCAAAACCGGGCGCGAGCTGCTGTTGTATCCCGGCAATTGCCCCACGCATGCGGCCATCACGCCGGACGATGTGGTCCAGGCGCGCGCCGCGCATCCCGGCGCCCTGGTGATGGCGCATCCGGAATGCCGCGAGGAGGTATCCGCGATCGCGGACGCCGTGCTTTCGACCAGCGGCATGTGCGAATTCGCCCGCACCTCGCCGTCCGACCGTTTCATCGTGGCCACGGAAAACAACATGCTGCACAGGCTGCGCAAGGAAAACCCCGGGAAGCAATTCCACCCGGTTTCGGATCGCGCCATCTGCCCCAACATGAAACGCATCACCCTGGAAAAGGTGCTCTGGGCACTGGAGGAGGACCAATACCCGGTGGTGGTGCCGGAAGACATCCGGATCAAGGCGCTGCAGGCCGTGGAGCGCATGATTGCGCCCCGTTAATCCAGGGACAGCAGGCGGAACACCAGCCAGAAGATTCCCACCGCGGCCAGCAGACGCCGGACCCTTTCCGGGTGTCCCACGGACTTGGCGGTGGCCCTTTGTGCCCGGGCCTGGTGGCGCATGCCGCCGGAACTGATGTAGTGCAGTAATTTCCCCTTTTTCCGTTCGGCGGAAGCGAACACGGGTTTTCGGGTCTTTGCGGACGAGACCTGCCGGCTGCCGGGGACATCCAGGCGCCAACCGCGCCGGTGGCGGTCATCGTAATGCCATAGATGCTCGGATAGTCCCTCCAAGCGGGGGGCGGCACGCCGTTTGGACTTAAAAAACCCCACCGTCCGCTAGCCCCCCACCCGCCATACGTTCAGCCAGAACAGAAACAGCAACGCAAGAAGGATCACAATCAGCGGCAAGCTGAAGGCCAGTCCCGCCATCAGCCATTTGAAAAACGAATTCGGCAGTCCTCCTGTCGCCCCGCCCTGAATGGCCGGATCAAGGGGAACCGTGTTCTCGCTGGCGGCGGAGCGCCGCCAGGAGGCCGCGTTCACCCGGTCCATCGCGCGCCGGTAATCCGTGCCGGCCGCCTCGATCCGGGCCAGCGCCTGGGTCAGGGACTGGTCGTATTCCATCTGGTTCCACTGCTCGGGATGGATCGACTCCAGTTCCTGATGCAGTTTTTTAAAGAGTGCCCCCGTCTCCGAACAAAGCGCCCCCATCCTCGAGGCCTGCTCCCCTTCCCGAACCACCATCACGGCGCTGCGTCCGAGCTTCTCCAGCATTTCGCGGCGCCCTTTCTCAAAGGCTTCCACGCGCCGGCGCTGTTCGACCAGCGCCTGCTTGCGTTGCTCGAGTTCCTCCTGCCGCAGATGCAGCCGTTCGATCTCGTCCGCCGTCTGGCTGACCAGCCCGGGCAGCTCGCGTTTCTGACGCTGGTAAAACGACTCCTCCTCCCGCGCCGCCCCGGTCCCGGCCAAACGGTCTTCGGCCCCCGCGGGAGCCCGGCCCGCACGATCGTCACCGATCAAATCCACATCGTAGAAATCCTTGCCCGCCATAAGCACCTCGCTTTATGAACCTATGGAATCACCAGCACATCGCCCGTAAGCACTTTTTCGCCATCGCGCACCTTGTCCGGATTGGCGTCGCGTATGCGCGGCCACAAGGTCTCGTCGCCATACACCTTGGCCGCAATGCGCGAGAGCGAATCTCCGTCGCGAACCTCGTAGGTGCGCGGCCTGTCGCCGGCCCGAATCGGCGCGGGCGCGCCGGCCGCGCCATCCGTCTGCAACTGGGACTGCCATCGCTCCAACCGCCGATTCTGGCGTCGCAATTCCGCGATTTCCCGTTTGAGCGACTCGCGTTCCGCCGACCATTCGCCCTGCTCCCTTTCCAAGCGCGTTACTTTCTCGTTTAGATTGTCGATCTGCTGCAACATGCGAGCCTGTTCGCTGGTATCGCCGGCCGCCAGTTTCTTGACGGACTGCGCCGCCAGCAACTGTTCGGCCACCTTGAGACGATCCGCAATCAGACGAGATTTCTGGGTGTCCGGACGCATTTCCAGGTAACGTCGATAATGATAGATCGCGGCAACATAATCCTGCGTGAAGTCATGCAACAGCAGGGCCAGCGACAGATGCGCCGCGGCCGCCCGGGGGGCCTGCATCAACACTTCCCGATACCGTTCGATGGCCCCGGCAAAATCGCCCGCCTGTTCCCGCGCCAGGGCCTGGCGCATCAGCGGATGTCGCCGGTCCACGGCATCGAGCGCCCCGGCATCCCGCCGACAGCCCCAGACCGAAAACAACAGAAGGCATAAAAAACCAGAAATTTTAAGCAAAATCCGCATCCTTGACCATCGCTTGACTCGTGTCCCCCACAGCGAATGCAAAGAGGGTGACGGCAAAAGTCCGCGCGCCGCCTCGCAAGGCAAAATCACCGCGCGTCCCATGTCGAACATTGAACAGAGAACATCGTAATTAAGCAATCAGATTTTAACCGTCGCTTTGTGGTTGCATTTTTTTGCCTTTTGACACAGAGTACTTTTTTAAAGAGCTACCCGATATCAAGGCAAAAGCAGAAAAATGACGAAAATGCGACAGGAGACCCATCCATGAATGCTCCGTTCGAACGCAATCCGTTCCGGCAGGCGCCCTCACTATCCAAGGCGCATGCCATTTCGCTGGTGGTTGGAATCCCAGCCGTGATACTCCTCTTGGTCGGCACGATCGGCTCGGTATATCAAGTACAGCCCGAAGAGCGTGCCGTCATCAAACGTTTTGGTGCCGTCATCGGCATTGCCGACCCCGGCTTGCACTTCAAGGTGCCTTTTGGAGTCGATCAGGTTCAGTTTGTTCCCACCGAGCGGGTGTTGAAGCAGGAGTTTGGCTTCCGCACTCAGGGGCGGGTGCGCAGCGGTCGCACCAGCTACGCCGACAAAGTGTTCGAGGAAGAATCCCGGATGTTAACCGGCGATTTGAACATCATCGATCTGGAATGGGTGGTTCAATACCGCATATCGAATCCGGTTCACTACCTGTACCATGTGCGGGAACCCGATCGAACCCTGCGCGACATTTCCGAGTCCGTCATGCGTCGCGTGGTAGGCAACCGCCTGGGCGCGGAAGTGCTAACGGTGGCCCGGGTCGACATGCAGGAGCAGGGGCGCAAGGAAATCCAGACGGCGATGGACCGTTACGAGACCGGCATCCACGTCATCACGGTCGAACTTCAGGATGTCGTGCCCCCTCCGCGGGTTCAACCGGCCTACAACGAGGTGAACGAAGCCCGCCAGGAGCGCGAACGCACCATCAACGAAGCCCAGAAACGCGTCAACCAGGAAATTCCACGCGCCGAGGGCGAAGCCTTGCGCATCCTGGCCGAAGCCGAGGGTTACGCCACGGAACGCGTCAATCTTGCGAAAGGCGAAAGCGCCCGCTTCCGCGCGGTGCTGGCGGAATATCTTCAGGCCCGGGAAGTGACCCGCACCCGCCTGTATCTTGAAACCATGCGGGAAATTCTGCCGAAAGTGGCCAGGGTGCTGGTGATCCAGGCAGGACAAACCACGCCGCTGCCCCTGCTGAATGTCGATCCCACGAATGGAAAGGCGGTGCTGCCATGAAGCGAGCGGTTCTGATTGTTGTGATTTTCCTGGGGCTGTTGCTGGCCTCCAGCATGCTGTACCGGATCGACGAAGCCGAACAGGCCATCATCGTGCAGTTTGGCGAACCGATCGGCGACGTGATCGCCACGCCCGGTTTGCACTTCAAACTGCCCTACCAGGACGTGCGGAGGTTTGACAAGCGCCTGCTGGTATGGGATGGGGACGTAACCCAGATTCCCACGTTGGGACGCGAATTCATCGTAGTGGACACCACGGCGCGCTGGCGCATTGTCGACCCGTTGCGCTTTTTGCGCAGCGTACGCGACGAACGCGGGGCGCACACGCGGCTGGACGACATCGTCGATTCGGTGGTACGCGACATGGTCTCGTCGACCGATCTCGAGGAAATCATCCGCTCCCGCGACTGGAGCGTCGACAAGAAAACGCTCGAATCGGTGGAAGTGGTCGATCGCGAGGACCTGGACTTGCGGCAACGCCCGAAACTGGGACGCGAACTGCTGGAACAGGAAATCCTGCAGCGCGCAAAACGGTTGATGCCCGAACTTGGGATCGAGCTGTATGACGTGCGCATCAAGCGCGTCAATTACATCGACACCGTGCGGCGCGAGGTGGAAAACCGCATGATCGCCGAACGCCAGTCCATCGCGGAGCGTTTCCGGGCCGAAGGGCAGGGACGCAGCCAGGAAATTCTGGGCGACATGGAGCGCGAACTGCGCCGCATTCACTCCGAGGCCACGCGCAAAGCCGAAGAAACCCGCGGCGCCGCCGATGCCGAGGCCACTCGCATCTATGGCGAGGCCTTTGGAGCGGACCCGGAGTTTTACGCCTTTTTCCGGACGCTGGAGCAGTATCGCAGTCTCGGGTCCAACGTCACGTTGATGTTGAGCGCGGACTCGGACTTTTTTCGCTATCTTGAAACGATCGATCCCCCCGCGTCTTCCGAGCCGTAGCCATTTGCCGGGCCATGCCGTCGTCACACCAAGGCAACCGATTCCTGCATGTGCATCCCTGTCCCGCGGCGGGATTCCCGGCAGGCCTGTTGCGGGGCGAGTACATCAGCCGCCGGGATCGTCATCCGGACTGGGCCTGTATCCTGCCGGCGCAACCCGGGGACGACTGGGTGGTCAACCTGCACGGGCATGGTTCACGGGGGGATCAACTGTTTACGCGCCCCGACCTCCGCGACCGCCACCTGCCTTTTTTTCGGGGAAAAGGATGGGGGATCCTGACGCCCAACCTGCGCGGCAACGCCTGGATGGGGCCCGCCGCCGTCGCAGACCTGCATGAACTGCTGGCAGCGGTCCGATCCATGTTCCGCGTGCGGCGTTTTCTGTTTGTTTCCGGCTCCATGGGAGGCACGGGCAACCTGATCTATGCCGCGCGGCATCCCGAAGACGTGGCGGCGGTGGTGGCGCTGTGCCCCGCGACGGACCTGGCGGAGTATGTCGGCTGGCTTCACTCTCACCCCGGTGGCGTACGGGATGCGATCCTGTCGGCGATTCTGGCGTCCTACGGGGGAAGCCCCGACGAACTCCCGGTTTTGTACCGTGCGCACAGCGCCATGAAGCAAGCCTTCCGGTTGGGCATGCCCGTTGCGGTCAGCCATGGCCTCGACGATCCACTGATCCCCGCCTGGCATTCAATCCGGCTCGAGCGCGCCCTGGGGCCTCGAGCCGATTGCCTGTTTCGTTATCTGCCTTCCGGAAACCACGATGCCCCTCTCGGGGACATGTTGACGTTCGAATGGCTGGCGCGAACCGTTGCTTCCTGAACATGGCCCCCATCAATGCCATCCTGCACGTTGACATGGACGCATTTTACGCGGCCATCGAGCAACGAGACCACCCGGAACTGCGCGGCAAACCCGTCGTGGTGGGCGCGGCTCCGGACCGGCGCGGAGTGGTCGCCACCTGTTCCTACGAAGCGCGACGCTTTGGTCTGCATTCGGCCATGCCGTCACGCGAAGCGGCACGCCGTTGTCCCGAAGCCATTTTCCGACCCTGCAACATGACGCATTATTCCGCCGTCGCCCACCAGATACGATCGGTTTTCCTGCGGTTCACTCCGCTGGTCGAGCCGGTTTCGATCGATGAAGCCTTTCTGGACGTCGGCGGCAGCCGTCGCCTGTTCGGAGACGCCGTTACCATTGGGGAAAGGATTCGTTCCGCCATCCGGGATGAAATCGGGTTAACGGCCTCGGTCGGCGTCGCCACCAACAAATTCCTGGCCAAGCTGGGCAGCGAACTGGCCAAACCCGACGGGCTGGTTGCGGTCCCTACGGTCCGCGAAGAACTTTTGGCCTTCCTGGCCCCCTTGCCGGTCGGCAGGCTATGGGGGGTGGGCAAGGTATTGAAGGCCAAACTGGAGCAACATGGCTATCGCACCATCGGCGATCTGCAGCGAACGCAACGCCAACAGTTGGAAATCCAGGTCGGATGCCATGTCGCCGCCCACTTGCTGCAATTGGCGTTTGGAGAGGACCCGCGCAAAATCGTGACGGAACAGGAGGACCTCAGCTTGTCGCGTGAGCATACCTTCGATGTCGATTGCCGCGATTCCCATGTTCTCCGCGCCACCCTGCTGAACCTGGTGGATGAGGTCGGACAACGCCTGCGACGGGACGGTCGTTACGCCTCCGTCGGTCGTCTCAAGCTTCGCTGGTCAGATTTCCGCACCATCACCCGACAACGGCATTTTGAAGCTCCTTGCCGCGACGACATCACGATGCGTCAGCTTGCGATCGAATTACTGCATGCGGAAAACCCCGTCAACCCCGTGCGCTTGATCGGGTTTGGAGTCGCCGGGCTGGTGACGGAACGCGTCACGCAACCGGGACTTTTTGACAACGACAACGCTATCCTGAAACGGCGCGAAGACCTCAGCACGACGATCGACCGGTTGCGCGCCAAATTGGGGACCGAGAGCGTGCAGCGCGCGGACAGCGTCGGCATTCGGCAGCGGAAGAAAAATTAACCCCCTGGTCCGGCAATGGCCAGTGCCATGCGCAACGCCTCCCGGGACTCCTTGACATCATGCACCCGCAGGATGGCGGC
>CAZIUM010000150.1:0-7184 GCA_964542285.1 uncultured Lentisphaerales bacterium
GTCGATGGTTATCGACCCGGTACGGCCTGTGAGTACATCATTCGAATCAAGGGGTCTTCAAGGTGCGTTGCACCGTCTGCCGATCGATTCCGCGCAAGTACACCTCCACACGGCGATTCTCGGGAGTTCCTCGAAGCAAATCGTGGGGCACTTTGGGCCGTTCGAAGCCATATCCCAAGGCATTCATGCGTCCGGCGGCAATCCCCTTGTCGACAAAATACTGACGCACCGCCTTGGCACGGCGCTCGGACAACTGCTTGTTGTAGCGCGCCTTGGAGGTGCGCAGCCGATCGGCATGACCCTCGATCAGCGCCGTGGCTTCCGGGTAGCGTTCCAGGATTTTGACGATCTTGTCCAGGTCGGCATAATACTGGGGCTTGATGATCGCCTTATCGTAATCGAACTGCAGATACAGCTCGAACATCATCAGATCGTCCGAGCCATCCAGCGGATCGGTGCCGTCCTCCAGTACTTCGTGTCCATCATACACCCCCCCGCCGTCGGTATCCCGGTTGAGAGGATCGGTATTGTACCGCAGCACTTCGTCCCCGTCGGACAGCATGTCGTAATCGGTATCGGGGTTGAGCGGATCGGTCTTGTAAACCAGGACCTCCTCGCCGTCGTTCAGACCGTCGCCATCGGTGTCCGGATTGTGTGGATCGGTTCCGATGCGTCGTTCCATTTCGTCGGAAAGACCGTCGCCATCGCTGTCGATGGGGCCCGCCACCGCCAGGATGTCCGGAGGAACGCGGGCGCCCCAGGTCCAGACGACCCCTACATCGGCCACGGTGTTAAACTCGGTGTTGTCGGTGGTCAGCAACAGGCGCCAATCGGTGCGAAGCGCCCATTCGTCGTTAAGGTGGTACATGAGCCCGGCGCCGCCGCGGAAAACGAAGTCCGAACTGCTGCTGCCGCCGTCCAGGGCATCGTCGCCGTAGAGAATCAATCCGAGACCTCCCGCCAGGTAGGGGTCCAGGCGTTCCCAGCGTGTGAAATGAAACAGGGCATCGCCATAAATGGTCCCCATCCAGGTGCTGTCGAAGGCGCCATCCGTCGAACCGTCAACCTGCGAGGTGCCCTCGGGGGTAAATTGTTCGTCCAGGCTGGGGGCCAGCAGCAAACCGCCTTCGAAACTCCACCATTCGTTGTAATCGTATCCCAGGCGGAGATTCATGATGAAGCCGTCTTCCACCGGCTCGTCGCCCTCGGTCAGATAAAACCCGATTCCGGGACTGAAATACCAGCGCGCGTAGTCTTCGGCTTCCACCGCGGCAAGGGTCCCCGCCCAACCGCCTGCGACCGCCAACCATACCACCAAGGCCGTGTGCTTTAATATCTTCTGCATAACGTGCTCCCAATCCATACGCCTGAAAAATTGTTTTAATGGTAGCAGGTTGCGGGCAAAAGGCCAACGAAAAAAGAAAGGTTTCCGGGTGTGATTCAATTTTGAATCACAATGAATGCAGAACCCAGCAAGTCAGAAGTTAATCCGGGAGTTGTTGTCGGTCGCGAATCACCACTTCGGACGGCAGCAACAGTTCCTCCAGGCTGGCCGCCAGGTAGGGCGGAACGGTCATCAGAATCCGGCGTCCCGTGCATTGGTGCATTTTCCACAGCCTGCCATCCTGTCCTTCCGGCACCCGGACGCAAAAGTACCCGGGATGCCCCAACTCGGAGAACTTGAAAATCTCTTGGCCGGCTCCATCCAGCATGGAGCCGTTAACCGCCGCGGCATAGCCGCCAACCTGCCGCGTGCCCCTGGGAACGTAAAAATAAAGATTCCACCGCTGGATCACGTCGAAGTACGGTCGTTCAATCCCGGACTCCAGCGTGTGCGGCATGGTTTCGTCGGCAAAGCGCACCACACTACGGTCGCCGCCGCTGCGCACTTCGACCCTGTGCAGACCTTGATGGGGTGTACGCAGGGCGATCAGTCGTTCCTGTCCATCGGGCGGCACGGAGTGGTCGATGGCCACGGGCCGCGGTTCGCCCCCCTCGTCAATCGCCGCCAGGGCGATGAGACGCACGTCCACATTGCCCTGGTTGCGTCGCGCCAGGCCGCCTTTGACCAGGAGCGAAATATCACGGGGCGCCCGGTCGACCCAGGTATAGATGACATGCACCGCGCGGGCGTGTCCGTCGTAGCGCCCCGGATAGTCGCGCCGCGTCCGAAGCGGTGTATCGTCAAGCCCCAGTCCCAGCGCCGGCACAAGATCGCCGCTGAAGGAAACCGGCTTGAAATCCAGCAACCGGTTGTCGGCGATGCCCGCGGCCGTGATGCGCGTGATTTCTTCGTCCTTGAAGGGCGATCCGTCTTTCCAGGGGTCCTGGTTTTCCGGACTGAACGGCGCGACGCCTTCCGGCAAGTCTCCATCGGGAAACACTTCCCTGGCGCGCCAGAAAAGAAAGTTGGAGTCGATCATGTGCGTGGTCCGATGGGTGCGGTAGGCATGTTGGATGAGATCGGAGAAGACCTTTTGCGCCGGGCTCAAGCCATCCCCCGTCCGGTCGGTTTCGGCTCTTTCGTAAGCTTGAAACAATTCCACGTACCGGGTATACAACACCAGCGCTCCGATCCGCGCCCGTTCTTCCGGGGTGCGGGCCGCCCCGCGGGCCTCCTCCAATAGGCGGTACATGCGTCCCAGCAAATCCTCGCTCATTAACGGAATAGGATCGGACTCTTCGAACCGATAGATCAGACGATAGAACCGCTCCATGGGCTCCCTTGCGGCGCCGAAGGCCTTGACGACGAAATCTTCGAACAGTTCATCCGTCCGGTCGGCGGCCCCGACATCCCACAGGAGTCGCGCCGCCAGGTAGTTTCCAAGCCCGACCGGCCCCCAGGCATCGGACGTCCAGCCCCCCACCCTCCGGGCGCCCAGGGCATGATAGTGCGGTATCGTGCGGCGGATGTACCCGATGCCGGCGCCGCGCGGACGACCCGGCAGGTAATGGTCCCAGACCCTGGTGCAATAGGCCTCGCCCACGCCCATGGCGCCGGCGCCCTGCCGGCGCCAGCCTTCCATCAGTTCTTCGAAGCTTTCGCTCCCCTTGCGCTGGTGGGTGGCGACCGAGACCCACACATTCGAATGCAGGCGCACGGTGGGTACGGGCGCATGCTCGTTGTAGGCCCCCATGCCCACAATCCGGGCGTCGAACTTTTCCGTGACGGCCGCCGCCACGACGCTCGCCAGCGTGGCGGCGCGGTCGCTGATGCTGCCCATGGCCGCGCAGGCCTCGCACTCGCACCAACCGCCGCCATCACTGGGCTCCATGGATATCGAATCCACCCCGGGGTTTTTGGCGAAATACTTCAGGGCATAGTCAATGACCAGCGCGCGCAATCCCGGATTGGAAATGCAGAACTTGGAGGAGCGGCGTTCCCCATTCACCAGCCCCAGGTATTCCGGGTGCCGCTCGAATTCCGGGCGACGCGCCGCCAGAATAGCCTGGTACTGATGCGAGGTGCGCATGGTCAGTCCGGAGGTCACGCGATTGTGTCGCTGCCACCGTTCCCAGTCGTCCCGCTGCCAGCGCAGCCAGCTCCCATCCTTGCCGATGGCACGATCGAGAAACGAGGGCTTCGCAAAGACATCCAGGTTGACTTGCAGGGTCTCAGACGTCGGAACCACCTCCCACAACTCCCCTGGAAAGAAATGCCGGTATCCCAGGCGGTCCAGCAGGTCCCAGACCGCATGTTCGACGGCCAGTTCGGTCGCGCCCACCAACAGCAGGCCGTTGGCATGGCTCTGAATCCGGTATTCCTCGCGACGCATCAGCTTTTGCGGCTCGAAAAGCCCCTTCGACTTCCCGGGCAAGTCCGCCGCCGTTCCCACCACAATACCGTGGGTTCCGTCGCCCTGGACAAGCTTGAAATCGGCCCCGGAGATGCGGTCCAGGTACTGTGCCAGTTCCGCGGCGGCCTTGACCGTGCGTTCGCCTGCCCCGGGGAGGGTGTTCACGTCGTGAAGCGCCTTGCCATCCCGCGCCAGAACGACCGGCGCCGACGGCTGCGCATGCAGACCACGGAAGCAGGTCAAGAGAACAACCGTGGCAAGGGTTCGCCGGAATTTTTTTATCATGGTAACGACTCAGGTGTGGAGAAATCAGGAGTCAGGGAATTGCCGTGCGCACCGCGCGAAAGCCATAGGGATAGGTCACCGCGGACGCGAACGTGCCCAGCGTCCGGTCCGAGCTTCGCGCATAGGTGCTGGCCCGGTTCCAATGTCCGCCACGCCAACCGATCCCCACATGACTCGTAATGCCGGCACTGCCGTATCCAGGCCAGTCGGACAGCGTGGCGTTGCCGTTGGCGCCCAGGCGGCCATCCCCATGGCGTCCGGTAAAAACGCGTCCTTCCGTCCGCCCCACCGTAACGGCGCGTTCCCAGAGATTGCCCGACAGTTCCATAATGCCCCAGTAGGAGGCGCCGGCTTGTGCGCGCTGGCTGTCGGGCCGGGCATAGATGCCGCCACGCACCGGCCCCTTGAGCGTACTGTTGGCATACAGCACATTGGCATCGGCGGGCAGTGCGGTCTCCGTGCCGCTGCCGTCCTCGCCTTCATGTCCCGTCTGGGTCTTGATCAAGGTCGTACCCCAGGCATATTCGTTGGCGACGGGCGCGGCCGGCCCCCGACAGGCTTTTTCGAATTCCAGCTCGGTCATCGGACGCAGCCCGGCCCACTGGGCATAGGCGGCGCCGTCCACCCAGTCGATCTTGCCGCAGGCACGGTCGGGCGCCTCGGCGGCGCTGAATGCCGGCCAACTGCCCGTGATGATGAAACGCTGATTGCCATATAGGTCGGGATACCGGGTCGCCGCCTGGGCTTGCGTCAGCAGGTTGAGAAAGGCGGCATACTGTCCCTGCGTGATCTCGTACTTCATACAGTAAAAGGCGGCATAGCCCTTGGGAAAGGCCGCGGGAAGCTCGCCTTCCGGGCCGATCGTTCCATAGCCGCTGGTTGCGGTGCCCCACAGACACCCCGGACGGGGCGCCATGGTCAGGGCGGCCTCGCTTTCGATGGGAAACGGCAGCCTTGCCCCGCTTTCCCAGCCCCCATCGGTCAGGCTGTTGGCTTCCGTGCCTCCCGAGCCCACGAAGAAAGGTCCCTCGGCCACGTAGACCATTTCGATTGCCTGCACCGCCAGGTCAACCTTCTCGCCGATGCGCCAATCGTATCCGCTGACGCCGTAGTCCCAGCACAACGAAGCGTTGGCATAGGCGACCGTGCCGGTTTGCGTTTGCGCGCTGTAGACAAACGCCCCCATGCCGCGTTCCTCCCCGTCCACCGTGCTGCAACCTACCTCGATCGCGCCGCCAGGGATCCGATGATCTGCCCGGTTGGTCGAAAGACAGGCATGCTGCCAGTGGTTGGAGCCCGGCGCGCGGAACTTAACGAACACCCAGGCGGCATCGTGATTCAGCGCGTTGCGCCAGGAGTTGTCCCAGGAAAGGTCGAAGACAACCTTGACCCGGCAGGCCTTGCCATCCTGTTCCAGCAAACGCACGTTGTCGATCCGCAGGTTGTTGCCCCGCAGACAGGCCGTCAACAAGGTCAGCACCAACACCGCATAGATTTTAGATTGCATCGAAATGTCTCCTTCCGAGGCCTTTTCATTGGACCAGAATTATGGTGCCGGAACGCTTCCAAACAATTTCCCCGTCGTCGTAAAGGACCAGGGTTTTGTGTCCCCAGTCGCCGTGATATCGAGAATTGACCGTCAGGGTCCAGCCGTTCAGGAAAAGACTGACGATCTCGCCGCGCAGGTACAGGTCGCCCACGGTGACATTGTTGGTCAGGGCCACCCGTCCGAAATTGGTCACTTCCAGGGTAACCTCCTCGAGTTCCGAGCCCGTCACGAGGTTGGTGACGGACGGCAACCAGGTGTAGGTCGGCTTGTCCTCGTGCACCTTGTCGTTGTCGATCGACAGCCGCCGCGCGCCATTGACGTCCGTAAAGATGGTTCCCGCGGCGCCGTGGCCGCCATAAGAGGTATGGCCGCTGCCGCCCAGGGCGGAGAGGGTGCCGGAGAAACTGCTCATTGGCGCCTTGATCGCAATACGTCCGCCTCCACCGCCATGGCGGGAGCCGTTGCCGGCATCCGCGGATATTTCACCGCCGCCGCTCAAGGCGCTGGCGGTGATATTGACCGTGCCGCCGGCGCCACCACCGTAGCTGCTCGCATCCGGCGCGCTGGCCGTCACGATTCCATCCAGATTGCAGGTGGTCGCCACCTGAAGGATGATTCCGCCGCCGCCGCCCGCATAACTTCCGCTCCCGAGGTTGACCGGATTGGTAATCGAACCATAGGTCAGCGGATTGCCTCCCCCGCCACCTCCATGCGGCCCGCCACTATAATTCACATAGTTCTCGGGTGCCGCCCGGTTGTTCCCGAATCCCAAACCCAGGGCACTGATCGTGCCACCCGCTTGCACATCCAGCGAGGCGGCACGAAGAGTGGCCGCCCCGCCGAAGAAGCTTTCACGCATGGGGTTACCATCGATTTCCAGCAACCCGCCGTCATTGATCACGATAGCGCCAAAATCATACTCATTGTCGTCATCACTGCCCAGCCGCAGGCTCTGCATGTGCCCTTCACCACCGAGCGTCAGGTCATAGCCCGCCGGAAAAGCGATGGTGCCGGCGAACGGCCGGGGATTATAACTGCTACCACCCGGGAGTGCTTCGATGGTGCCGGAAAAACGGTTGGTCACAATCTGTACCAACGAAATCCGGCCGCCGCCGCCGCCGCCGCGCCAAGCTGAACTGCCGCCATTGGCGCGAATGACGCCAGATCCGCGTAATTCTGGAGCGATCAGGTTGACCGATCCGCCTGAACCGCAATAGTAGCCGTGGTCGGAGGCGTCAGAGGACACGACTCCGTCAATTTGCAAAATTTCTGTAGCCTGAAGTCTGACCACACCGCCGCCTTCGCGCTCAATTGTCCCCCCACCGCTACCGAAAACCACGGGATTGGTGAAGCATCCGTAGGTCGGCGCCTGATTATTGTACCCGCCCCGGCCGCCATAGGTACCGGTGTTGTAGGAATTGCCCGTCCCAACTTTGAAGCCCAACCCATCCGCATTAATATGGCCGCCCGGCTTGACATCGATGACCCTTGCTTCAATCCCCACCGGGCCGCCCAACCCGTCATTCAGCTTGCGGTTGCCGTCCAGTTCGAGC
>CAZIUM010000151.1:0-7131 GCA_964542285.1 uncultured Lentisphaerales bacterium
ACGCGCAATGTCAATGATTCGGGTGACCGCCGAAAGACAGGCCACCAGGTCATGATATTCGGGCTGAACGGCCCAGTGAATTTCGGCGCCCAGTTGCTCATGCAACGCCTGAACGGTCGGCATGACATGCAAAATGTCACCCAGGGAACTGAGCTTGACCACTAAAATGCGCGTTTTCGACATGGCGGCAGTATACCGCGCGACAGCGTTCGTGACCACAGCGATTCCAGGGGGACCGTGCCGCGCGGGAAACCCGCGCGTCGGAATTCCGAAGTCCGAATGGGATCGGTCTCCATTGCAGGGGTTAATTCCCGCAGGCGCAGTGGCACAGATCGAGTCGATACACCGAATCCGCCACCCGCAACTCTGCGCAATCGTCGGCTACGGTGAGCGCGGGAATACAGGCCGCACGGTCCGCGGGAGCCGCGACAAAAGCGAACGCACGCCTGTCCCGTGAGGCTTTCCCGGAGAAACGCGCCCAGCAGGCCGGCGACTTCTCCCCGTAAGTCGGGCACCAGAACATGGCATCCTGGCGCAGCGTCAATCCGTCGGAGGCCGAAATTCCGAGCGTCAAGCCGGTCTCGGTTCCAAGCCGGTACCCTCCCGCGACCTTTTTCAGGGATCCGGTGGTGGGGAAAAGCCAGGCATTGGTCCAGGTATGCGGCTCGGAGCTTTCGATTCGATCGATCACGACCAGCCAGGGCCGCATTTCGTCCTTTCCCAGGGCGACTTGTCGGACAACCCGCGCGCCGGGCGCCCCGGCGTAGGCGCTGAAAGCGGTCTCCAGCAGGATGCATTCGTCCCCCTCCAGCCGGCGGATCGGGCCGACACGATCGTCGCCCGGCCCCGGGACGATCTGCAAGGCGCAGGTTTCGATGAACCCGCCCGGCGAAACCGGCTTGTCCTCGGGCACGATAGTATTGTGCGATTCGGCCATGGTCACCCAGTTGCGGTCGACCGTGCGGGCGTAAAGCCAGCGACCTGGATCGACAATCGCCGGCTTGCCCAACGCATCCCAATGAATCGTCAGGTTGTTCTTGTGCGAATGTCCCGCCTGGGTCGGGCCGTTGTCGAGCAACAGCCAATTGGCCCGCGACAGGGGGCCGACGTGCGCCGCGGCGACCCCGCCGTCGGGAAAGACACAGACGTCTGGCTTGGGCGCCACAACATCCGCGGGTTTCCAGGTCGTCCCATTGCTCGCCCACAAACTGAAGTGGGTCGGCGCCAGGGGACGGCGCAGCCGCAGGTCGCCGAAAACCGCCTGCAACAATGCCACCGCGCCGCGCCATGTTCCGACCCGATCGCTGTCGGAGAGCAGCGGAGTATTGCCATCGGGCGTGACAATGGCATCCACGAATTCCGCCATTTTTCGCAGGACGTCTCCGTACCCCTCGGCCCAGGGCTCGCCGAGCCTTCGCCCCAGCAGAAAACTGGTGGCATACCAGCGGATGCACCCCACATGATAGCCGGCGGATTTTTCCCAATGCACGCCGTCCTCGAAAACCGCGCGGCGAAAGCTCGATTCCAGGTTGTTGCGCGCGGCGTGTTTCCAGACCGGCATACCGGTAATTTCCGGCAGGGCGCAGGCCCAGAGATACAGCGATTCCATATGCATGGCCGTAAAGTTGTGTTCCTGCCGACCGATGCCGCGGGCCGCCACGAAATCGAACTGACGCAGACAGCGGGCGAGAAGAATGGCGTGGCGTGCGGGCGTCATCTCGGGCGCAAAAATGGAAGTCCAGAAGGCCCAGTACCAGTTGGTCAGGCGGATGAAGTTGTCGAGCTCCCCATAGGGAGGTAGCAGAATCCGGGGAGGAAACGCGCTGATGCGCCGGTAAAAGGCCTCGTCGGGAAACGGCACCCTGGCCACGTAGAAGTCCCACTCCCGCCACATCCCTTCGAGGTACCTCGTCTCCCGACGACGCCAGTACGCCCGTCCCATGGCGGCCAGCCAGCGGTGGCGGTTGAGGCCGTGAATGGTCTCGGGGTCCGGATGGGGGTGCGAAGAGAAATCGAACGTCTTCCGGTCCAGTTCCAGGAAGCGACGGCAGTAGGCGTTCGATGCGCCGTAGAGCCTGCCTTCTACGGCCTGGTCGGCAATCTCCGTTTCCCACGCGGTTTCCTCGGGGTCAAGTTCCTCCGCCAGCTCGGCAATGCGGGCAAGCCGATCCCGATCGAAGAGCAAATGGGTTCCCGGGCGGTCTCGCAGGTAGCGCAACAGGTTGACGGCGAAATCGCCCCGATCCAGGCGCCGCACCAGATCGGCGTCCAGCCGGCGGCGCAGCAGGTCGAGCGCCAGGCCCAACTCCTTCTCGTCGTTTTTCACGAACTCGCTCATGATTGCTTCTTCCCAGGAAAGACCCGCTTTGCCGACAACGGTATGACGTACGGATTTCAGCGGGCCGGCCATCGGTTCCGCGTAAGACACGTCAAAAATAAGAAGTCATGAGAAGAAAAACAAGACCCCATTTCAGGGCAACGGTCTTTTTGAATTGCCAAACCTGCATGTTCGATGTTCAATGCTGGACGTTGGGCGTCCGGAGGTCCCGCGCTTGCGGGCCAGGCCCTTGATTTTTTCTGCATTCCAGTGACAACAGGGTATTCGATGGCTTTTGACAGAGGGTGTGTATCGTTTCGCATGCTGCGGTTGAAATCGGGAGTTTCACGCGAGGTGGTGGACCGTTTTGCCGCCATGGCCGCGCCCCCGATCGATTCCCTCGGGCGTGACCCCATCCAGGGATGGGTCGCGGGAGATCATCTTCTGGACCGTGAGATCACCGCCGATCGCTGCATCCTGGGGCCTTGGCTGCATCTCAACCTGATGCGGGCCGAGCGCAAGATTCCGGAGGCCCTGCTGCGCGCCTACTGCCGGCTCGATGAAGAAGCGGAACGTCGCGCACGACAAGTGGACGTGCTGCCGCGAAAGGTCAAGAGCGAAATTCGCGAACGCATGGTGGAGCAGTTGCAGCCGCAGATGCCGCCGACACTGACCGGCACGCCCATGGTGCTGGATTTCCGCAACGACCTGTTGCTGACCGGCGCCATGTCGGATGCGCAACTGGATCGTTTTTGCCCCTTTTTCCGCGAAACCACCGGCCAGATGCCGGTGCTGCTGACCGCCGACAACCTGGCCTTGTTGAGACGGCAGGTCAATTCTCACGATTTGGCGGCCTCGGTGTTTTCACCCGACCCGACACTGGACGCGGAAGACGAGGTATCGCTGGGACTGGACTTCATGACCTGGCTTTGGCACTCGTTCGAGCGCGACGGCGGGGTATTTCATACCGGACCGGGCAACGAACCCTGTGGGTTCATGCTGGAGGGGCCGCTGACCTTCTTCCATGAAGGTGCGGGAGCCCATGAAGCCCTGTTGCGCAAGGGTTCTCCCCTGCTGAGCCGCGAGGCGGGCATGGCAATGGTTTGCGGCAAGAAACTGAAACGCGCCAAGTTCACGCTTGCACGCGGAGACCGTCAATGGACAGCCACCCTGGATGCGGATTTCGGAATTCGCGGGCTTAAACTGCCGCCTTGTGAACAGTTTGATCCCTTCGGACGCTTCCAGGAGCGCATGTTGGCGATTGAAACCTTTCACGAATCGCTTTTTGCTCTGTTCGACCGTTTTTTGGATTTGCGTTGCAGCCGGGACGCCTGGGCGGAGACGCTGGAAGCCATCCGTCAGTGGGTGGCCCACCATGCCGGGGTATGACCATGCGCCGCACGCTGACAATTCTGTGCTGGCTGGCCTGCACCGTTCCCTGCGTCCAGGGCGCCAGGCCGTTGGTCTTTGTCAGCATCCCGCCCCAACGCTGGCTGCTAAAGCAACTGGCGGGGCCGGAGGTGACGGTGGAAATGCTGATCCAACCGGGCGAGACGCCCCATGGCTTCGAACCGACGGGGCGCCGGATGGCCGCGCTGGCCGGCGCCGAGGCCTGGTTTACGATCGGACTCCCTTTCGAACAGGTTCTGCTGCCCAAGGCACGCGGCGCCCGGCCCAACCTCAAGGTCATTCCCCTGCACAAGGGCATCCCGCGTCGTTCCACCGCGAGCCCTCCTCCGGATGAAGATGCGCACGACAGGACCCATGAGCATGACCACGGCGGCGCGGACCCCCATATCTGGTTGACGCCACAAAACATGGCATGGATGGCCACCAATGCCTGCCGCGGGCTGTCGAAACTTTTCCCGGAGCAGGACGCCGCCTACCGGCAGGCGCTGGATGAGCTTTCGAAGCGCCTGATCGCACTGGACCGCGAACTGCGATCCGAACTGGTCGCGGTCCGGGGACGCGGGTTTTGGATTTATCATCCTTCCTGGGGCTATTTCGCGGAGGCCTACGGCTTGCGCCAGATGGCCGTGGAAATGGAAGGCCAGGCGCCTTCGGCGCGTCACCTGGCCAGACTGTTCCAAGCCGCCCAACGGAACGGAGTGCGCGTCATTTTTCGTGACCCGCAACACGATTCCGGACCCTTGCGCGCCATGGCACGACAATGGGGCGCCGAAATCGAACTGCTCGATCCTCTGGCGGAAGACTGGGATCGTAACCTGCGGGCATGCGCGACAAGAATCCGCCGTTCCATCCAGCCGGCGGACCGGCACGGAGAGCGGCATTAACGGCATGGGAAACACGTCCCCCATCCTCGCCCCGGCAGAAAAGGCCAAACCGCTGCTTGACGTTCGCGGTCTGGGGGTAACCTTTCGCCGTTACGGACGGCCCATTCCGGCGGTGCGGGAGGTCAGTTTTACGCTCCGTGCCGGCGAACGTTCCGCCATCGTGGGAGAAAGCGGCTGCGGCAAGAGTGTCACCTGCATGGCGCTGACGCGCCTGCCGCCGACCGACCGGGCCGAATTGCGGGGCGACATTGTCTTCGATGGACAGCAACCGTTGCACGATGCCGAGGTGGCCGCGGCATTGCGCGGCCGCCACATTGCCTATGTCTTCCAAAATCCCGGCGACAGCCTTAACCCGGTCATGCGCGTTGGCGACCAGATCGCGGAAGTGCCGCGGAGGTCCGGACCGGGTCGCCCATCGCGCAAGCATGTGGAAGCGGAAGTGGTGGCGCTGCTGGAACGAGTGCGTCTGCCCCACCCCGCTTCCCT
Source organism: uncultured Lentisphaerales bacterium (assembly GCA_964542285.1). Lineage (GTDB taxonomy): Bacteria > Verrucomicrobiota > Kiritimatiellia > RFP12 > JAAYLN01 > CAZIUM01. The sequence continues at coordinate 5,098 of CAZIUM010000151.1, forward strand.
GGCCGCCGCCTTCCCCTGCGAGCTGAGCGGCGGCATGCAGCAACGCGTGATGCTGGCGGTCGCCCTGGCGTCACGCCCCCAGTTGCTGGTGGCCGACGAGCCCACCACCGCCCTGGATGTTACCATCCAGGCGGAAATCATGGACTTGCTCGACCACCTGGTGCGCGAGAGCGGACTGGCCTTGCTGCTGGTGACGCACAACCTGGGGCTGGTGGCGGGACGTTGCCGCACGCTGCATGTCATGTACGCCGGCGAAATCGTGGAATCCGGTCTCGCCGCCGAGGTGTTACGGCATCCCGCGCATCCTTACACGAAGGGACTCTTGCGCGCCGTCCCCCGGTTGGGAGTAACGCGGGCATCCGATCTCACGGACATTCCCGGCCGCGTGCCGGCTCCCGATGCCCTGCCGCCCGGATGCGCCTTCGCGCCCCGTTGCCCTTACAAGCAAGAACTTTGCACGCAAACCCCGCCGCCCGTGGTCCGTTCCGCCACGGGAAGCCGTTGTCGGTGTCACTTCCCGCTATGATCTCCCTCGAAGCCGAAAATCTTTCCGTGTCGTTTCCCCGTCGCGGCGGCGGTCGCACACTGGCGCTCGACCAGGTTTCACTGTCCCTTGCGCCGGGAGGCGCCTTGGGGGTGATCGGCGAAAGCGGCAGCGGGAAAAGCACACTGGCGAGGGTGCTGATGGGATTGCAGCGGCCCGACCAGGGTCAGGTGCGGCTCGGTGGCCGCGAGATGCGGACGGACTGTCGGCCGCAACGGCGCCGTATGCAGCGGGTGCAGATGATCTTCCAGGATGCCACCGGGGCACTCAATCCGCGCCAGACGGTCGGCACGACCCTGACCGAGGCGCTGCGCGTGCATGGACACCTTGCCGCGGGAGGCGGCGAGACCGTCCGGCAACAGCTTGCGGAACGTCTGCGGCAGGTGGGCCTGGCCGAAGCCGTGCGTTCGCAGTATCCCCACGAACTCAGCGGTGGACAGGCGCAGCGGGTCTGCATTGCCCGCGCCCTGGCGACGGATCCCGCCATTCTGATCGCCGATGAGCCGGTGTCGGCATTGGACGTGTCGGTGCAAGCCCGCATTTTGCGCCTGCTGGACAGCTTACGGCGCGAGCGGGGCTTGTCGCTGCTGTTGATTGCGCATGATCTGGCGGTCGTGGGCGCCCTCTGCGAGCAAGTCATGGTGATGCACCAGGGCCACATCCTGGAACAGGGCACTCCGCAAACCCTGTACCGAACGCCGCGTCATCCCTATACCCAGCGGTTGCTGGCCGCCGTGCCGGATGTCGAACGCGAATTAGAAAAATCGCCCCCTCCAGGAATCACGTCATGAAGAACCGATCGACAGGCCCATCTTCCCCTCGCTCTAAACGAAAAACCTTCCCCTGGCGTTTGTCCTTGCTGGCCCTGCTGGTGCTGGGCGTCATCCTGGTGCCGTTTTTCTGCTGGGGCGCCCACATTGACGACTGGACCGAGGAACTGGTCGCATGGGGTCATCATCATCCCTGGAAAGCGGCCCTGTGGCTGGGGGGACTGCTGGCGGTGGACGTGCTGGCGCCCATTCCATCCAGCCTCGTCAGCACGGCCTGCGGCAGCCTGCTGGGGTTCTGGGCCGGCACCCTGGCTTCCTTTGCGGGCATGACGGTTTCGGCGGCGGCGGGATACCTGCTGGGACGATGCGCCGCCGGGCCGGCCCGCCGCGCCCTGGGATCGGGGGATTTCAAACTCATGCAGCGCCTGCATGGCCGCTGGGGCGTCTGGATGCTGGCCGCGCTGCGCCCCGTGCCGGTGCTGGCGGAGGCCTCCCTGCTGTTCGCGGGCCTGGCGGCCATGCCCTGGCGCGGCGCCCTGCCGGTGTTGCTCTGCGGAAACCTGGCGGTATCGGCGGTGTATGGCGCCATCGGCACTCTGGCGACCGAACAAGACGCAACGTGGCTGGCCTTCGTCGCCGCCGCGCTGCTATCGGGATTGGCGATCTGGTTGTTCAGACCCTTGCGTTCCCCTCCTCTGAAGCGTTAACTTTTGGGCATGC
>CAZIUM010000152.1:0-7109 GCA_964542285.1 uncultured Lentisphaerales bacterium
AGGACATCAGGTTCTCATCCTGGAAAGAGGGGTTCGACTCCCCTAGGGGGTGCCATTCCCCGTAAAGCATTGATATACAAGCACATGATGAAGATTGCGCCGTTAAATTCTCCAGGTGCTAATAAAAGTGCTAACAAGTGCATCCGTGTTCAAGCGTGCATCTTTATGCTTTTACCAAGTCGGAACGCGCCCACAAATCGATGACGGCATGGAAATTCGGTAAGAGGTGGCGGCGGGCGAAGCATACGAGGCCTTGTTGGTTTCAAGAAGGTTGTGGTCGCGGTCGTACCAGAGTCGCACCGGCGCCGACGAACGGTCTGCTTCATTGCCTGGAGCCCGGTTAACCTGCAGGGCCCCGTTTACGGGAACGTAATCGCTGACGGCATAACCGCCGGGCCGCGGCGCCCGCCCTTCACGATCCGGGTCCGGTTTACTGATTTTTTTTTGTTGCGATCCTATCGCGCAACCCCAACGATCCGTTCACCAGGTCGTTGCGCGCTCTCGGACAGGCGAACCCTACCATGGGCGGCATTAGCGCAACAAAAGGTAGAGGCCGGTGGGTTGGCGTTCGAGTTCGCCGTACCTAAGAAGTTCGTCATTGCTTTTCTGGTTAAGGTAGCTGGCACGAATCCAGGCATCGCCGCGAACGATGTTGGCCACGCGCGCCTCGTCCAGCATGCCGTCAAAGGTTGTACGCGGTTCATTGGCGGGATAGGAATGATGAGTTTCCGCGCCCAGTCCCAGAGGCCGCGGCCCCAGTGGATTGCGCAGGGCATATCCTTCCACGGAGTTTTCGATAATCTTGATCCCATCCAAATAGAGCTTTACGATGGTATTGGTATTGGTCGCGCCCTCGTAATAGTAGAACGTGGCCGCGGCATGATGCCATACGCCCGTGGTGAAGCCAGTGCCGCGATCCGACCCGAGAGTTTTCCCTCCTTCTCCAGACCAGACATTGCAATGGGCTCTGATCCGTTCGTTATGAACGGTGGGGGAATAGCCGTAATAGCATAGTTTCGCAACGTAATATGGGGCCCAGTTGGCGCCGCCCAGATACATGACAGGTACCTCAACCCAGCTTCCGGAGTTTTGCACAATATCCCCCGGTTGAGCCCAAATGGAAAACGTCAATCCCTCGGCGGTATCGATCGTCATAGGATCGGTAACAATATATTGCGTGTACGTCTTGTTGTCTTCCGCGTCCCGTCCCACAACCAACCGCACGCTGCCGCCGATCATGCCCGGAACGCCCTCGCCATCCAGCGGTTCGTTGCCGGCCACGCCATGCAATTGATTGCTGCTGGCATCGTAGTGCGTACCGCCATGGACGTCGTTCAGGTGCCAGACGCCGATGTAGTTGGATGTCCAAACCTGGTGGGAGTTGGTGCCGTCCGGAGCACCGGCACGGCCATAGTAAAGATGAAAGACAGTGTCTTCGTCCGCAGCCACCAGAGGGAGTCGAACCCAATACAGGCCTTCGCGGCTTTGGACGTCATGACGCTCGCGTTCATACGCCAGCAGGGTGCCGTCCGGCAGGGCAAAACGCACGTCTCGGCCTTGCGGGTCGGCTTCCCGGAAATCGAAATTGTCCCCGTTGAGCCTCACGAGCACCGGGAAATTGGTCAGATCGCCGTCGACCATCTCGGAACGCACCGTGACGGAGCGTCGAAAACTCCAGCGCGGGAGCCAGAATTCATCATCTGTTCCCGCCGTCGCCTCCATCGTCACCAGGGACGCAACCGCCAGCCATGCGTACCGTCTTATCCACTTTATTGCCATTCCTTTGCTGGTTGTTTTCATTTTCTTATCGGCTCCTTTTTTTTACTCGGTGTAGATTGCGCAGGGCCGCCAAAGGCCACCGGCGCCAAACGCGTCATAGCCCCTCACGACCAGCACATTGCGTTGCCCCTGGTTGATATAAGGGGTGATATCGAAGGCCAGCGAACGGTTCCAATTTTCGGGATTATCCTGCTCGAACACGAGGTTTCCGTTCAGGTAGATTTCTCCTTCGTCATCGAGCGACCCCATACGCATGATGATTGTTTTGCCTTCCGGAAATCGCGGCGCGTCAAATTCGAGACGATACCAGAACCGTCCATGCACCTGCCGGTACCCCTGGGGAGCAAACGTGTTCCAGGTCGACAGGGGTTGCCATCCGTCACCGACCTGGTAGTCCGGGCGATGCCATTTTTCGGTCCGTCCGATGTCGAGATAATCGATCCTGAACCGCCAGATTTCGGGGAGCGGAAACAGGTCGGGCAGGGTTCCCGGCACATCCGCGGCCCGAAACGTGCGGGAGTTTCCTCCAGCCGCGAACAGGTCCAGCATCCAGGCGCGCGGGTCCTCCAGTCCGGCGCGCGCCCTGGGCTCGGCCTGCTCCAGGGTTTCCAACGCCTTCTGGATTTCCCGCATCGAGATCAAAATGTTGGGAGAACAAGTCGCGGCGAGGTTCATCTCGTCCCAGTAACCGATAAAGTCGCCGACCCTGGACAGGGCCGCTTCGCGATCGGCCGGCGTCCGGCGATTCAGCGCCCGACAGTAGGCGCGGTAACTTTCCGCCATGCGGCACGTCATTTCAAAGGTGCGACGGAAGTTCTCCAGGCGTTTTTGCGCCTTTCCCTGCGTATTTTCCAGCGCGGCGGCCAGGACTTCCCGTCCGTGCGCAATCGTGTCGTCCGGCAGCATGGCGCTGGTATCGGAGAGGGACCCATACCCGATGCGTTGAATCTTGCGGCTGTTGGCATCCAGTTCCTTCAGCAATGCAAGCACGGAGTCGCCGGCTTCCTGCCCAAAGCAGCCGCGGCAATACTCCGCCAGGATTTCATGCGGAGACGTGCTGCTGTCAAAGGTGTAGCGCGCCAGCGTCCAAAGCACGGGCCAAAGCGTCTCGCCGCGGTTCATCACCTCCAGGTTGTAATGCCGATAGCCCAGTTCATGGTAGGCTTTGACGGCATCCAGGATATTCAAGGTCTGGGGCGTTCCCCGCCAGAGAACGTATTCGCGGGCGCGCAATTCGGCCCCGGCGTTGCGGGTCGCGAGGAGGTTTTCATAGAAATCTTTGGTGAAGGGGTAATAGGGCTCATGCTCCGGTCGGGCGCTCCAGGTCGTGGTACGCGCCGCCGATGCCACCATGTTGGAGTGAATCCGAAACCCCTCGGGAGGACGCGTCAGCTCCATGTAGGGCGCAAAAATGTAGATTTTGGCCTCTGGTCGCCGCCGGTTCACCTTTTCGATCACCTGATTGTAAAAGCTCCATACCAACCGGTCCTTGTTGAAAGGGGGTTGCCCTCCCACCGTCCGGCAGTCCTCGCATTCGCAGATTCCATAGGTATCCGCAAGCCCCATGGACACCGCATCCCAGACCTCGAGCAAATCGGTGTTGCGCGCTTTCGCGATGGCCTCCTTTTCTTCCAGCAGGTCCAGGACCCAATCGGTGGCCGACTGGATATTGCTTGGGTGGGTGAAACAGATCTGGCGCGGGCCGCTGTCGGTCCGGACGGGTTTGCCCTCGCGCTGCAACATGGGAAAGCGTTCCGGCTCCTCCTGAAAGCTGGCGCCGCCCAGCGCCGCGCGACGCAATCCATGCCCCGAGCCCATATTGAGGGGCCAGTTGAACACAAACCAGTCGCGACGTGGGATAACGTACAGGAAATGCGTGCGGTTGCGCACATGCCAGAGACTGTATTCCTCCCGGATTCTTTCCTGTTCCGCGGGCGGCAGCGACGAGTCGAAATGCGAACGAAAACCCCCGGAGTGACACATCAGGCGCTGAACGAAGTCGGGCGTATACGTGCGACTTCGTTCTCCGATGGGCAACGCATCGACTTCAGGGATATGCTCGCCGATCTCGCCCGGCATGAACCAGCGAACGCCCAATTCGTGGAGATATTGGTACACGCCGTAAAGAACCGCCGTTTCGGTATGACCCACAATGCGCACGAAGCGGCCTGTTTCCTCGATCGTGAATGTCTGCGCGGATTCTCCAGCGTCCCGTTCGGACGGATCGAGCACTTCCAGCCGGATTCCGGAATCGGTTTTGCGCGGCGCTCCCCAAGCGGGTTCCAGGCGCGCGCCGGTCATTTTTTCGAGGGCATTCCGCAATTCCTCCACGGCCAGGCGAAGCGGTTCGCCTTGCGTTGCCGGCGCAAAAATACGCGCCTGGCTGCGTCCATCTTTTGCCAGCCAGAACGTTTCCGCACCCGCCATCTCCAGCGAAGCCCAAAGCAGGCAAGCCACGGCAAGCAACACGGTCCCGGTCATTGTTTTATTCATTCCAGCGCTCCACAACGTGGTTCCATTCATACCAGGTCTCCAAATCTCATGTCTTGTTTCGCCCGCCACCGTTCCGTTCAGGGGCGGTCCAGGACCACCCGCGAGGTCATCTCCATGGAATGCCGGCGGCTGCCGGGCAGATGCGCGTGCAGCCGGGGAGCCGCCCCGGGACGGGAAGATATCATGAACTGTCGTATAAAGGATGCCTTGATGCTTTGACTGGTTCCGGGGTCCAATCCCAAGCTCTTCCATGAAACCGTAATCATGCCGCTCCACCCCGTATCGGTGAGGCACGCCTTGGAGGTCCATTGAGCGGCGCGAACCGCGCGATAGCGTCGATTGACCGGGTTGACCACCATTTGCGTATAGTGTCGCTGGCCCTTCCATTCGCCTTCGAGAAAGATTTCGAAACTTTCTCCTTCCGGAAAAACGTTGCCGCCGTCGTTGGCCTCTTGATAGGACATTTCAGAGGGCTTTGTATGTCCGCATTGGAAGCCAAAATACAGGTTTTGTTCATCGTACAACGCCCGCACGGAAGTCGGGTGTCCAAAAGGTTCTTCGGAGCGATTCAACAGAAATCGCCCATTCGGGACAGACTGGCTCCAGGCGCCGTCGCAAAAATCCGGATCGAAGCCCGGGGGGGTCGCGGTTCTGACGGCCCGCACCGATTCATGTTCCCATAGCAGCAACTGCTCGTCCAGAACGCTTTGCATGCCCGCCAGCATCCGGGCAGCGTGCGGATGCACCCCCTTCGTCGAGGCACGTTCCAGCGCCTTCCGGCATTCGGCAACGATTCCGGTGTCGAAAACATGCTTGTGCCAATTGACGTAAGCCTTGTCTCCATAACGGGAGACCCCGGGCAACCGGAACCATTGTTCCTCGATCAGGCGATAGAACTCCTCCACGTCGCCTGCCGCGGGACCAAACACCCTGGAAAGAAAGGTCCGGCGCAATTCCTGGACATCCCGACCGGGGTCCCAGGCGCCATGGGTCATGACCCAAAAATACATGGCATTGACATGCCAGGTTTTCGTATACCGGCCCACCGAAGGCAAGTCCGGGCGCATTTCCGAGTAGGTCCGGTGGATGCCATACCCATTGAGGTACCGCCAGTCTTGCAGGGCCACGGCATCGATGGGCCGAGGGAAGGACTGGCACAACCCATAATATTCGCGCCAGGTAATGTTATCGGTCACGCCCAGCCACCCGGTCAAGCGCGTCAATGTACCGGCATTCTCGGGATGCGTCAGTGCGCGTTTGGAATTCTTGGTTATCGGGCAAAAAGAAATCTGAATGTTGGGTTCCACCGCGCAATGAGGCGGCGTTTCGGTAAAGAAGTAGGCAAAAGTCAACACCTTCTTGCCGTACTCAACGCCGATATGCCTGGCGATGGGATTCAGCCATAGAAAATACTGCGTGGACCGGAAAGCCGGGTCTTTCTTGTCGATCACTCGACCGTCCGGTAAGCGAATGGGGGCCAAGCAGGTCTCGCATTCACACAGGGTACGGTTGTCCTCGATCATGATCCGGTAGGTGTCGTACTCGGGATTTGCGCGGATATGCGCGTCGATTTCCTCGATAAACACCGACTGCAATTCCGGTCGCGTAAAACACAGTTGCGTGCCGCCCCGAGTCTCGCTCGGCCGCAGGCGACGTCCGTCTTTTAATGGGTAGAATTCAGGATGGGCATCAAAGTATTTCTTTTCGGGAATATAGCGTCCCACCAGATTGTGTCCGCCGCCGTATTCCAGCACCGGATCATATTTGACCCGGTCCTCGCGATAGCGCATGCTCCCGGCGCTCCAGTTGCAGCCGTTGCGCACCTGCCATTCCTCGTTGGCCATATCGCGTCCCGATCCCATCTGCCAGCCGCGCAGCTTGAAGACCGGGATGTCGATGTAGTTCACCTCCGTCAATTCCAGGTCGGGGTTACGGCTGTAGAGCGTACCGAATTCTTCATTTGGGCGCGCCCAAATGATGTCGGTATTGCGGAACAACAGTTTAAAGACTCCGTTCAAGAGACCCTTGGGCCGGTCGGCGAGCAATGTAACGGTGTTGCCTTCGCAACGCACGGCATACCCGTCGTTGCCGGATAGTTGTTCGAGGTCCTCGGCAAACCCCGAGGGATTGAGCGACAACACCAGGCGTGACTCCATCTCGCCGGATTGGGCGACGATCGGCAACCGTGCGCCCGAAATCGCCTCCACCCAGCGCTGAAATTCAAGCGCCGCGAAATTCACCGCGGGATGCGCATCGGCGGGCCGCACGATTTCGGCCACCGGCTGTCCGCGACGGGCCAGCGGAACGGCGGCCTGTATAGATTGTCCCAGCAGAAACCCCGCACACAGCAACCCAACGGTCTTGCTCATCGCCTCATTCCATCCTTGTTTCATGGATAACATCGCTTCACTCGACGGCTTGCGGCATGGGAGTGTCCGCGACGTTTCAGCCTCATGAACAAAAACCAGCGCATCAAGCACATGCCTACATTGCAAGGTACTGGACCATAATTCCCGCCACCTTGTCAAGCCGCGGTTGTGGACTTTTCCCTAAATTTCTGTCATTCCAAGAAGAGTCCAGCGACAATTATATTTCCCGTCCGACGACAATTCTCCCCCCTTTTTGGGAAGTATCTGAAGCTCCGCGGTAACAACCGGAGGCAACATGGCGACACCTGACGAAAAAACGAGAAGATTAACGAGATAACCGCCCGGAAGTATGTGAAGGAGAGCAAGCTGACTTCGCGGAGGCGTGTTGCGCTCACATGGCGGACGCGCGGGGGACCCGCGCGCGGCGGCGAAGGGCCTCGCCGCCCTACCATTTCGGCGCAAAGCGTC
>CAZIUM010000153.1:0-7083 GCA_964542285.1 uncultured Lentisphaerales bacterium
CGCCAAGGCTTGCAGCGCGGCAGTTTCCGGGTAAAGATTCTCCTTTCCGTAATCGCGGTTATGATCGTGGGGGCGTCGGTTTTTGCCCTGGTCGCCGGCCTGAACGCCGTCGAAATCCAGCAGGGGAACGACGTAGAGCACATGTCGCTCGCGAAATGTCCTGCCGAAAAAAGTGTCTGAAAGCGCCGCATCGAGAAAGCCCTCCAGAACATAACTGGCCATGGCTTCGCAGGCATGGCTGCGGGCGGCCAGAAGCATCGCCTTTCGCTCGGGCGCCGGTTGACCGATTCTCAAGAGGGGCACGGGGTGTCCGCCGCGCGTATGTGTCAGAACATCGCGTCGAAGGTGTGGGTTTGTCTCGTGTTTCTCAAGGAATTTTTCGAGATTGGACAAGACGTAGGGGATGCCCACGGCAAATCGCACGGTCCGGTTGGTTGCGGTAAAGGCATGGGAAAAGGTGGCTACAGTCGCATCCGGAGGGTTCGCAAAGCGGCAGTTCCCTGCGCCAATCCAGGCCCAGGTTTGTCCATCGTCAAGACTGTAGGCGGGCCCGTTGATGGGAAGGCGGGGACCGTTCCATTCGCCGGTTACGGTGAATTCAACCGTTTTGGGACGGTCGGCATGGGCTTCGAAATGCCAGTAGAACCAGGGACGGTCTCCCCTCAGGTCCGGTGCGAAGGTTGCGGAATGGCCCTCGTTTTGCAAAACCGCGACGTTGCCGCCGGGAAAATTCGCGTGGATCGAAACCGCTTCGGCGAAGGTCGGGGAGACCATTCCTGAAACCGCCAGGAAAACAATCATCCAGGAGGACGCAACAATCCCGCATAACACAAGAGGATACGGTTTAATAATCGCGCCTCCAAACCATGCCGACAAAATCAAGGAGTCGAGGTTTCCCTGAACCGGAAACTGAAGAGATCGGCGTCACGCATGACGAAGCGCAGCCGCACCGGAGTTCCCGCCAGGGGGCCGACGTCCTTGCCTTGCTTCCAGGCGGCGTGACCGGCCATGCGATTCCCGAAAACATCCACGGCCTCGCGCAAGCCGTACCCCGGCAGGGGGCGGTTTTGCGCATCGCGAAGTTCGACTCGCAGGCTTCCGGCGGCGCTGGTGGCGTAGTTAAGTTCCAGTTCGCATCCGGAGAAAACCAGGGGATGCGTTAAGGCCTCTCCGCCCTCATGGGAAGTGCGCAGCGATGCAAACCCGTCCAGGCGCAGGCTGTACCTGCGCACCTGGTTTTTTGCCTGGGCGTAGTGCTCGTCAATATACAGGCTCATTTCCGTGGGACCGGTTTGGAGAATTCCGTCGACGGGATAATTGCAGCGGCCCGACCAGTGTGCGGGGCCGATGTCGGGGCGAATCAACGCTTCCATGAACGTTCGTTCATACCAGGAGGTTTCCGGACGGGTGGTCATGAAGCAGGCGTCGCTGCAAGAGGTCAGTTGGGTTGGGTGTACCTTGATGGCCCGGCCTTCCGCCTCGGTGATGGCGCTGCGGCCCCCCATGAAACGGGCCGGCAGGGCCATGTAAAGGTGCGGGGCGCGGAAGTACGGCCGCGTCTGGTTGATGTAAAATTCCTCCACGGGAGCCGGCCTGCCGTTCGTGCGATAATCCATCAGCACGCCCGGCGACCAGTTCAGGAAATCGTCGCTGGTGGCGCGCAAGATGGCGCGCAACCGCTGCGCGTGGGTCGTGGGTCCGGTGCGGGCCGAGGCAAAATCCTCCTTGGGACGAAACACCCGGTAATAGGCAACATACTTGCCTTCGCTTTCGCTCCAGAATCCGACGTTTTGCGAATCGAACGCCCCGTCGGCGATGATCGGCTCTTCGGACAGGAGCCGCCAGTCCAGGCCGTCCGCGGACACAAACGCGAACAGCGCGGCCCGCTCCTTGCCCGGTTCCCCGGTTTTGCCGCGGGCAAACGCCTTGAAGCGTTCCTCAAACGGCACACCGGGACGCTGGTCCAAAAAGGGGGCGAATGTGTGCGTATAGGGTTCCTGGTCGAAAAAAATATTGTTCTCGCGGTTTCCGTTCCAGGCATGCATCCGCAGCGCAGGTCGTTTGAAATGGATGCCGTCCCGGCTTTCCGCCACACAATATACCGCCGGTTCGTTCGGAAGATTCCATCCCCGGTAGTAAAGCAGAATCCGGTCTCCGTCGCGCACCAGGGTGTGATACAGGCTGAAAGGGCCCTCCCAGGGAGCATCGTGCCGGAAAACGACTTCACGGGGAATCGGAGCGTGTTGGAACAGCGAGGCGTTCTTCAGCCGGTCGATCAAGAGCCGGTCGACAAACAATTCGCGGCGGGAGCCGATATGGACTGGGGACATGGGATAGGGTCTCCTCGAATGGCTTGATAAAAACCAGCATACAACGAACAAATTCGGTGTGTCCAGCGCATTCGTGGCGAGAATGTCGAGAATCGTTTGACTCGTTTGTCCGTTCCGTTCAAAATTCCGTGAGCTTAAGCGGATGCGTTTTTCCAAAGTTTCTTTCAGGAACACAGGAGTCGATATGAACCTTGGGGTTGTTTCACGGGCCTTTGCCAGCATGACCTGCGATCAGGCGGCCGCATGCATGCAGCGTCACGGGTTTGTCTGTACCGAGCTTTGCCTGGCGCATTCGGATGCGGACTTCTGGCGCTACAACGGACGCCGGGACCTCACCGACATGACGGACGCCCGATTCCGGTCGATCGTTCACGCCTTCCGGTCCCGAGACATCGAGGTGGTCTCCCTGGGGGTTTTTACGAATCTGATCGAACCCGATGCCGTGGAGCGGGAAGCCAATCTGGCCTACTTCGAACAGATGATGCGCCTTGCCATGGCCAACGACATCCCCTATGTCTCCACGGAGTGCGGGTTTGTGCCCGGACGTCGGGGAATCGACACCGAAACCTATGCCCGGGATTTCGATCAATTGTGCCAAAGCCTTCTTTCACTGGCCGACGCCGCCTCACGATACAACGTCACCATCGCCTTCGAGCCCTCCGTGATCGATCTCGTGCCCAGTGCAAAACGCACCTCCGACCTGCTGGATCAACTGAATTCGGACCGGATCCGGGTCCTGCTGGACCCGGCCAACTTGATCGCCAACAGCACCGAGGCGGAGATGTTCCAGCACCTCGCCCCGAAGATTGCCTATTTGCATGGCAAGGATCGCAAAGTCAACGACACCTGGGGCCGGGCGCTCGGCGACGGCGATATTGACTGGCCGCACTTTTTAAGCCTCTATCGCCGATATGCCGACGAGCGCCCCTTCATTCTCGAGTATGTCGCCCCCGAAAACGCGGCAACAATCCGTGATCGGGTGCTGCATGCCGATGAAGTCGCTCGCTCCCGGGCATAACCCCATTTCCCAATCGTGACGGCCCAGGAATTCTGAAACCCGGAACCGTCCCGTTTCCATTTCATGCCTTTCGACGCTTTCGTCGTTTCGCCCACAAGGTGAATCGGAGTCGTCAATCGAGACAAAATAACCCATATTCGACTTCGTATATAGAGACATACTGTCGCTTGCCGGATGAGGTTGGTTTCGTTGGTCTGTTTACAAGTCATTTATCTGCAATGGTTTGCTATTTGAACCTCGTTAGTATGCTTGGATGGCACGCCTCATGCTATCTACAACCCAGGATAAACCTAAGGGTTTGTCAAGAAAATGACAATGCGAACGCAGGAAAGGAGTTTGGCAATGAACATCTATGATGATTGGGCGGAAATGCCCTGGCGTCTCTGGGACGATTTGCTGGGTGGTTTCAGTTCCCTGGGTGTCCCCGGGGAACGCGGTCGATCCTATGGACGCTACCCGCGTGTGAATGCCTGGGAACGGGAAGATGAGCTGATCATGGAGGCCATGATCCCGGGAATCGATTCCTCGCAAGTCGAAGTGAGTGTCGAAGGCAGTGATTTGACGCTCGAGGGGCCGCATCCCGCCAAGGATGCCGAAGGACGCGAACAGCGCTTCGAGCGACGGTTCGAATTGCCGTTCACGGTGGACCCGGCCAAGGTCAAGGCCAAGTTTAAAGATGGTATTTTGACCGTTACGCTGCCCAAGGCCGAGACGGCCCGGCGGCAAACGATCGCCATCGAGGGATGAACTCCGGTCGCGTCGATCACGACCGAATAGCCTAGAGCATGGAGGCAAAAAAATGAGCAAGCAAAATGACAAACAGGAAGTGACCCGGGTGGACAATGTCCAGCACGAGCTTCCGCGGGTCAACACTGCGCCCCAAGGGCGGGTGTCTGAAACGCCGGATGCCTTTGAAGTGAGACTGGATTTGCCCGGTGTGGAACAAAAAGCATTAAATGTCAGCATCGAGGAACGGACGCTGACGGTGGAAGCCGACAGTACGGTGACGCCGCGAGAAGGATACAAACTGGTTCGCGAGGAATTCGCGCCCGCCCGGTATCGGGCGATGTACGAAATTCCCGACCGCGTGGATCCGTCCGGCATCAAGGCGTCGCTTTCCCAGGGCGTCCTGGTGTTGACGTTGCCGAAACGTGAGGAAGTCAAGCCGCGGCGAATCGAAATCTCGCCCGGTTGAGGTGAGTGTGAATTCGGGAAATCCCGCAAAGCCGGGAGAAAGGAAGTCGATATGAGCATCAGGGACATGATACCGCGCCGGAAAACGGCGCAGCCATTGGCACGCCGGAATGGAACGGACGCTTTGGAGCAGTTCCATCATGAAATCGACCGCATGTTTGCCGGCTTCTTCGACGACCTGGGGCTGGGACCTCTGGCCCGTTGGGATACGCTCGGTGCCATGACCTATTGGCCCAGGGTCAATGTCGCGGAATCCGAAAACGAGGTGATTGTCACGGCGGAACTGCCGGGAGTTGACGAGAAGGACGTCAAGGTGGAGTTGGACGATAACTCCATCACCCTGAAGGGGGAAATGTACGAGGAGCACGAAGACAAGGACCGTCGCTGGACGCATGTTGAACGCCGCTGCGGCAGTTTCCAGCGTACCTTGGCGCTGCCGGCGGAAATCGCCGCCGACAAGGCTAAGGCTGCGTTCAAGCGCGGTTTGCTGACGGTGACCCTGCCCAAGCGCGAGCCCTCCGCGGCGGCGCGCAAGGTGATCCCGATCGAGTCCTGACGCTTCCCCCCCCTCCACCGGCGCCGTGGGTTTCCAACTCCGGCGCCGGTTTTTTCGGGCGGCACCTAGCCGGAAATCGTTTCGCGCTTTTGCGGCCGCGGGCAGGGACGGACCCCGCGGGTTGCCGGATTTTGCCGGATTTGCCGGATTTTGGTTGCCATCGTTCGGGATTCGATGTTGAATGTTGGACGTTGGGACACTCGTGAAGGCGGGTGCGCCTTTGAACGCCGAACATGAAACGAGACGATCGAATTGTCATGCCGATTTACGAATATCAAGCCTGTTCTCCCGACCGTTGCTGCGACATGTGTCACGAGGGGTTCGATTGGCTGCAGTCCTTGGATAGTCCGCCGCTGCAACACTGTCCGAAATGTGGCGCTCCGGTGCGGAAGCAGATTCCCCACATCTCGGTCGGTCGATCCCAATCCTCACTTGACGATCGTGCCAAGGCGGCCGGATTCTCCAAGCTGAAGAAACTCGGGCGCGGCGAATATGAACGTCAGTATTGAGCGCCGCATCGCGGGGGCGACCGCGTTGAAGATCGAAGAGGAAATTCCATGGCTTTGCAAACTCGCCTGACTTCCAACCTGGTGCGTCATTTTCCGTTGGTCCCCCTGCCGCGTCAGGGGTTGCGCCGCCTGGAAATTGCCCGCAACGAGCGTTTCAGTTTTCAAGTGGCGCTGCGCAGCGACAAGCGCTTGCCGTTGCGGATTGAAGTCGGAGCACCCGATGGTTGGACGGTACGCATCCGACGGGTGGGGCTGGTTCCGGTGCTTCACATGAACGATCCGTTGCCCGGCGATGCGTTGGAGTCCGACGCCCTGGACCGCATCCCCGGCTATGTACCGGATCCGCTTTTCGACGAGAAAGAGCTGTTGCTGCCGGCCGGCGAAACCCATGCCTTCTGGATCTCCGTCGTGCCGGGAGTCGACGCCGAACCGGGACGGCACGGCTTGCGGGTGCGGCTGCTGTCCGACAACCAGCCGGTACGCGAGCTTGAACTGTCCGTGGACCTGCATCCCCTGGCGATCGAGCCACGGCGGGGTTTTGACGTCACGCACTGGTTTTATGCCGATGCGCTGATCGACTGGTATCGGACGGACCATTTCGACGCCCGGTTTTGGCGATTGTGCCGGGCCTACCTGCTCGACTTGGCCGAGCATGGCCAGAACATGGTTTATGTGCCCATGTTCACCCCGCCCCTGGATGGGGTCAAACGTCCCACGCAACTGTTGCGCGTGACGCGGAATGCTGGCGACCGCTATCGTTTCGACTGGCGGGACGTGCGCCGTTACGTGCGGATGGCGCGCGAACAAGGTTTGGAACGATTCGAGTGGACCCATCTGTTCTCGCAATGGGGCGTACGGCATGCGATCCGGGTCTATGAAAACCAGGGGCGCGACGAGAAGCTGCTCTGGCCGCCCGAAACGGGCGCGACATCGCCGAGATATCGCCGGTTTCTGGAGCAGTTTCTTCCGGCTTTCAAGCGGTTTTTAGATGCCGAAGGGCTCATGGCACATAGTTGTTTTCATCTTTCCGACGAACCCCATGTCCAGGGGGGGCTGGAAAATTACCGGGACGCACGCGCCTTGTTGCGTGAGCTGGCGCCTTGGATGCCGGTCATGGATGCCCTGTCGGATATTTCCTTCGCGCGGGAGAGCTTGGTGGACATGCCGGTGCCCAGCATCCGCACGGCGCTGGATTTTGTCAAGGCCGGCATTCCCTGTTGGTGTTACTACTGTTGCGGACCGCGGGGGCCGTACCTGCAGCATCTACTCGATACCGCGCCCGCGAAAATCGCCATGCATGGATTCCTGCTGCGGCGCTGGCCGTTCGAGGGGTTTCTGCATTGGGGCTACAACTACTGGCACAAATCGCAGACGCGCCAATTGATCGATCCTTATCGGGTTCAGGATGGTCAAGCCTGGGAACGTGGCTGGGCCTATGGCGACACGTTTTACGTCTATCCCGGGCCGGAAGGCCCC
>CAZIUM010000154.1:0-7041 GCA_964542285.1 uncultured Lentisphaerales bacterium
CATCGCCGCCGCGACCGCCGTAGCCCGCGCCGGAACCATAGGTCGACTGGTAGCCTGCGCCAGGGCCATAGCCTTCGGACCAACCCAAGCCCAGCCCGCCGCCAAATCCGCGTCCATCGGCGTTGAAGCCGCCACCCGCCGCCACCTTCACGTTCCGCGCCCGGATCCGGACGGGGCCGCCGTTGGTGATGTCGTTGTCGGGCATCACCCACGAACCGGCGCCGATCATGATGTCGCCCCACATGTCCAGGGCCGCGCCGTTCGCCGTCAGGCCGTTGGTGGGTGCGCTGACAGCCAGCAGGGTTCCGCCGTTGGTAACGATCAAGTCGCCCTGGCAGAGCATTTGGGTGAAGACATTCATCACCAGGCGACCGTTGTCAAGCAGCAGGTCACCGCCACAGGAGAATCCGGCCGGCTCGATCATTTCGAGCGCGCCGCCGCCCCGCACCGTCACGCCGTTGGTAACCGAGAGGTCGAATCCCGGCGTAAACATCAGCCGCGTGCCATCGACGGTCAACGAGTCGGGAGTCCAGGCCGTCGCCCCGTCAAGGCTCACCACGCCGTAGAGGTTGGATACGACGGGAGGGAGAAGCGTGGTGTCGGACAAATGGATGGTACCCGGTTCGGCCACCCAGCGGTATTGCGTCCAGCGGAGCAACGGATCGTCCAACGCGATCTGATTGTCTGCCTCGCGCGCCTCGACCCGGACCGCGGGGGTGCCGATCAGGTGCTGGTAGTCCAGTACAATGCGTCCCCCGCCCCCCGAACCGCCATAATTGCCCCGTTCGCCGCCATTGGCGGTGATCCGACCCGTGCCGCCGAATCGGTTGCAGAAGACGGCGATTCCTCCGCCCGAACCGCCCCCCGAATAGTAGTTGGCGTGCGTGCCGTCAGCCCGCAGCGAGCCGTCAATGACGACGTCGCCCTGGGCGTCGATCCGGATCGCTCCCCCGCCGTCGCCACCGTAGGCCTGGGCATCGGCGCGCGTGCCGCCGCCGCTGCCCGGTATCGAGGCCTCTTCCGCTCGGCCGTAGCTCGTGCCGCCGCGAGTAATCCAATAACTCTTGAATCCCCATCCGCCGCGGCCGCCGTATCCCCCGCCGCCGCCATACGGATTGTGCCCGCCGACCCCGCCTCCGGGACCGCTGCCGCTCAATCCCGAACCGGGAGGCCCGCCCTGGTAGCCCCGCCCGGTGACATCGATGGAACTGCCTGCACCCACGGCTAGGTTCGAGCAGACGATCCAGACCCGGTTGGACATCTGGATGTCGTCAAATGCCGGAGGGAGCGTCATGACCGCGTCACCGGAAAGGATCACTTCCGCCGCCCGCAGGCAGGTCATCCAATTGGAGACGGTCAGGGTACCCCCGCTCATCGAAAACCTGGCCAGATCGGGGGTGGGAGCCTCCAAGAGCAACGAGCCCGTAGACACCGTCACCTCATCGCCAACGGAGGGAACGCCCGCGGACCAATTGTCACCGTCGGACCAACGGACGCCATCGCCAGATCCAGTCCATTCGTTGTCCGCGCCCCATAGGGGCATTATCCCCCACAACGATAAAAAACAAGCCAAGCCCACATTCAAAACACGATCGATCGCATTCATTCCTTACCTCATGCCTGTTGTTTCGCGATTGTCATTAAACGAAAACTCGGACAACACCGGTCATACGTTTTACCCTTCCAGCGCCAGCCACTCTTCATAGGAGCCCAGAAAATAAAAACCCGTGTCGTGTGGCTCCAGAGTATCCGTAAATTCTGTGACGCCGCGTCCCAGCAGGCGCCCATCGTAACATTCGTACACATCCGTGGGCACCGGCAGTTGCACCAGCTTGCGCCCCCCCTCGCGGGCGTGCAGGGTCAGGAAACTGCACCCCGGCAGAACCACGTCGTTCGTATCGGAATAGACAAACACCCCGGCCTCGCGGGCGATGTTGCGCAGAATATAGGCGTTGAGCATGGGAGCGGACACGAACACGGAGGTCCAGTCGTCGAATTTCCGGACGCAGAACCCCGGCGCCTGCAAGGGGTCCAGTTCTCCCAGAACCTCGGCTTCAGAATCGTCGACATAAATCAACGGACCATAAATGCCGGCCCGGTCGTCGTTGCCCAGAGGTCCCGCGCCAATATACCCGGGGGGACGATCCCCATGCACGTAGGCA
The DNA here is from genome assembly GCA_964542285.1 of uncultured Lentisphaerales bacterium. GTDB lineage: Bacteria > Verrucomicrobiota > Kiritimatiellia > RFP12 > JAAYLN01 > CAZIUM01. The sequence goes on from CAZIUM010000154.1 coordinate 2,163, forward strand.
TCGCCCCCCGTGGGACGGGATTGCCGCACATAGGGATGGTCCAGCGCCGTCAGGGTCACGCGGGAGAGCGCTTCCGCATCCACCGACCTGAGGCCAAAGCCGGTCAGGCGTTCGACACGCTTCAGATCGAATCCCCCGGGGGACTGGATGCCGGGCGCGTAGGACCAGATCACGGTGGATCCGTTGCGTTTGACGCGTCGCTCGATGGCCGTAATCTCGTCGTCGGTCAGGTAGAAGGTATTCAAAAAATAGTACAGCTTGCGATCGGTAAATTCCGGCTGCGCCAGGTCGTTATGCAAAAAGAGATTCCAGGATATGCCGCTGCGCCCCCAGGCCTGCTGGCGCTGATAATAGAGCATCGGGTAGAGCAGGCGATTGGCATTCTGCTGGTGGAAGGGACTTTCCTCGTCGACAATGAAAGCGGCGCCCGGGGCCACCCCGCGCGGAAAATGCAGGCTGCGGCGCCCGATTTCCGCCAGCTTCCCGATGCATTCCCCCACGGCGGGATGGTCGTACATTCCTTTGACCATGGCATGCCACCAGAGACCGTATCCACGAATGACGGCCTGGCCGAAATCGCGCTTCAGCACACCGACCGTCTCGCGGGCATCGGCGGCGATCCTGCCGAGCGTGAAGGCCTTACGGTAGCTGTCGGGGACCTGGAAAGTGCGGGTGTCCTGATCCTGGAAAATCAGCTTATTGTGCAGCAGATAGCTGCCAACGGGCATCATGGAGGTGGCATCGCCGCCGGGGTCGCGGTTTTCGTAGGAGGCCGGGGAAGTGAAGGTATCGACGTCCGGATGCGCCAGGGCGCGCCGTACCATGTTGGTGCAGGTCTGGTTGTAGATGTAGGCATGAAACCCGACATCCATCATGCCGCCAAGATGACTGCCCGCCAGGCTTTCCCGTCGCGTAACCCGCTTAATCGTGCCGCAGAGGGTAATGACCATTTCCTCGATCCGCTCCGCGAAACACTGGTGAAAATCGGCGCACCAGGCCCGATGCGGGTCGCGAAAGGTAAACCAGTCCGTGCGCAGCCGCTCCACGCGCGGCGGGACCCGGGCTTCGTCCCGGGTAATACCGGGCATGGACCAGGCCTCTTGCAATGCCTCGTCGCTGGGATATTTTGCTCGCAGCCAGCGCCGGAAACAAGCCGTCATGGCCGGAGAAAAATCGGAACAGAACCAGCGACCGTCGGAATGACAGGCGCCGATGGGATGGTTTTCGCCGCAGGAGCCCATGCCGAATTCGTACAGAATAAAGCGTCCGCCATACCGGGCATGCAGTCGTTCGCAGGCTTGTTCGTAGCCCTGGACCAGGAATTCCAGAAAGCGGTCCGAGCCCCAGGAGGCATCACGGTAGGCTCGCCCCCCCTGGGGGGTCAGCCCGGGGTATTGGGTCAGATCGCGATCGAATCGGACCACATCTTCGGGATGGACATCCATCCACCAGTCCGGCGCTCGCAGACAGGTGCGCAGCACCAGCAGGGCTTCGGGTTCACGCGCCAACACGGCATCCGCTTCGCGCTCGATATCCGTCAGGTCGACCCGTCCGTCGGGGCCCATGGGGATCGGAGGATCGGACACCATGTAGATGCCGGTACGGGCGGCAGCGAAACTTTCGTACGGCGCCTTGAAAAGAAAGGGCGCCTGGAGGAAATACGGCCGGCCATTCACGACCAGGCAGGGTTGTCCATGGACCCTTTCGATACCGGCCCGAACGGGCGGAGACGGCGTCAGGTTGTGCTTGTCGGTTGGCATGTAATTTCCTTTGGCGGCTTGAAACGATTATCGAAGCAGAATCAGGGTTCCTCTAGGTCGCCCGTCGACGAATCGGATTGTGCCGGGCTCGGCCGGATTCCCGTAGTTTCCAGGACTTACGGACGCCGTCAAACCTTCCAGACCGCTGAACGGTTCCTCCGTGACGATCAGTCCCGTGATTTCCGTTATACCGGACAGGAACCATTCCGGATGCGGCGCCTTCACATCTCGCCAGAGGGCAATCCGTCCCCCGCCGCCGTTGCCGTCACGCTCGGAACCGCTGTCTCCCCCGTCGGCGCGCAGTTCGGCCCCGGGGCCCATAGCGAATCTTGGCGCCGAAAGCAGAATGCCCCCGCCACTGCCGCCCCCGGCCCCCGCACGACCGTTGTTGCCGCGGGCATCGATCACTCCCTCCAGGTGGCACAGGTTTAACAACTCCAGCCAAACCAGGGCCCCACCGTTTCCGCCCACGCCTCCGGTACTGTACTGCCCCCCCCCACTGCCGGCACCGAACGGGGCCAGGGCCAGGCCGTTGGTCTTACCAGGTGGCGCACTCCGGTATCCAATTCCCCCGGCGCCGCCGTACCCGCCGCCGCCACCACCGCCGGAGGCGACACCTCCAGCCCCCGGACCACCGCCGGTCCAATATCCAACCCCGGCGGCCTTGAATCCACCTCCCGGGGCTACGAGAAGCGAGCGAGCCCGAAACCGCGGGGAGCCTCCGTCGTACTGGTTGGCGAAAGGCACCACCCATCCATTGGTCTCGATCCGCAAATCGCCTTCAATCTCGATCGAAGCGCCCAGTCCCACATCCACGCCATTGGTCCGACCGCCATAGACGCGTAATTCCCCGTCTTGCTGAACGACCAAGTCGCCACCGCAGGCAAGGGACGGTTGCGCATCGCCGGAAATCGGGCCGAAACCGAAAACTCCATCCGAGCCGACCACCAGGTCGCCGAGGACGTTCAAAGCAAACCCATCCACACCAAACGAAAACAAGCCGTTGCTGACGGTCAACTCCGAAACCGTCCAGGAATCGAATTCGCCGGCATAAAATTGAATCTGATTAAAGCGTTCTCCCGTAAGGGTCTCCGACAACAGTTCCGGGGTGGAACACCAGAGCGTACCTTCCCCCGCGGTTGTCCACCAGTTAACGCCTTCCAGCCCGGTCGTACCCCCGGTTCCGGCCGCTGTGGAAAAATACGGAGTCATCAAGCCGGAAATGTCATTGTAGTGTAACGCAATACGGCCGCCGCCGCCGCCGCCGAAGGAAGTACCGTCTCCATCCCCGCCATCGGCAATGAACTCCGGAAAATGTCCGGAAAGCGTCTCACAATCCACCACGATGCCCCCGCCGGCGCCTCCCCCCGTTCCCTTGGCGCCATTTGCCAGGAGTTGCCCCGAAATTGAAGCGGACACGGCCTCGAGATAAATCAAGCCGCCCCCATCCGGCAGCGCGCCCCGGTAATAGCCGCCGCCACTGCCGGGGCGCATGGGCCGTTCCACCGAACCGTTGGCGATCCCCCCGCGGACATGCAGGCTGCAGGCGCCGCCCCGTCCGCCATGGCCTCCGCCACGAGCCCGGCTAGACACCGAGTCGCTTCCCGCGCCCGGTCCCTCGAGATATCCATAGCCGCGACCAAGCGCGTCAAAACCACCTCCCGATTCAACAGTCAGGGTATCAGTTATGAAACGCGCCGAGCCCCCGTCCAGGCGGTGGGAATAGGGATGCACCCAGGATGAAGCCCCGACGAACAGTTCGTTCGACACCACAACACGGGCGCCGAAATCATCCAAATCTTCGCTTGCCAATCCGGCATACACGGAAAAAATGCCGCCATCAATCACTTTTAAGTCGTTCCCAACCGTCACCACCGAGTTCGAGTCGCCGAATACTTCCCCCACGCCGAAGACTCCGTCCGCGCCCACGGTCAGATTCTGCTTTACCGTAAGATCAAATCCGGGGGACGCCAGAACCAGGTGGTTCCCTGTGATATTCAAACCGTCGAGGATCCATTCGCTTACGTTCTGGAAATAGAGGTTGACGCCATCGAATCGGCCGGAAGCGGGAGAGTCCCCGATGAGGGTTCCGTCGGAAACCGACACCGTGCCGCACTGGGCCAGCAGGTGCCATCCCCGAGTCGAAACCTGATCGTCATAAACACCAATTCCGGGAAGCGTGGCAAAACGTATGGTGGGTTCCCCTGTCAATCGGTCATACGTCACGGAAATCCGTCCGCCGCCGCCGCCGCCGGCCGTGTTTGTTCGTCCATCCCCTCCCTTGGCTTGAAGAAGCCCTCCGGCGGAAGCATCGAACTCCTCGCATTCGATGAAAATGGCCCCGCCGGACCCACCGCCGGCAGATCCAGAAATGTAATCCTGTCCATTGGCTGAAATCTCCCCGTGGATCGCGACGAACCCCGAAGCCTGGATGCGGACAGCGCCGCCTCCGGCGCCGCCGTTAAGCACCCCATATCCTCCGCCACTGCCCGGAGAAACGGGGGCATGCACGGAGCCATACGTGGACACAGCCCTGCCAAACGCGCCATATCCTCCGCGTCCGCCATAGCTGCCCCCCCCCTGGCGTTGACCATCGATGCCCCCACCCGGACCCATCGAACCCGCGTAACCCTTCTCATCCGCATCGATTGCCGCCTCGACCCCCAGTGTAAAGTTCGAACAGACGATCCAGACGCGGGCATCCGGAACCCACTCTCCCAACGTGTTTGTAGTGGTGGCGCTTTGAGCCGGATGCGTCAGGGTGGCGGTGTCGGTGAGAACCACCTCCGTGGCCCGCAGCCGCGTCGTCCAGTTGCTGAAGGTCAGCGTGCCGCCGGTCATCGTGAAGGCGGCCAGCTCGGCGGTTTCGTTCGTCAGCAAAACGTTTCCGGACGCCAGGGACACTTCCTGGTCGGCGGCGGGCACTCCGGCGGACCAGTTGGCCTCATCGAACCAGTTCGTATTGTCCCCTCCGCCGGTCCATTGATTGGCGGCATGTACCATGGTTGCCATCGTGACCAGGGCCGCAACAGTGTAACGCGTTGCGTTTTTGTGCCTGCGTATTGTTTTCACTTTGGAGTTCCTTTTCAATACCGCTCAAAATTATTTTATCCGTATCC
>CAZIUM010000155.1:0-7026 GCA_964542285.1 uncultured Lentisphaerales bacterium
TGGCGCTCGGCCAGCCATTGCGCCACGGCGCTTTTGCCGCTGGCGGTGGCCCCCGTCAGAATCCAGGCGCGTCTTGCACGCTCCTCAAGCATTTCGATCGTTCAAGATGGTGTCCTCCCGCGAACGGTTTTCCGCCTCTCGCGGCCGCGACACGTTTCCCAACAAATACAGGCCGACCCCAATGCAAATGGCGGCGTCCGCCACGTTGAAAGCCGGAAAATGCCAGGTCCCATGATAAAAATCGATGAAATCGACCACATACCCCAACCGTATCCGATCAATCAGGTTACCGAGAATTCCGGCCGACAACAAGCCCAGGGCCGTGTTTCCACAAGGTATGGGCCCAAAAAACTTCTGCCGCCGCCGCAGGATGAGCGTCAGCATGACGCACGAGAACCCAATCAAGAGCCAGCGCCAGCCCGCCAACATGCCCCAGGCGGCCCCGGTGTTGTGCACCAGTCGCAAATCCAGCAGACCGCGAATCAGCGGGATGGCGTCCCCCAGCAACAGGGCATGGCGCACCAAATGCTTGGTGAACTGGTCCAAAAAGGTGACGCCAATTATGAGGAGAAGCAAGCGCATCGCGGCCGCCGATCGGACATCAGGGCACGAAACGACGAGGCGCAACCTTCGCGTTTCTGCGACGACGCCCCTCCTGTGCCGATTGACACTCGATGCAGGTTTTGGCGAAAGGCAGAGCCGACAAACGCGGTTTCTGAATCAGCTTGCCGCACGACTCGCAAACTCCATACGTCCCATCCTCGATGGCAATCAAGGCTTCGTCGATCTTGTAGATAATCTCCTGGTTGTTGCCGGCACGTTCCAGCGACAACAGGCGATCGAAGGCATCCGCGAGGTCCTCATCGTGGTAGATGCCGTCTTCACGGGTAAGAGAAGACTGGCGCAACGCATCGATGGTGCCGGTGATGCGGTTGCGCATCGCCAGCAGTTCGTGACGAAAGGTCTGCAAGTCCTTGTGACTGAGTCGCTTGGTCTTGGAAGGCCGGGCCTGCGCAGCGGGTTGGGCAGCGGGCTGCTGCGCGGATCCGATTTCCCCGGCGCCGGGGTTGCGGCGGACGGACTTGCGGCCCTTGGTCTTGTCCTTGGCGGCGCCGGCACGGGCAATCTCTGCGATACGACGGGTGCGTGAAGCGGATGAACCCCCGGCCGGGGCAGTGGCTTTCCCGGAGGTCTTCGTCGCCGTCCTGGCGGTCTTGGAAACGCTTTTCCCGGACGTTACGGACGTGGCGGCGGGCTTCTTGCGTTGGGGCGCCGGCGCCTTCACGGTTGACTTCAGGTCCGCGTTCTTGCGGGTAAGAGCTGCTTTTGCAGTTGTTTTTTTGCTGTTGGGCATCCTGCTATCCTCAAAGGGACCATCACTGAAGCCGTGCGAGACACTTGTTCAGCTCGGCCTGCAATCATGGCGCTTAAGTACAATAAATAATTATACCGTATTCCATGATAACAAATCAATCTTTCTCCAGAGACTGGACAAAATTTAAAAGCGAAGCATACACGCAAATGCCGTTTCGGCGCAGATACTCGGTCATTTCACGGTCCGGCGCGCGGCCGGTTGGGTTCACCAAGGCGGCATGAATTCCGGCCCGGGCGCCAGCGCGCAGATCGCCGAGCCGGTCGCCGACCATCCAGCATTGCGCGGGGTCCAGCGCGAACTGCCGGATGCATTCCAGGATGAAACGCGGCGAAGGTTTTCGGTACACCGGGGTTTCATCGGGACGCTCGGGCGCATAACAGACCGCGTCAAACCCCCGCTCCGACAGCCCCAGCAAGGCTTCCATGCGCTGCTGCACGGCATCTGCCGCCTCCCACCCGTAATAGCCGCGACCGATTCCGCTTTGATTCGAGAATACAAACAACCGATACTTCCGTCTGGCCCGTCGCAACGCCTGGCGCACTCCCGGCAAAGGCCGCACGCCGGCGGCATCCCCGAGATAGCGGGCATCCTCGATCAGGGTGTCGTCGCGGTCCAGAAACAGGGCGGCCCGCAGCGGAACTGAACTACTCGCACCCGGCATGAGCGAGAATCTCCTCGGGCGTAGCGGAAGCCGTGCCCACCTTGGCCACCACCACTCCGGCGGCCAGATTGGCCAACTGCACCGCATCCGCCGCGTCCGCGCCGACCGACAGGGCGGCGGTCAGCACCGCCGTGACGGTGTCCCCGGCGCCGGAAACGTCAAAGACCTCGCGAGCCGCCGTGGGAACCTGGCGTTCCACCCTCCCGGCGCGACTGATCAACATGCCGTCGGCGCCCATGGTGATCACCAGCAGGTCTGCGCCATGTGTCTGGTACAGGCGCCGACATACTTCCCCCGCCGGAAACGGTTCGCCATGAATTTCGGTCATGTGCGCCAGTTGCAGCGCTTCGACCCGGTTGGGCGTAATAAGCCCAAGGCCCCGGAAGGCAAGGCGTTCCCGGGGCTTGGGGTCCAGCGCCACAAGTTTGCCGGGACCCGCCAGCCGTTGCACCCTTCCGACCAGCTCACTGGTCACGACGCCCTTGGCGTAATCCGAAAGGATCACGGCATCCGCCATCCGAATCCGCTGCGCGAGTCCCTCGCGCAACCAGGCCTCGGGCAGGCTGTAGTCGGCCGGCGGGGCTTCCTGGTCGAGGCGGCAGAGCTGCTGCTTGCGGCACATGACGCGCGTCTTGACGATCGTGTCCGTCGCGTTCCTTCGCAGCGCGCGATCGAACGCGATGTTCCGTTCTTCAAGGAGAGCACAGAGCGTGTCGCCGGCCGCATCGCACCCCACCGAACCGACCAGATTGACCTCAACCCCCAGCGCACGCAGATTTAAAGCCACGTTGGCGGCGCCCCCGGCCGTGCCGCTTTCACGCTCGATCCGAACCACCGGCACGGGCGCTTCGGGAGAAATGCGCGTGGCATCCCCCCAAATGTAGCGGTCCAGCATCACGTCGCCGATCGTCAGAATACGCCGTCCGCGGATGCGACGCAGAAGCGAATTGATTTTATCAACCATGGCCATATCAAGTTATCAACAACCTTATCAACACCTGTTGATAAAATATAAAGCAGTTATCCGTTATTTAAATAGCGATAATAGGGGATGATATATTCCGCCAGTTGTTTTTTTTCCATGGACAGGATTTGGTCCAACGGAAGGGCATTCTCTACCTTAAGGGTTCCCGATTGCGTACGTCTCAGGGATTGCAACGCCGCCCCGCAGCCGATTTTCTGCCCCAGGTCGTGGCATAGCGTACGGATATAGGTTCCCTTGCCGCAAGCGACGGAAAAGGTGCCCAAGGGGGAAGACCAGTTGTGCAGCATGTAATCGTAGATATGCACCAGTCGGGGCTCACGGGGCACATCCCGTCCCTTGCGGGCCAATTTATAAAGTGGCACCCCCTTGTGTTTGATCGCGGAAACCATCGGGGGCGTCTGGTAAATATCGCCGACAAACGCACGCATGGTCTGCCGCAAGGTCTCAACGTCGACCCGATCGCAAGCATGCTCCTCCAGCACCTTTCCGTCCATGTCCTGCGAATCGGTCACGACCCCCAGGCGCATGATGCCTTCGTAACGCTTGTCGCCGCCCATGACGAGGTTTGAGAGGGAGGTTCCTTTGCCGAGCAAAAGAATCAGCAATCCCGTAGCGCTGGGGTCCAGGGTTCCGCCATGGCCCACCTTCCTGATGTCAAACCCCCTGCGGATGGCGGCCACGACATCGTGGGAGGTGGGGCCCGCCGGTTTGTCGACCAGCAACAGTCCATCGAAGGGGCCGGTGATAGGAGCCACGCCTCCGCCGTAGGTTCGGGATGAAGAAGGCGTTCCCGATGGGCGCCGCGAAATGCTGCTCATGATGCTAATGCTCCGAATGCGCTCCGTCTTCCCCATGGTCTTCCAGTTTGAAAAGCAAATCGAGCACACGATCGCCTTTTTCAACGGATCGATCCAGCACGAAGCGCAGCACGGGGGTATACTTGAGTCGGATGTCGCGATTGATGTGACGTTGAAACGCGGCGTGTCTGGCATTGAGCTGCGCCAGGATCGCATCGCGTTCACAATCCGTTCCCATGATGGAGACCGAAACATCGGCGTGGCGCAGGTTGCTGGCCACCCGCACACCGGACACCATCACGGCGGCCAGATTGAGAGGCGCGTTCACCATCACCAATGGCAAGGCCTCGGCGATTTCACGTCGCAGCAAGGCGTTGACACGTTCCAGACGATCGACCGACATGGCTTAGAGTATCCGTTCCTGTTCTTCCATCACATAACATTCGACCACATCGCCCTCGGCGAAGTCCTCGAACTTTTGGAAACGAATGCCGCATTCCTGCGCCTCGCGCACTTCCTCGACCTCGTCCTGGAAGTGATGCAGCGTCTGGATGCGTCCCTCGTAAATCACCTCGCGGACACGCTTGATGCGCACCCTGGCATCGCGACGCACCACACCGTCCAGCATCTGGCATCCCGCGACATTGCCCTTCTTGCCAATCTCGAAGATGGCACGGATCTGGGCATGTCCCCGCACGACCTCGCGGTATTCGGGTTCGAGCAGATCGAGCATCGACTGCTTCACGTAATCGAAAAGCTCGTAGATGATGCGAAAGGTCTGCACGCGCACATCGTCATGGCGCGCCTGGGCCGCCACGCCGCTGTCGAGCCCGACCTGGAAGCCGACGATCAGGGCGTTGCTGGCGGCGGCGCGCTGCACGTCGTTACTGGTAACATTGCCGATGGCCTGATGCACGATTTCGAGGCTGATCTTTTCGCTGCGAATTTCCTGCAGCGAATCCACGATCGCCTCCACCGAGCCCTGGGTGTCGGCCTTGACAATTAAGTTGAGCTGCTTCTGCTTGTTGTTCAACTGGTCCAGCAGGTTGTCCAGCGAAACGGATTTCGTTGACGCCGTCAGTTCCGCGTTCTTGCGCTCCTGGGAAAACTTCTCGGCCAGTTCGCGGGCGCGTTTTTCATTGATCATCACACGGAATTCGGCCCCGGCTTCCGGCACGCCGGACAATCCCATGACCCGCACAGCGGTTCCCGGCCCCGCGGATTTGACCTTGCGTCCGCGGTCGTCATGCAGTCCCCGCAGCCGTCCGAAATGTTCTCCGATCAACACCACGTCCCCAACCTTGAGCGTGCCCGACGAAATCAGCAGCGTAGCCGTCGGACCCAATCCGCGTTCAAGCTGCGCCTCGATCACATAGCCGTCGGCACGCCGGGTGGGATTGGCCTGAAGTTCCAGAATGTCCGCCTGCAGCAGGATCATCTCGAGCAGGTGTTCGATTCCCTTGCCGGTTTGGGCACTGACTTCGCACACCACCAGGTCGCCGCCCCACTCCTCCGGGGTCAGCCCCTCCCCTTGCAGTTGCTGGCGCACCCGCTCCGGCTTGGCCGCGGGAAGATCGCACTTGTTGATGGCGACCATCATCTGGACTCCCGACTGGCGAGCCTGGCGGATGACTTCCTTGGTCTGCGGCATGATGCCGTCATCGGCGGCAATGATGATCACGGCGATATCCGTAAGATTGGCGCCCCTTGCGCGCATGGCGGAAAAGGCGGCATGCCCCGGCGTATCCAAAAACGTGATTTTGCGACCGTTGAGTTCCACGCTGTAGGCGCCGATATGCTGGGTGATGCCTCCCGCCTCGCCGTCGACCACCTGGGCCTTGCGGATCTTGTCCATCAGAGAGGTCTTGCCGTGATCCACATGCCCCAGGAAGGTCACGACCGGCGGTCGCGGCACGAGATCCTCGGAGCGGTCCTCCGGAATATCGTCCTCTTCGTCCAGGCGGCGGATGGCCGGCTTGCGCGCGGCCGAGCGTTTGGTGCGCTCCAATTCCACCTTGTATCCGTACTTTTCGGCGATGCGTCCGGCCATTTCGAGGTCGACCCGCTGGTTGATGGACGCCAGCACGTTGAGATGCATGAGGTCCGCAATCACGCGGTTGGGACGCACGCCCATCATTTCGGCCAAATCCTTGACCACCGTGGGGCCGCGCAGGGCCAGGACGCGATCGGTATTGGCGGCAACCGGAGCCACGGGAGCGAACCGCGATTTAATGGCATCCGCGACGACATCGCGTTTCTTGGGAATCGAAGTCTTTTTGCGGTCGCTTCCTTTAGCGGCGTCACCATGATCGCTGCGCTGGTCCGCACGTCCCGGCCCCTTGCCGTCGGATCCCGGCCCCTTGCCGTCGGATGCGGTTCGTTGTGTCCCGCGTTTGGACGGAGCGCGTTCCTCACGGGGCGTCGTCTTGGTTTCCCGGCTCTCCCGGCCACGCGCGGGTTTGGGCGCCGCGGGTTTCAAGGACCGCTTCCCCCCCAGGTAGGCGCTGGCCAGTTCCTCGTCCGGATCGATCTGTTCCTCGATGGCGGCGACGCGCTTCTCCTCGGGCGGGGGTTCCGGCGCGACCTGGATCGCCTCCTCCGGCACCTCGGCATGGATAATCACCTTGGCCTCGTCGTCGCCCGACAACCCGGCCACGGCCGGGATGGGCGGCTCTTCCGCGACGGGCTCTTCGGCCGCAACCGGTTCCGGCCGCGGCGATTCCCCCGTCGGGGGAACCCCCGGCGCCTCCCGTTCGGCGGACACCGGCGGCGGCTTGGGCGGCGCTTGGTCGGCGCGATCGACCGGCAATGACTTCCCAAGCACCGTCTCCTCGATGCGCTTGGCGCGCGCGACGGTCTCGTTCAACGCCGCCGCTTCGCGTTCGCGGTCCGCCGCCTGACGCTCGCGCACTCGCTTACGCTTAGCGGCCAACTTGGCCTGCGAAGCGACGTCATCCTCGGACGGGTGTTGCGCCAAATGTTCGCGCAAGGCCTTGATATCGTCATCATCCAGGCGCGCCAAAGGCGAATGAACATCAAGTTTCAGTGACTGTGCACGGCGCAACAGATCCGCGCCAGTCGTTTTCAGCGACTGTGCAAGCTCAAATACTCTCATAAATCAATTACCGTCCTCTCCCGTCGGGGGCGTCCCCGCCGCATTCCAGATGCGGCGCACGGCTTCCTCGCTCAAGCCGGTGACTTCCTGGAT
>CAZIUM010000156.1:0-6993 GCA_964542285.1 uncultured Lentisphaerales bacterium
TTGAATTGCCATTTCAGGAGATGTGCTCGTGAACCAAGATTTGCTCGAAAAAGCCAGAACACGCATTCCCAGCGCTCCCGTGCTTGTCAACATGATATCCAAACGTGTCAAGCAGTTGAACGCTGGCATGCGCCCCTATGTCAAACCCCTGACCCCGGACGAGGACAAGCTGGACATCGCCCTGCGCGAAATCGCAGAGGGCAAGCTGATCGCGGAAGTGGATTTCGACACCATCGCCAAGCGCGAGGCCGCCCAGACAAAATGGTCTCTCTGAACCCGGGGGCTGGCCTGGCCCGCAGGCGCCGACAACATCCCAACCCCTTGGGGCGCCCGGCAAGAAGACCGGGGAAAAGCAAACGAAGGTTCCCTGCCTCGCACGTCATGATTCTCCGGATTGGGAGCGTGGTCTGATGGCCCAAAGAGAAAAAAAATCGCGAGCGGACGGAACCCTGGCCTCCAACCGCAAGGCCCTGCACGACTACACGGTTCTCGAAAAGTTGGAGACGGGCCTCGCCCTGGTGGGAACCGAGGTTAAGGTGGTGCGCAATGGAGGCATCAGCCTGGCCGGCGCCTACGTCCAGGTGGAGAACGGTTCGTTATGGCTGCTGCAAGCCAATTTCCCCCCCTACGATTTTGGAAACCGGTTCAACCATGACACCCTGCGACCGCGGCGACTGCTGGCGCACCGCGGCGAAATTCTCAAGCTGCAAGCCGCCCAGCAACGCAAAGGACTGGCGCTGATCCCGCTGCGGATGTATCTCAATGCCCGTGGACGCATCAAACTGGAACTGGCCGTATGCCGTGGCAAGATGCAGACCGACAAGCGCGAAACGATCAAGCGGCGTGACGCCGAGCGTGAAGCCCAGCGGGCACTGCGCGGCCGGAGTCCGGCCTAGTCCGTCGGCATCGGGCCGGGAGCACCCCCCTTCGCGCTCGACATGGTCTGTACGATGGATACAAGAAAACCCACGGATTCCAGACCCCATTCTTTTTGATTGCCAACGTTCGACGTTCGATGTTCAATGCATGTCATGGGATGTTCGTTGATCCCGCTTTTGCGGGAAAGGCTTGAAATCGCGGGCTGGACGTCCGCGCGAGGAGCATGATGACTATGAATCTGGCAGCCTTCGGCTTGGAACGTATCGGTGGTACGGAACTGCTGATCGTCCTTTTGATTATCCTGCTGCTGTTCGGGGCCCGCAAACTCCCGGACCTGGCGCGATCCATCGGTCGCAGCCTCAGCGAGTTCAAGAAGGGACGCGAAGAGGGCGCCGAAGAGGAGCGCAAGCCGCCGCGCAAGGATGACACCGACGAAAAGTAATTCCCGGAGACCCATGGCATGCCGCCCACATTCCAACTGCCTCACACCCTGACGCCCCACCCACGCTTGTACCTGAGCCCCCCGCCCACGCAACGTCGGCGAGCCACGGCTCGACACCCCACCCTGCGGAAAGCCGACCGGGAGGTACAGCGCATGGCGGATCGGTTCGCGCCCTCCCCCGCCTTCGAATGGGAGCGAAACCAGCACAATGCCCACCTGCTGCGTGCACGGCACATGCAATGCCGGGCGATCACATTGCTGGTTCGCTGGCGGCAGACCGGCATCCCAGGCTATCGCAACGCCGCGCTCGAACATTTGCTGGAAATGGGACGCTGGAAATATTGGAGCTGGATCGCCTGGCGCAAGAACGATCCGGCGCCGGACGCGACCTTCGACCTGAGCTATGGCGAGAACTGCGCCACCCTGGCGCTGGGTTGGGATTGGCTGCACGACGACCTGGCCATCCCGGAACGCGAGGCTCTGCTGGCCGTGACGCGCCGGCCCGTGGCCGCCTTCATGCGTTTTTCCGACGAACGTGAACAAGCCTGGTGGTTCGGCAAGCCCGACTCCAACTGGAACACCGTCTGTGCAGGTGGCGCCGGTATGCTGGCCCTGGCCATGCAGGAGAGCATCGAGGAAGCCCCCGTCATGCTGCAACGCAGCCTGAATTCCATCACGCCGTTTGTGGAGGAAATCCGTCGGCTGAACGGAGCCTGGCCCGAGGGCATCGGGTACTGGAACTATGGCATGCGCTACCTCCACATGTTCCTGCTGAGCCTGGAACGGGCCACCGGGACCAAGTCGCCGTTGCTGCGAGGACGCGCAATGCGCGAATCCATGGCGTTTCCCCTGCGCTTTGCCCCGTACCCCGGCTGCAACTGCAGTTTTGGCGATGTCAATCGCTGGTCGCCGTTGCCGTTTCATTTTGCCATCGCCCACCGCCTGGGCTGTCCGTGGGTGCTGGCCGATCTCGATCGACACCTGCGAGCGTGCCCGGCAAACTCCTCCACCCACTGGCCCAACGCCGCAGAACTTCTGTGCCTGCACCGAGCACCCGAGGACAAAGCGCCCCAATCCCCGCACGATGCGCCCTTTCTCAAACATTACCGGCGCCAGGACTGGGTCGTGCTGGCCGATCGCATGCCGCGTCCGCGCCTGTATGCCGCCGTACGCGGCGGCACCACGGAGGTGCCGCACAGTCATGTCGACCTGACCAGCTTTCATGCGGTCGTCAACGATGAGGTCATGCTGGTGAATCTCTCGCCGGATATCTATCTCGACACCACCTTCAGCGCCCGCCGCTGGGATCTCTTCGAAACGATTCCCGCATCCAAGAACATCCTGCTGATCGACGGAGTCGGCATGGCGCCCCCCGCCAAGGTACGAACGCAGTCCTTCGAAACCTCCTGGGGGCCGGCGGTACGCCTGAATGCCACCGAAGCCATTGGCGTTGGCCGCCGCGAGAACGACGGTGTCATGAACTACCTGCGCCTGTTCCTGTTGTTGCCCGGCCGCGGACTGCTGGTCGTCGACGCGGTTGAACGCCCCCACCCGTCCCTGTTTGAGCAGCGCTTCTTCACTTATGCCGACACCACACAGGACGAGAATTCCTTCCTGCTCGCGGGGCAGCGACACCAGGCCCGCCTGACGCCGGCCTGCACACAGGACGGCATGCTCTCCACGGCACGCCCCGCGATGACCGTCCCTTCCCAGCGACAGCCCGTCATGCTGCGCCACACCACCCGCCGTTTGCACAACGACCTGGTGATGGCCGCCCTGCTTTCTCCCGGTACCAATCGCGCCACGTTGACCGCCGAACCCACCGCTCGCGGCGGCGTCGTCATCGCCCTCGGACGCGGCCGTTCCCGCCAACGGCTGAAACTCAGCCGCGCCCTCTTACCCTGCTGAATTCCTTCTAAAGGTAATCACGTGAAAAACAATCAGGATCTGATCGCGGTTCAATATTTGTTCGAAACCGAACCCGAGCGCGCCTGGCGCCCGCGGGAAATCGCGGACACGCTCGGCTACCGCGGCCGCAAAATGCAGCGTCTGCGCGTCATCCTGGGGGACTTGGTCCGTGACGGAGCCATTGTCGAAAAGAAAAACGGCGCCTTCATCATGGGGCAACCGGCCGACCTGCTAACCGGACGCCTCGTCCTGGTGCGCAGCGGCGCGGGCTTTGTCACCGACCGCAAATCGGGCGATTCCGTACGGGTGGACAGCGAAGACCTGGGAACGGCCCTGCCGGGCGACCTGGTCACCGCACGGCGCTATTACCGTGCCGACGAAATTTCGCGCGGCAAGGTCATCCGCATCGTGGAACGCGGCGGCCGCGACATCGTGGGGACGCTGGTCACGACCGGCCGATTCCTGTATGTCGTGCCGCTCGATCCCGTGTATCGCCGCGACATCGTGGTGCCGGACGCCAAGGGCGCCCGCAACGGCGATCGCGTGGTCGTGCGCTTCCTCGACTGGGCCAACCGCCATGTCGCCCCCGAAGGGGAAATCGTCGACACGATCGGTCCGGCCGACCAACCTTCGCTGGATACCGAAGTGGTCTGCCGCCAGTACGACCTGCCGGGCGAATTTCCCCGCGCCGTAGTGCGCGAAGCCGAACAGGTCGCCGCACGCCTTGCATCCCCCGGCAAGCGCCTGGACTTGCGCGAGAACACCTTCATCCTGACCGTCGACCCAGCCAGCGCCAAAGACTTCGACGACGCACTCTCCCTGACCCGCGACGCCCGGGGGCGCCGCGTACTGGGCGTGCACATCGCCGATGTCAGCCATTTCGTACGCCCCAGCTCCGCTCTCGATCGCGAAGCATTCGATCGCGGCACCAGCGTCTACCTGGTCGACAAGGTCATTCCCATGCTGCCCGAACAATTGTCCAACGGCGTCTGCAGCCTGCGCCCCGACGAAGACCGTCTCTGCTTTTCCGCCTTCCTTACCTTCGAAACCGACGGGCGCATGAGCGCCCGCAGATTTGCCAGAACCATCATCCGCTCGCGGCTGCGGCTTGACTACGAACAGGCCCTCGCGGTCATCGAAGAAAAACCGAAGCAGGCCCCCAAGATGCCCGAGGAAGCGCGCAACCTGCTGCGGGACACCCATGCCCTTGCGCAGCAATTGCGCGAACGCCGCATGCATGCCGGCGCGCTGGACCTCGACGTGCCGGAATGCGAGATTCTGCTGGACGACGACAAGCGCATGCAGGGTGTGCGCATCCGGCCCAATGACGTCGCCCACCAGATGATCGAGGAATGCATGGTGGCCGCCAACGAAGCCGTGGCCACGGAACTCTCCTCGCGTGGCATCACCATCCTTTCGCGCCTGCATGAGCCGCCCGATCCGCTGAAGATCGAGGACCTGACCGCCGCCCTTCAAACGCTGGGATTTTCGCCCGGCGACCTCAACGACCCGCGCCGCATTGCCCGTTTCCTGGCGGACACCCGTGACCATCCGCTGCGCGAACATGCCCATACACTGGTTTTGCGCAGCATGAAACGCGCTGTCTACTCCGCCGAGGATGCCGGACATTTCGGGCTCGCCAAGCGCTATTATTCCCATTTCACTTCCCCCATCCGGCGATATCCCGACCTGGTGCTGCACCGGCAACTGGCCCAATGGTTGCTGGACAAGAACAAGTCCCGCGCCATGTCCGCCGATGCCCTCAAACAGGTTGCGGAGCAGACCACCAACCTTGAACAGCGCGCCGACGAAGCCTCGCGCTCCCTGATCGAGATCAAGAAGTTCCGTTTCCTGCAACAGCAGCTCGACGACGGCAAACCCGTCACCTACCAGGCCGTAATCTCCCGTGTCACCAACTACGGCCTGTTCGTGTACGTCAAAGACCTCCAGATGACCGGTCTTGTGCATATCTCCGCTATTTCCGATCATTTCGTGAAATTCGACCGCGGCAGCGAGACCCTCTCCGCCGGGCGCGACAAGTACCGCCTCGGGGACACCGTCGAAGTGCACGTGGCCCGCGTCGAATTCGATCAGCGCCATGCCGATTTCGCCCTGCAAACCGTCACGCCCGCATCGCAATCCCCATCCGGAAGCGACGCGGAAAAACGCGCCAAGCGCCCACGTAAACGCCACAAGAAATGAGTGCGTTGCGTTCCCTGGCCCTGTTCTGCCTGCTGGTCGCGACGGGATGTCGGCGCCAGCCGACCCTGACGGTCTCTTCGCAGGGCGCCGACACGCCGCGTATTGTTTCGCTGGCGCCCAGCCTGACGGAAATCATTTTCGCCCTGGAAGCCGAAAACTGCCTGGTGGGGCGCACCGACGTCTGCAACTGGCCACCGGAGGCACGCAAGCTGCCTGTGGCGGGTCACTTCGGTCGGCCCTTTCTCGAAACCATTCTGCGACTGCGGCCGACGCACGTGCTCACGGCGGACCTGGAAGACAAACGCTCGCTCGATGCCCTGCAGAGCGCCGGTGTGCAACACCGCCGGATTCCCTGTATCCGGCTCGCCGACATCCCCATCGCCATCCGCGAGCTGGGCGCCTTGACGGGACGCGACGATCATGGCGAGAAACTGGCCTCCGATCTGGAACGGCAACTCCAGGCGTTGCGGAATTCCACCGCCACCAATCCCGCGCCCCTGGTTTTCGTCGAGATCTGGGGCGATCCCCTGATGACCGCCGGACGCCGTTCCTTCGTTTCCGAGCTGATCACCCTGTCCGGCGGTCGCAACCTTGGAGACGAAGTCGACGCCGACTATTTCACCGTGGCTCCCGACTGGGTGCTGCAACGCGACCCCGACGTGATCCTGTGCCTCTACATGACCGCCGGAGGCCGCGCCGCCCACCGGGTCGCCCAACGTCCCGGCTGGCACGTCCTGCAAGCCGTGCAAAAGAACCGCATCTACGATAACTTCAACGCCGACACCGTCTTCCGCCCCGGCCCCCGCGTGATGGAAGGCATCCAGGCCCTGCGCCATGTCCTCAAACAAGCCGCGGGCGCATCTCGCTTCTGACGGTGTTGGGCGCACCGAGGTGGGAGGCGATGCGGTCGGACCGATCTGCTTATCAATCGTTACGAGCAACCTTCTTCACGACCTGGAGTTTCAGGGGACTTGATTCTACCTGGTTTTTTCGCCATGATTCTCCTGCTTTCGCAACCGGATACCCCGCGTAATCCGTGGACAAACCGCCGCAAGGCCGACCGGGCAAGAAATGAGAGACCAGGGGGAGCGATGTTATGTCATCAAAATTATCAACCCCAAACCAGATACTGAAGGCAGCACTCCAGAAGGAAATGCAGGCCCGTGATTTCTACGCAAAGCTTGCCCGACAGACTTCTGTCGATTTTGTAAAAGAACTCCTTGAGCTTTTGCAGAACGAGGAATCGAAACATGTACACATGATTCAAAAGATGCTGGGAAAACTCGAGTCCGGGAAAAATATCGTCCAATGAACCGTGCATTCCATAGCGTTCCACAGCGACACAAAAAACTCTTGATTGCCGTCAACCGCGTCTTGTGCTATATTGCTGGGAAATCCCATGCCATGGGGGCGACTTGGTTTCGACGTGATGGTTGAAGCTCTGGTTGCGCGCCGAGGAAGCCTGGTTGGCCTCGATAAAAATCCGGGCAAAAAAACTCAAACGCCAACGATAACTTGGCTCTCGCGGCCTAATTTAGCGCCGTGACGTGGAACCGCCGACG
>CAZIUM010000157.1:0-6987 GCA_964542285.1 uncultured Lentisphaerales bacterium
TTCAATGGGCGTCATTCGAACTTCTTTGGTTTGGGTGCGGGATCGGGCACAAATTGTGCCGGCAGGCAGGGAGAAGATTACATGCGCATATGGGATGTGAACCCAGGCTATCTGAATCGGCAGAGCCTGTTGGGCGAACACCGTGAGTTGCACGGCATCATGGCAATCCTGACCCAGGGCAAACGCGGGTATGCGCGTCATCCGGAAACCCTACGCTGGGTGGAACATTTGGATGCCTTGGCGCTGCGGCATGGGTTGCTGGCCTGTGAAATGCGTCTGCGGGGGTACCGGGAAGCCACGCCACTGTCCTGGGAAGGATTTCGTGTCCTTTGGCCCGGAACGTATGTGGATTCTCCGGCGGTTCAATTTGATCTGTTACGGGGCAAGTACAGCGACCGCGAGCCGGGACGCATCCCCCTGCCGGACGACATCCAGCAACTGTGGCGACAGCACAAGTACTCGGTGCTGGCGCGCGATCCGGAATGCTACCGTCAAATCGGCCGCGATGTCGCGGGAGACCATTGCGATTTCGAAAGCCTGGCCGGCCTGCTGACCCAAATCCTGCGACGGGCGCCCACTCACGGGGGCCTGGAGAATGCCCTGCAGCATATGCAAGGATATTTCAAGAGGGTCCCCCGGAAGGAACGAACGCGGGCATCCGGGCCGGAGACAGACCCGCTGCTGGAGATTCATGCCCTGGCCGAAGCCAGCCATACGGACTACATCCTCGAGCAAACGGCGTTGAGCGATTTGATGGTATGGTCGCGCGGGTAGGGGGGGCGCGGAGGAACTGGAACGGGGGTTGCTTGTGTGATGTCGATGCACATGAACCCAGACACGAATATGGCACGTTCTTCCCGCCCGGTGGTGTTGATCGGCGACCGGGACGGCCGCCTGGCGGACAATTTGCGTGTGCAGGGCACACCGTCTTGCTCTCTATCCATCGCGAATCCGGAGACGGCAGGGTCTCCTCCTGCAGAAGCCTCCCTGGCGGTTCTCTGCGACCCCACGCTTTCGCGGGACATGGTCATGCGATGGGTGCATTGGGCCATGGGGCAGGGGAGGGAAGTCCTGGTGCCAGAGGAAAGCTTGCCCGTGTTGCGTCGGGTGGGGCTTGCGCCGCAATGTTGGCACGGGCATCCATTTTATCGGTTCAGAGTGCCGGCGCCCCGGGGCACGCCGGGCGGTTCGTTTGGGGCCCGGTTCCTGGCCTGGCTCGCGATGCCGCCGGCATTGGTATTGATGGGAGCGTTGGCATTGGGAGTGCGCCTGAAGGATGGAACGCCCGTCTTCTTTCGGCAACGCCGCCGCGGGCGGCATGGGCGGGTGTTTGTGCTCTGCAAATTCCGCAGCATGCGGATGTCCCCACCGGAAGACTCCCCTGAACGTGTGGCGCCGTCGACACACCCGGAACGTCTCCGGCATGAGATGCGGCATGCGATCAAACGCAGGCGGGATGCCATGCGCACCACCTCCATGGGGCGGTTCATGCGACGTGTCGGGCTGGATGAATTGCCGCAACTGTTCCATCTCCTGCGGGGAGAGATGACGTGGATCGGTCCCCGTCCGCTGCCGCTGGAGGACCTGGAGGACGTGGAAGCAACGGGACCCCATGCCTGGGTTTTTCGGCGCGAAAACATTACGCCGGGACTCACCGGCCTGTACCAGGTCTGTCCGCGACGCCGCGAACTTGGTTTGCACGACATGTGCGTGCTGGACCTGTACTATCTCTGCAACCGCAACCTACGGCTGGACCTGTGGATTCTGGTCCGAACGCTGCCGGCCATGATGCGTGGCTGGGGCGGGGAACGCGATTATTGACGCATCATGCCGGAAGGCAGGGGAACCGTGCCTTCCCATGGCTCGGGTGTGGCCCAGGGCATGTACCCGTCGGACTCGGTGGCGCAGCCCTGGACTGACAAGATCGCCACCACAAGAAGCCCCCCGAAAAACCATGCAGCCGACGACGCAGGCGGTCGTCGGCGACATGGCAAGGGGCGATGCGATTCGCGTTTAGAAGTAGACCACATCCCCAAGCTCCATCGGAACCTGCTGCCACTCCATCAGAATGTCGGCAATGACGAGATTCTGCTCGCGGATCACCTGGCGCAGGCGCAGACGCGTCACGAAATCGCCGGCGGGACCTTCCATGCCGGGACGGCGCACCATGACTTCAATCGGCGGCATGGCACGGCTGCGGTCCGGGCCGAGCATCTCATCCATGAATTCGTCGCTGAATTCGATTACGACGAACTTCCACTGCTCGCTGAACGAAACGATCTTGCCCTTGTCGCCCGGAGTCAGGAGACCTTCCAGGTTGTCGGTGGGAATGTCGCCGACCTGCGGCACGATCGGACCGCGTCCCTTGGCCTTCTCGAGCTGTTGTTCGAGTGACTGGATGGTATCCTCAAGCGCGATCATTTCTTCTTTAAGTTTTTCCACTTCGTTCTGGGCTTCGAGGCGCAGGGCGTTCAACTCGCGCTTTTCGTCTTCAAGCAAGGCGATGCGGTTTTCCAGATCGCGTTTTTCGCCTTCCAGCCGGGCAATTTCCGCGGTGCGTTCTTCGATGGTGCGTTTATCGGCGCGCGCGGTCTGCTTCAAGTTGTTCAATTCCTCGATGGTTTGGATCAACTCGTCGCGCAGCTTGGGCAATTCGGCCCGGGTCTTGTGCAACAGGGCGTTTTGGGCCTTGGCGCGTTCAAAAGCCTGGTCCAGCAATTCGGCCATGGTTCCTTCGCCGGTGGTATCGGGTTTCCCGGTCAGGCTATTAATGGCTTTTTTGCCGGTGGCGGGATCGATGCGGTAGTACGCGCGAAGCTGCAGCCGTTTTTCCTGCGTGCCGTAATTCAGCGTCGGAATCGGCTGCGCCGGGGGTTCGTACAAGTGGTTGTAAGACTCCCAGAAGGCCGACAGGTCCGGGTTGGGTCGTTCCTGGCTGGTTACGGGCGAGACATCCCGCTGCGGATACGACGGACGCGGGACTTCCGGGGGGTCTTCGGCTTCGAGCGTTTGGGCGATCTTAACGACCGACTCCTCGAGAGCATGCGTGCGCCCGATCAGGACTTCACGCTTGGTGTAATTAATCCCGGCCAGCACCAAGGCTGCAATTCCGAGAGCCAGAACAATAAAAACCAAAACTCGCAAGACTTTGCCCATGACAATTTCCTTTTCAACAATAAAGGCGTAGAAATTAGACTATGTTAAACCGTCTTTTGGCGCAACAACAAATCTTATCGGATTTGCGTCGCGGGGAAATCGATAAAATTTTACCGTGAATTCCCGATGGCGGCGTTTCATGGCGGGCTCCCCTCGTCGGCGCAATAATCTTTGGTCACATCGGCCCAGGGCAACGATTCATGAGGTGGCTGGTGGGTTACCAGGGTTACGCCGATGCGGGCCAGCGTGCAGAGGAAGGAGGGATAGGATTCGCCCAGGATTTCCGCCTGTTGCACGGTGACGGGATGGCGCGCAACCAGGCCGGCCAGGGCCAGCGACATGGCCAGGCGGTGATCTCCACAGGCGTCGGCCGTGCCCCCGGTCAGGGGACCGCCATCCACCGTGAATCCATCTGCTTGTTCGCGAATTTCCACCCCGAGACGCCGCATTTCGGAGCACAAGGCGCTGACCCGGTCGCTTTCCTTGTGCCGCAGTTCCGTGGCTTCCCGCACTACCGTTTGGCCGGAGGCGCAGGCGGCAGCAAGGGCAAACACGGGAAATTCGTCGATCATGCGCACGACCAGGTCGCCATGAACTTCCGTGGCGCGCAACCGGGAGCTTTGCACCCGCAGGTTGCCGATCGGTTCCCCCGCCTCCTCATGTTCATTGCCGCGGGTGATCTTTGCGCCCATGGCGCTCAGCACATCCAGCAGGCCGGTGCGGGTGGGGTTCAGCCCGACGTTGAGAATCGTGATGTCGGATCCGGGTGTGATCAAGGCCGCCACGATTAAGAAGGCGGCGGAGGAAAAATCGCCCGGCAGCAGCATTCGCAAGGGTGGCAGCGGTTCCGTGGGAGGAGTCAGTTGCACCTGGTTTTGGTCGCGGTCGACCGTGACATTGACACCCATACCGCGCAGCATGCGTTCGGTATGGTCCCGCGAGGGGCCCGGTTCCCGGATGGTGACCGGGCCGTCCGCGGCCATGGAGGCCAGCAGCAGGCAGGATTTGACCTGTGCGCTGGCCACCGGAAGGGTCAGCGTTTGGTGGCCGCGCAGCCGGTGCCCACGCGCACCCAGCGTCAGCGGGGCGCCCAGGACCGGGGGCGTGGCCGTGATCGGCACCCCCAGTGCGGTCAGGGGATCGACGATTCGTTGCATCGGCCGGCGTCGCAGGCCTTCGGATCCGTCCAAACGCGCGGCGATGCCGGCCGCGGCCAGGGCCCCGGTGAGAAGACGAAGGGTCGTGGCGGAATGGCCGCAGTTCAACGGTTGGGCCGGCGCGCGCCAGCCCTGCAAGCCGGTGCCATGCACTACCAGGCGGTCGCCTTCCAGGCGACAGCGAACCCCCAGGTTCGTCAGGGCCTGCAGCATGGCGCGGGCCACGCCGGAACGCGGAAAGCGGTCCACGACGCTTTCGCCGGTGGCGCAAGCCGCAAGCAGTGCGCTGCGGTGGGAAAGGGATTTGTCGCCGGGAACCGTCACTTCGCCGCGCAATCCCTTGCCGTTGTGAATCGTCAAGTGCATACGGTTCGTAGCGTCTGTTCGTTAATGTTCATGAAACGCGGCCCATGCGCGCGAACTTGTCATAGCGCTGGTCAACCAGCGTGTCGGTAGAAAGGGAAAGCAGCGGGGTCAATGTCGCCAGCAGCGCTTGTTTCAACAGGGACGTCATGCGCTTGGGATTCTTGTGGGCTCCTCCGGCCGGTTCTGGAACGATGGCGTCGACGATGCCGAGCGACAGCAGGTCGCCGGCGGTGATTTTCAGCGCTTCGGCGGCTTCGGGCGCCTTTTTGCCGTCGCGCCACAGAATGGAGGCGCAGCCTTCGGGAGAAATCACGGAATACACGGCGTTTTCCAGCATCAGAACCCGGTCGCCCACGCCGATGCCCAGGGCACCGCCGCTGCCCCCTTCGCCGGTTACGGCTACCACCATCGGGGTTCGCAGCCCGGCCATGACCGTCAGGTTGCGCGCGATGGCTTCCGCCTGTCCACGGGCTTCCGCTTCCAGTCCCGGATAGGCCCCGGGCGTATCGACCAGGCTGATGACCGGCAGGTGGTATTTCTCGGCCAGTTTCATCAGACGCAGGGCCTTGCGGTAGCCTTCCGGGTTGGCCATGCCGAAGTTGGATGCGATGTTTTCCTCGACGGTTTTCCCCTTTTGATGTCCGATCAGCATTACCCGCAGACCGTCGAAGGTGGCAAACCCGCCGACGATGCCGTGGTCGTCGCCGAACAGGCGGTCGCCATGCAATTCCACGAAATCGTCACAGCAGGCCGCAATGTAGTCCCGGATCGTGGGGCGTCCCGCATTGCGCGCAAGTTGCACCGCGTCCCAGGCCGAAGGGCGCTGGCCGGACTTGGCCCTGCCGGTGCCGACGGCGGGAAACTTGAGCTTTGCCAGACGATCCAGGGGTTGGTCGGGTCGATAGTAGGCCAGCACGTTGCCGATCCAGGTCTTCAGGTCCCGTCGCGGCACGATGGCGTCCAGGAACCCATGGGCCTTCAAATATTCCGCGGTTTGGAAATCGTCGGGAAGCTTCTGTTTGATGGTTTGCTCGATGACTCGTCGGCCGGCAAACCCGATCAGGCTGTGCGGTTCGGCCAGGTGAATGTCGCCGACCATGGCATAGCTGGCCGAGACCCCGCCGGTGGTCGGATCGGTCAACACCGAAATGTAGGGCAGTCCCGCCTCGTGCAGGCGCGCGATGGCCGCGCAGGTCTTGGCCATCTGCATCAGCGAGACGATGCCTTCGTGCATGCGTGCCCCACCCGAAGCGGAGACGATCACCAGCGGCAGCTTCTTGGATAATGCCGTTTCAGCGGCCAGCAGGATGCGTTCGCCCGTACCGCTGCCCAGGCTGCCGCCGAGAAACCGGAAATCCATGACCGCCAGCACGACATCATGTTCCGCGATCCGCGCCTGTCCCGTGACCACGGCTTCCTTCAAGCCGGTTTTCTTGACGGTAGCCGCGGCCTTGTCGGCATAGCGACCCGATGCGTCCGCAAATCCCAGGGGATCGTTGACGCCGACGGAACGGTTGCTCTCGCGGAATGAGCCTTCATCGGTCAGCAAGGCGATGCGTTCCTGGCAGGAAAGCCTCGCATGGGCCTGACAATGAGGGCATACCTGCAAATCCTGCTGCCATCGCTGCGTTTCGACATACGCGCCGCAAGCCTTGCATACCCGCCAAAGTGCTTCGGTGTCACGCACCGTCAATTGTTGTTTTCGTTCGGTCAGCCAAGCCATACGCCAATTCCCAGGTGAGTTGAAATGTCACACGATGTGGTCAACGGGAAACCAGTATAGCAAAAACGATTCGATTACGCCATGGGGGTGACCCCAAACCAGCAAAAACAGGACCGTCCCTGTTCCCCTGTTTTCTGTTCATGCGTTCGCCAGCCCGGATCGCAAGGCGTCCGCTCGATTCCCCGCGCAGGCGGCATCCCCTTGTCCGGAAAAGTGCTGCCTTATCACGCCGGGCACATTCGTTGTAATCGACTGAGCACCCCACTTCCTGAAGCGGCCGGCGGTCGATGCATCATCGACGGTCCATACGTGGAATTCAAACCCCTTGTCCCTGACCCCCCTGATGAAATCGCCATCTACAAAATTTTTGGCGGCGTCCAGTCCATCCGCGCGGGTTTGCGTTAGCGTTGACAGAACGGTTTCAAGGGAAGGGAATCTTTTCCCGGATTTATCCTTCATAAAATTGGACAGCCACAACGCCTTGTATTGAGGAGCGCAGTTTTTCAGTTCTTGAATCACTTCCCGGTTGAAGCTGATCGTCACGATCTGCTCTCTGCTTCAGACGATCAAGGCGAAGCTGACCGC
>CAZIUM010000158.1:0-6982 GCA_964542285.1 uncultured Lentisphaerales bacterium
GCTCGAAGAATCCATGGGCAGGTACTTCGCCAACGGTCCCCGTCGCATTCTGCCGCTGACGGTGCCGCAGATTATCTCCAACGAGGCTTCCGGCAACATTGCCATGGCCTTCGGCATCAAGGGGTTTGCCCTCACCACCGTCACGGCCTGTGCCTCGGGTACCGACGCCCTGGGCGCGGCGCTGGACATGATTCGCGCCGGGCGCTGCGATGTCTGCCTGTCGGGCGGCACGGAATCGACGCTCACGGGCTTCGGCGTGGCCGGATTCCAAATTCTCAAGGCTTTGGCTTCCAAATTCAATGACCGGCCGCAGGCCGCAAGCCGCCCCTTCGATCGCGATCGGGATGGATTCATCATGTCCGAAGGCGCCGGGATCCTGGTGCTGGAGGAACTGGAACATGCCAGGGCGCGCGGCGCGCGCATTTATGCCGAATTGGCCGGGTATGGTCTGTCCTGCGACGCCTACCACCTGACGGCCCCCGATCCCGAGGGCGCCGGAGGCGCCCATGCCATCACCCTGGCAATGGAGGACGCCGGCGTCCGTCCCGAAGAGGTGCAGTACTACAATGCGCACGGAACCTCGACCCCCGTCAACGATCCTCTCGAAACCAAGATGATTAAACGTGCCTTCGGCGACCATGCCCGCAAGCTGAAGGTCTCCAGCACCAAGAGCATGACCGGACATCTGATCGCCGCCGCCGGCGCCGTCGAGGCCATCGCCTGTGTGCTGGCCATCCGCGACGGCTACTACCCGGCGACGATCAACCTCGACAACCCGGACCTCGAGGCCGGGTGCGACCTGGATTATGTTCCCAATCGGGGCATGGAAGGCAACATCGACGTCGCCATCTCCGGCTCGCTTGGATTCGGCGGGCATAACGGCATCCTGGCCTTCAAAAAATATCGGGAATGATCATGGAAGTAACCCAATATCTCCCGCACCGTGCTCCATTTCTCTTCGTGGATCAGGTCTCGACACGATCCGACGGTGTCGTCGTCGGTTCGCATCGGTTTCATTCGGACGAGTTCTTTTTCCGCGGTCATTTTCCCGATTATCCGGTCGTGCCGGGCGTGATCCTGATCGAGTCCATGGCGCAATGCGGCGGGGCGGCGCTGGTGCAATCGGGTGTGGTGCCCTACGAACAGCACTTCTTCCTGGCCAGCGTCAAGTCCGCCAAATTCCGGCGGCAGGTGCGACCGGACGAGGAAGTCCGTTTCGAGGTTCGCAACCTGCGCGCTTCCGGAAAAATGCTGCGCCAGTCCGGCGTCTGCTACGTCGGCGACGAAGTGGCCGCGGAAGCGGAATGGCTCTGCGTGGTTTCCTCCAGGTAATGCCGATGGGTTCCGCGCCGGCCAATACCGGACTTGCTTTTCACCTTAAACCCGATACAATCCTAAAGCATTCGGGGCATCGGGCCGCGGATGAAAGGGAATCATGTGAGACGAAAGATCGTCAGTTTTACAGCGATGTGCTTGAACGTTGCCCGCTCACGCGCTTGGTTTGGCGCATGCCTTTTCGGAACCGTTTTACTGCTTTCCTCCGGGGCTCAGGCCGCATCCGACTTGCCACCTGAAATGCAGGAACTCGCCAAGGTGTATCGCGAACACACCGGCGAAATCGGCGCACGATATCGGGAAGCGATCAAGGGCTTTCCCCGGCAGTACGAGTCCGACTTGCGCGGGCTGATGGCGCGGTATCAGCGCGAAGGCAACCTGGATGGCGTTCTGAACGTGGCCCGCGAGCAGAAACGGTTCGCCGAGGCCATGCAGGGAGAACGCGATCCCTTCGAGATGACGCCTGAAATGCCCGACTCGGCCCTGGTGCGCGAACCGGCGGAATTGCGCCGGCTGCAGGAACAGTATGTGCAACGCTTCAAAGATGCCGCGGCCGAGCGCCAAAAAGCCGTCAACGATCTTACCGCCAAGTATCTGTCGCGCCTGGAAGCCCTGCAACGCGAATTAACCCGGGCCGGACGTATCCGTGAAGCCATCATCGTCAAACGTGAAGTGAACCTGCTCGGCAAGGGCATTGCCGACGACACGTTGGCCCAACTGTTGGATGAACTTCCGGCCACCTCCGGCGACGGGGACGGGGCCGTCGGCACGATGAGCCCAATTTTCGGGGCGGTGCCCAATTGGGCACGCTGGGATTATGCCGGCTCGGTCCGCTTCGCGCGCGAGCGCACGCAGTACGACCACCCCGACGTGCCGAATGAACTGTACGCCACGTTCAACGCCCGAACCGGCAAGGGCCGCATCCATGGTCGCTGCGCCATCGACACCCGTACGGTGGGCCCGGTGTTGAGCGCCTGGTTCGGCAAGGCCCTCCTCTGGCGCATTGCGGACCCCTCCACCCTGACGGCCACGATTCAATTGGATTCGCGCGAATTGTCGGCGGGGCGCGAGCACGGTCCCCAGGCGCAATTGGCCCTGCTGGCCGAAGGCAGTCCCCTCGGAACGCCCCTGGATGTGCCGCTTTACGCGCGGGAAACTATTTTGCGCGTGGTCAAGGACCCCCGCTCGAACCAATGCGCCCTGATGTGGCCCGAAGGCAAACAAACCACCATCGTGACCTTGCCCGATCAAGGAGATGTCGAGCTGCTGCTGGGCATCGTGGTCCGGAATCCAGGCGAGCTGTGCGACACGTCGATCGAACTTGCGCCGTGATGGCCATGGCCGACCTTGCCTACCGCATCCTGGCCGGCGGCATGCGCTGACGCTGGGCCTTGATGCGCGGTTCCTCCAGCCCCAGGGCGTACCATTCGTCTCCCAGTCCGGCATTGGAAAATTGCCGAACGCGGTTGTTGGTCAGGTGTTCCAGATTGCGTTTGATGGTGTCGTTCTCCATTTTTTCGCTGGCACGCAACAGGATTTCATGGGCCTTGTCGACGTCATCATGACGCAACGCGATCCATGCGCGCAGGGCATAGAGAATGGCTCCTTGCCCGTAGCGCAACCGTCGCACCTGTTTTTCGAAGAACTTGTCCAGGCCTTCCTCCTCCTTGCGTTGAACCATACGCGCCATGCGAATGGCCGCGGTCATGGGCTCGATGTACAGGCACCGGGGCAACAGGCGATCCACCGCGGCATAGTCCTTGATCTGGAAATACAATTGCATGCGCAACGTGTCGATTTGACGGCGCAGCAGCGGACTCCAGCGATAGTAACGTTCGAACGCATCGGTCGCCACGATCGCCTGGGTCACGAAATTGCGCTGCTCGCGTTCCAGTTCGCGTTTGGCCTGCTTGATGCTTCCGGGCGGACGGAACTGCCATTGTTCGGTCTTCTGCTGCAGCCGCTTCTGCCCGGCCGCGATGATCCCCTGCACATGGTCCATCATGGTCTTGATACGCTGGCGCAACATCCAACCTATGCCGGCCTGGCAGGCTCCGAACGTCAACAAACCCCAAACGATGCTCCAGGCCCAGTGCGCCATCCCGCCGAAACCGAGACCCAGCCCCACGATTACACCCGCCAATACGCTGACAACAACCGTCCACATGATACGATTACTCCTCTGATGAAAAACCATTCTGCGACAACCCCGCCACCGCTGCGCCGATCAGGGGCGCATCGTCCACCTTGGTCCGCTCGTAGGCAATGCCGCGCGAGGCCAGAATGGCGTCGAGCCGACGGTCCATCCGCCGGCGAAACTCCGCGCTGCGGGTGCGATAATAGGTTGACCCGTCGATGTTGGCGCAAATCGGCAGTTTCGGGTCGCTCGCCGAAGCGCTTCGGATCAGGACGGCCGCCAGATGCAGGGCCGCCAGGTTGGCGGCGCGCCGATAGAGCGCCGTCCCCAACGCCCGAATGCGCTCGCGCCCCGCGGCATCCAGGGGCATTCGGGCAAAGACTTCCGGCGGATGCTCCGGATCGGCACAGAAGTCGTCCAGGTCCTTGTTGCTCAGATCCGAAAGGTTGCGCAGCGCCTCGGCCGCGGTCGGCGCAAACAGGCCGGCATCCGCCGCTTCGCGCAGCATTGTCAGCCCCAATCCGCCCAGGTAGCCGCCGGCCGTCATCTTTTCCAGCCTGTAATGGCCCGGATCGATGGTGGTGGCGTCAAAAAGCTCGTCGAACCGGCTACGGGGCGTCCGCGCGAAACCGCCGGCCTCGATGTTGATGGCCATGCGTCCCTCATGTGCAAGGCCAATCAACTTGGCAATGGCCGCATGCCGTTCAATGTAGGCGCTGTTGGTGCCGGTACCGAGGATGTATCCGACATAGCCTCCAAAACGTCGGGCCATGCCGAGGCTGCGTCCCGCCAGCAGGGTCGCGACGGTGTCATTCAGCACCCGAATGCGATGCCTGTGTCCGACGCGTCGCTCGAGTCGGTCCGCCAGTTCGGCGCCCACCAGGCGTCCTTCCACCTCCGGCGCTCGAATCTGCTTGCTCCAGCGCAGCAGCCGTCCGTCCCCGTCGGGCGTGATTTCGGTGCGATACGAAAAACAGAAACCGATGCGATCCGAGGCTTTTGCCAGGGGAGACACGAAGTCGGCCAGACAAGCGAAAAATTCCTCCGCCGTGACCTCGCCACGGGTTCCCGGCATGTGGGTCTTGTGGAAATCGTCGATTTCCGGCCGGCCATCGCGGGCAAAACGAACCGTGGCCACCCGCAAGTTTGTGCCGCCGGCATCGATGACGATCACCGGACGCTCGGGCGGCACGCTCCCATCGGTCCCGATGTAGGCCGGGATCATCGGCAGCGAACTGCGTCTTCCGGCCAGGCCGGCTTCCATTTCGCGGGCAAAGTCGGCCAGCAGACGGTCCGGTTCCGCCCCCTCGGTGTCAAAACGATGGGCGGACAGAAATGCTTTCAGCGCGGACTGCATGGGCTAGACATCCAAGTTGCGCACGTTGAGCGCGTTTTCCTCGATGAACCGCCGCCTGGGTTCGACGTCGTCGCCCATCAGCAACGTAAAGATCTCGTCGGCCTTGACGGCATCTTCCAGCGAGACCCGCAACAGGCGTCGGCCGGCGGGATCCATTGTCGTGCCGTAGAGCTGCTCGGGATTCATTTCGCCAAGCCCCTTGTAGCGCTGGATCACCAGCCCCTTGCGACCGCGTTGGCGGACGTTTTCCAGCAATTGCGGCAAGGCGGTCACCGGCGTCTCGGTTCCATCGGCCAGGATGAAGCCCAGAGGGGTGTCCCCTCCCAATAAATCGTCCACACTGTATCCCATTTCCGCCAGGACGTCGATTTGACGGCGCAGGGCGGGCGCACGGAAGATTTCGACCCAGCTAAAATCGGCCGGCGAATTGGCGTGATAGGCCGCGATCTGCGATTCCACCAGGTCGCAGGGTTGTCCCAGCCTGGTTTCCGCCGCGGCTCGCAGCGTTTCGAGTTCGGGTTCCGTGGCGGCAAAGGCCTTGACGGCCTCCTCGCCCTTGCCCGTCACCGTCATGTAACGCGGCAGATCGCCCGTGTGCGGGTGACGCTGCCGCATCAGGTCCTCGACCGGGACGCCGCGGCGGCGCAGACCGTCCATCGTGATCTCGATCTGGGTCAGGCGGTCCAGCAGCTCACGCAGTTTCTCGGGCGGCACCAACGCCCCGTTGGCCAGGCGCATCTGAATGTCGTCGCACCCCATGCTCAACAGACGCGACGTCAGTTGTTCCTCGCTTTCGATGTACTCCTCCTTCTGGCGCCGTGAAATCTTGTACAGCGGCGGTTGCGCCAGGTAGATGTAGCCGTGCTCCAGCAGTTGGGGCATCTGGCGAAAGAAGAACGTCAGCAGCAGGGTGCGGATGTGCGCACCGTCCACATCGGCGTCGGTCATGATGATGATCTTGTGGTAGCGCACCTTGCTGACGTCAAACTCGTCGCTGCCGAATCCCGCGCCGACCGCGGAGATCAACGAGCGAAACTCGTTGTTGTTCAGGATGCGATCGATGCGGGCCTTCTCGACGTTGAGCACCTTGCCGCGCAGCGGCAGAATGGCCTGCGTTTCGCGATTGCGTCCCTGCTTGGCGGAGCCGCCGGCGGAATCGCCCTCGACGATGTACAGTTCGCACAAGCGCGGATCGCGCTCGGAACAATCCGCCAGCTTGCCCGGCAGAAAGGCCGAGTCCAGGGCGCCCTTGCGACGCGTCAGCTCGCGCGCCTTGCGTGCCGCGGCCCTCGCGCGCGCCGCCAGCACGGCCTTGTCCACCACCTTGCGCGCCACCTGCGGATGCTCCTCCAAAAAGGCGGCCAACTGATCGTTGACGATTCCCGCGACGACGCCCTCCACCTCGCCGTTGCCCAGCTTGGTCTTGGTCTGGCCCTCGAACTGCGGCTGCGGCACCTTGACACTGACCACCGCCGTGAGTCCTTCGCGAATATCGTCGCCGCTCATGCCCTCTTCGGAATCCTTGAACAGCTTCTTCTCGCCCGCGTAGCGATTGACCGTGCGCGTCAAGGCCGAACGAAATCCACTGAGATGCGTTCCGCCTTCGAGGGTGTGAATGTTGTTGCAGTAGCTCAAAAGGTTTTCGGTGTACGAATCGGTGTACTGCATCGCGATTTCACACTCGATGTTGTCTCGCACACCCGTAAGTTGAATCACCTCGGGATGAACCGCCGACTTGCTCTTGTTGAGATAGGCGACGAATTCGACAATGCCGCCCTCGAACAGAAAGCGCTCGCTGCGCTCGTTATCCACGTCCGTGATCTGGATGCCGACGCCCCGGTTCAGAAACGCCAGTTCACGCAAGCGGCTGGTGAGAATGTCCCATTCAAAGGCCTTGCAGGTGAAGATGGTGCCGTCCGGCTGGAACGTAATCTTGGTGCCGCGTCCCTGGGTGGGACCGATCACCTGCAATTCGCTCGCGGGATGACCGCGCTCGAAACGCTGGCGGTACAGTTTGCCGTCACGCCGCACCTCGACCTCCATCCACTCGCTCAGGGCATTGACACAGGATACGCCCACCCCGTGCAACCCCCCCGAAACCTTGTAGTTGGAGCCGTCGAACTTGCCGCCCGCATGCAGCGTCGTCAGGACCA